>NZ_KV795636.1:0-57205 GCF_001809065.1 Corynebacterium sp. HMSC055G02 | reverse complement strand
CCCGGAAAAGACACACTTTTCTTTACTTAACCCCCTACCCCGCATCCCCATCAACGGGCCCTACAAAAAAATCACCGCGAGAAAATTCTCGCGGTGATTTCACTGTGCCAGATGATGGATTCGAACCAACGAAGGCAATGCCGACGGATTTACAATCCGCTCCCTTTGGCCGCTCGGGCAATCTGGCGTGCACTCTTAAACGGTGCGAATGGAATGCTACCCACTACTCTGTCATTTACACAAATCGGCAGGTCGAGAGGATATTTCCCTACCTGGATTCACCCCTCAGCAGAACTCACCCCAGAGCAGAGCTCACCTCAGAGCAGTGCTCACCCCTAGGCCCATCTCGCCGATGGAGCTCAATCCACTACCCCACGCGCTCCACGGTGTAGCGAGCAACGTGACGCAGGGCCTCCTTGGCCGCACAGTCAGGAAGGTCAGCGATGACGCGGTCGGACTCATCCAGCAGTTCATTGACCTTCTCCATCGCGCGAGCCACACCGTTGGTCTGAGCCAGGAGCTCGAGGGCCTCGTCGACAAGCGCGTCGTCGGAGACTGGGCCGACGAGAATCTCACGGAGGCGGTCAGCGGCTGGGGTGTCCTCCTGCAGCGCGTAGAGAACCGGCAGCGTGAAGACGCCCTCGCGCAAGTCAGTGCCCGGAGTCTTGCCGGACTGATCGGTATTGGAGGAGATGTCGATGATGTCGTCGACAATCTGGAAAACGATACCGATTAGTTCGCCATAGCGGCGCAGCGCGTTGGAAATCTCGGCGGACGCACCGGCGTGATAGGCGCCGAGATAACCGGCCGATGCGATGAGCACACCGGTCTTTTCGGCAATGACCTTCAGGTAGCGCTCGATGCGCTCTTCAATCGGCAGGTCCAAGTCGTTGAGGCACTCGCGCATCTGACCTGTGACAAGAACACCGAAGGTCTCAGCGAAGTGAGCCACGCTCTCGGAGCCGAGCTCTGCCAGCAGGCGGGACGCAGCAGCGAAGAGGTAGTCACCGGCCAGAATGGCGACGGTGTTGTCCCAGCGCGAGTTTGCGGAGGGCACGCCGCGGCGCTTATCCGCTTCATCCATGACGTCGTCGTGGTAGAGCGTCGCCAGGTGCGTCAGCTCCAGCACCGTCGCGGCGGTGATGACCTTATCGCACTCCGGGTTCTCACCGAACTGCGCGGCCAGCATGGTAAACATCGGGCGGAAGCGCTTACCACCAGCGTGAGCTAGGTGGGAAACCCGCTCGACTAGGAAGTCCTCGCCGCGCCCCAGCTCGGTAATCAGGAGGTCCTCGCTCTTGCGCATTCCCTCGGTGATTGTTGCTTCCAGCGCCTCATCAACGAAGTGAGAACTAGTGGCGGTGTGCTCACCAGTGCCCTGAGCACTTCCGGAACTAAGCCCGGAGTAGTCTCCAGTACGCATTCGAGACCTGCCTAACTGACGATAAAAGATAAGAAACTGCTAAATAAACTACCTTACGAGCATAGTGGCTAGCAGACCAGTTCCCATATTTGTTTCAACGTCGTTATACGCTGGGGCAATGACCTCAAGCCCGATTTCGCGAGTTTCCCCCACGTTCGACGGCACCGTCGCTCTACCCAGCAGCACTGACGTGCTCATTGTTGGCGCAGGCCCCACCGGCTCCGCAGCCGCGATTCACGCCGCCCGCGCCGGTTTTTCGGTCACTGTGGTCGACTCCCAGCGCTTCCCGCGCGACAAAACTTGTGGCGACGGGCTCACTCCTCGCGCCATCGCTGAGCTACGTCGTCTAGGGCTTGACGACGAGCTCCTGCGCCGCAACCGCAACCGCGGACTCAAGCTGCACGGCTTCGGCGGCTCCATCACCGCACCTTGGCCAGATGATGCCTCGGGCACTTTCCCCGCTGTCGGATCCGCGATGTCGCGAGTTGAGCTCGACACTTTCTTGCTCAATGCCGCCGCTGATGCCGGTGCGCAGGTCTTTGATGGAGTCGCAGCGCGGAAGGTGGTTCTCGGAGCGCTGAACACTGGCGGCACGCGGGGTCATGGCGTGCGCGAGGTGGAGCTTTCCGACCGCGAGGGCAAGCCACACACCATCTCGGCCCGCTGGTTGCTCGTGGCCGATGGGGTCCGCAGTACCGTCGGCAAGCAGCTGGGGCGTGCGTGGCATCGAGACAGCGTCTTTGGCGTGGCCGCACGGTCGTATGTCAGCTTCGACAGCGCAGACGTAGCGGATGACTGGATTCACTCGCACCTGGAACTGCGCGACTCCGAAGGGCATACGCACCCGGGCTATGGCTGGATTTTCCCGCTGGGAGAAGGCCGGGCGAATGTGGGGTGTGGGGCGCTGGCGACATCGGCACGCCCGGCGCGCACGAACGTGAAGAAGTTGCTGCGTGAGTACCACGGACAGGTGCGCGATCAGTGGCAGATGAGCGAGCCGGAGCACGTGACGTCGGCGCTGCTGCCGATGGGCGGTGCCGTGTCGAATGTGGCGGGGCCGAACTGGGCGTTGCTCGGTGATGCTGCGTGCTTGGTCAACCCGCTCAACGGTGAGGGCATTGACTACGGCATGGAGTCGGCGCGGCTAGCGGTGGAGCTGATTAGTTCGATTGGTGCGGGCCGCGATGGGCTGACGCACTCCTGGCCCGCCCTACTTCGCGACCACTACGGCACCGGCTTCTCGCTGGCTCGCAAGTTGGCGCTGACGCTGACGTACCCGAGCTTCCTTCCCACGGTCGGCCCGCTGACCATCGGCGCCCCGTGGGGAAGCCAGCTCATGGGTGTTGCCGCACGCCTGATGGGAAACCTGGTCACGGAACACGACCGCGACGTAGTGGCGCGACTCTGGCGCGCTTCGGGGAGGACAGCGCTGGCCTCCGATAAGTGGTTCGGGCGCCAGCCCTGGCAGTAGGAATCGCTTTACGACGGACCCTGCGACCCAGCCCGACTGAGAGCTAGCGAGCTACTGCACGGGCTTGGTTGCCGAGTGCAGCGCTGCGATACCGAAGGTGAGATTCTGCCAACCGGCATCCTCCCAGCCAGAGGCATTGATGTCGCGGGCAAGCTGCGGCTGGTTTGGCCAGGCGCGAATCGACTCCGCCAAGTACACATAGGCCTCCGGGTTCGAGGAGACAACCTTGGCAATCTGCGGCAGTGCCCGCATCAGGTATTCCTTGTAGAAGGTGCTGAACACCGGCACCACAGGGGTGGAGAACTCACAGACTGTTAGCTGGCCTCCGGGCTTGGCCACGCGGGCTAGCTCAGCGAGGCCCGCCTTGTAGTCCACGATGTTGCGCAGACCGAAGCTGATGGTCACCGCGTCGAAGGTGTTGTCCGGGAATGGCAGCTTCATGCCGTCACCGCAGACCTTGGGAACATCGCGGTGTGCACCGGCCTTGAGCATGCCTCGGGAGAAATCACAGGCAACGACGTATGCGCCAGACTTTGCCAACTCCACTGATGAAACAGCCGTACCGGCGGCCAGGTCGAGGACTTTCTGGCCAGGCTGCAGGTTCAGGCGCTTTGCCGTGCGCACGCGCCAGTAGTGGTCAATGCCACCGGTGAGCACGGTATTAGTGATGTCGTAATTCTTCCCCACGCCGTCGAACATCGAGGCGACTTCGCTGGGATTTTTCGTTAAATCAGCCCTAGACACGATGTCCAGATTACGCGACCGACTTCTGACGCGTAGCAGCACCTGCATGGGAGGCATCAATCGCATCTGCTGCGACCTTGCTTGACGTCTCGGCCGCGGAAACCCCAGAAACCTCCTCGTAGTGGCGAACCAGGTCTGCACACAGTGCTTCCCAGGTGCGTTCGGTCACGGTGTCGCGGCAGCGGTTGCGCAGCTGCTTGCGTGCCAGCTCATCGTCGACGAGCAGTAGCTTGTCGACCGCCTCAGACAGATCGCGGGTGAAAGTCTTGGGTTCCAGCAGGTAGCCGTTGACGTCGTTGGTAATCAGGTCGCGCGGGCCGCCTGCGTTCGGAGCGATGGCCGGCACACCGGAGGCGTGGGCTTCCTGTACCGCCTGGCAGAAGGTTTCAAAGTCACCGGTGTGGACGAACACGTCCAGACTGGCGAATGCCGCTGCCAACTTATCGCCGGTGAGCTGTCCGGTAAAGACGGCATTCGGCATCTGCTTCTGCAGCTTCTGCAGCTCCGGGCCATTGCCGACAATGACCACCTGGATATCATCGCGGCCGTTCAGCGCTGCCAGCCGCTCCACAGACTTCTCCGCCGCGAGCCTGCCGACATAACCAACAATCGGCTTGCCCTCCGGGCTCCACTGCTTCCTGAGCTCTTCACTACGCTTTGTCGGAGTAAAGCGAACCGCATCAACACCGCGGCCCCAGCGGTAGACATCACGAATCTTGTGATCCTGCAGGTCCTCAATAGTCGGCGACGACGGCGCCAGCGTTCGGGCGCAGGAGTTGTGAATCACGCGCGTCCACAACCATGCGGCCGTGGAGAGCCCCGCCAACTTGTAGTTCTTGGCAAAACCCGCAACGTCCGTCTGATAGATGGCCACAGCCGGGATGCCCAGTGCCTTGGCAGTCAGCGCGCCCGCACCACCGAGCACAAATGGCGAAGCCAAGTGGACAACATCCGGCTTAAACTGCGTCAGCGCCGACGCTACCCGACGGTTCGGCACACCAATCGGTAGCGAATCAATCAACGGCACCATCACAGTGGGCACACGCTCAATGCGGTAGTCGCAGTAGAACTCTGCCTCTTCCTGCCAGTCCCGAGCACCCGGCGCAATCACCAGCGCCTCGTGTCCTTCACGGCGTAAGTGTTCCAACACCCGCAGCACGGAGTTTGTCACTCCATTGATGTTGGGCAAGAAGCTTTCAGCAATGATGGCAACGCGCATGGTGCTAGTTTTCCATCTCGTCGGAAAGCGAAAGTGACCCTCTGTTTACCTTTTGGGGATCTCTTTGTAAACGACGGGTTGCGCGCAACGACAACCACCACAACGGCGCGACGACGATAAACGCAACCGAAGCGATGCTGGTCGCCGGGAGAAGTGACAACGTCCATGTGCGTCCGGCGACGCGGACGACATTGGGATCAGTGCGGTCGTATTCGACGCGGACGCGTTGCCCCTCTTCCAGACCAACGGGATAGAGCAAACCGGTTGGTGGCGACTGAAAATCACCATTCTCGTCGACGAAATCAACCGTGGTGCGAAGGAGCTCGACCGAGCGCACATTGGCTACGGACTGCCCCATGTTCGACTCGATATTGCGGTCATTAATGAAGCAGCCAACCACCATGGCCAGACACGACAGCAGCAGGCAGATGATTACAAAAAGCAGTACCTGACGAAGGAGGCGCGGCCAATTGGCCAGGGCAGTTTTCCACTGCATGGCGGTCGCGACCTCCCTATTTTTCTGTCTCTGATTGTTTCCAGCTCTGATTGGATGCTGCCGGCCAGCTAGTGCTTGTTCAGCGAGCCTTGTCCAGCTAGTGCTTGTCCAGCACCCCAATCTCCGCATTGTATGCCAGCTTGTGATGCAACTGCCGACGCGTCGCACGCGTGGTCGCCACCTCAATGACGCGGATGCCATCGACGTCGGTATCCGGGTGCAACTGCGCGAGCAGATCTGGGAGGCGGTCAACGCGCACGTGCTCGACCCCGTAAGCCTGGCAGATGCCCTCAAAGTCCACGCCCTGCGGGGTGCCGAAGATGCGCTCAAAGCTTCCCCGCAGAACCGGGCTGCCCGCCTCCAGCGTCTCGAAAATACCGCCACCTGCATCATTGGCCACCACGATGGTGAGGTTTTCCGGCCTCGGCTCCAGCGGCCCAATTGCCAACGCTGCGGAGTCGTGCTGGAACGTCAGGTCCCCCATAAGTGCAATCGTCCGCGGCGGGCGGATCTCGTCGGCATGCTCGCGGTCGGACGCCAGCGCAATACCGATTGCCGTCGCCACCGTGCCGTCGATGCCCGCGGCACCTCGTCCCGCATACGTGTTCACACCGGGGAAAGGCAGGCCCGTGTACGACGCATCGCGCACCGGGTTCGACGCGCCCAGCACCACATTGTCACCCGTGCGCAGGCTGTCCGTCAGAGCCGCCGCCACATGAAATCCGGTCAGCGGTTCCTCCGCTTCAATCGACTCGGTAAGCGTCTCTCGCACGGACTTCACCGCCAACTCGCTGGCGGCCTCACAGATTTTCGTCCACTGCGGGTCCTGCTCCCCCACAGTCTGCACATGCCTAACGACGGCCCTTGCGTTCGCCGTCACATCCGGGAACTCCACCCCAAAACCGTGGTTTTCCGCTTCGGAGACAACGGTCAGCTCGATATCCGGATTGGCCAGCAGCTTAGAGATACCTCGGTGCAGCGTCGGCCTGCCGACCAGCACGATCTGCTCCGGCGGAATCTGCGCGAAAGTGCCCGCCGCGAGCGGGTGCACCGGGTGCGCCGGCGCATACGCATTCGGCTCAGCGATGGTTGGCAAATCCTCCAGCGCCGGCAGGTGCGGGGCATTCGAACCCGCAATCACGAGTGTGCGGCGGCTGATGTCAATTGTGGCTGTGCTAGCCGCGTTGGCCGGGCCGGTTGCGGTGGCGGCCACGCCGACGTTGTTGCTGTTGGTAGGCGCAATCGTGGTCCAGGGGCCGCCATCGGCGCGGCCCTCGGGGATGTCGGCGACGGAGTCGTCGTCAGGCACGAGCGGTTCGACAAAACGGACGTTAAGGTGGCCGGCGCCGGATGCCATGGCGGCGACAACGCGATCAATGCGAGCGCGGATCTGCGCGGCGGTGGCCTTCATGACCGGGGCGGTGCCGTCCAGATCGAACTCGACGACGGAGGCATCAGCGAACAGGCGGTCCTGGACGATGGTCTGGTTCGCGCCAGTGCCTCGATAATGCGCGGGGCGGTCGGCGGTCAGTGCCAGCAGCGGAATGCCCGACGCGGTGGCTTCCACCATGGCGGGCACGAGGTTCGCCACTGCTGTGCCGGACGTTGTAATTACCGGGGTCACCTTGCGGGTGCGCGAGGCCAGGCCGAGGGCGAGGAAGGCCGCGGAGCGTTCATCGATGCGCACGTGTAGGCGAACCTTCGCCGCGTCAGCGGCCTGGACCAGAGCGCGGGCGAGTGGGGCGGACCGGGAACCCGGGCACACCACGGCATCGACCATGCCGAGACGCAGCAGCTCATCGACGATGAGGCCCGCTACCACTGCGGATGGGGCTTGTGTGGACTGGACGGCGTGAGTGGTTTCGGCCGCGCCGGTGTCCGGGTCTTGAGGGGTGTCCTGGTTATTGTTCACACTCAATAGGCTACTTGCCGGAAGTTACTGACTAGGTTTATGTCAGTTTGGAAGCCGTTTTTCGGGCTCAAAGTGTCATAAACCTAGTCACTTTCTTGGCGTTATAGATGGGCATACGCCGCGCGGAGGCGGTCGAACCACCAATCGCGGCGGGGGCCCGGCGCGGCGAGCTCGGCCAGGCGGGAAGGGTCGGGCGCGGGGTTGGTGACGGGCAGTCGGCCATCGATAAGTGGCCGGGGCTCGATGACGTCCTCGATAAACAGCGAGGACGTGGCCAAACCCGCCGCGTTCGGCTCCGGCTGCAGCTCTGTGGCAGGCAGGGCCGCCGCCGTGAACAAACCGGCGGCCATGCCAACACCGGTGTCCAGGGCGCTGGCGACCGTCACCTTCATCGCGAGCTCCTCGGCCAACCGAAGCAAGCAGCGTGGTCCACCAAGCGGCGCGACCTTCATTACGCCCACGTCCGCCGCCTGTTCGCGCGCAACCAAATACGGATCCTCGGCCTTGCGAATCGACTCATCGGCAGCAATCGGACAAAACTCCCCCACTGCGTCGCGGACCGCGCGGAGCTCGGCGACAGTCGCAACGGGCTGCTCCATGTACTCCAGCGGCCCCAACTCATGAGCGGCGCGGATTGCCTGCTCCACCGACCAGCCACGGTTCGCATCGACCCGCACGACAGGTTCATAGCCATAAGCTTCGGCCACCGCGGTGCGGACGGCGGCTACGCGCTCGATGTCGTCGTTAAGCGATTGGCCGCTCTCTGCGACCTTGACCTTAAACGTGCGGCACCCGGGGTAGCGCGCCACGACCTCCGGCACCTGGTCGGGTGTGACGGCGGGGATGGTGGCGTTGACCTCGACAAACTCGCGCTTCGGGATGGGCAGGCCGACGTATGCGCATTCGATGGCCGAGCGCAGCCACGCGGCGGCCTCGGACGCCTCGTATTCCAGGAAGGGAGCGAACTCGCCCCAGGTGACGGGGCCGTCGATGAGGAGTGCCTCGCGGGTGGTGACGCCACGGAATTTCACTGCCATGGGCAGCGCGACGACGTGGGCGCGGTCGAGGATGTCGTCGATTGGCGGAAGCTGGATGTTGGGCGCAGCGGACACAGACATACCCCTCATGCTAGAGACCTTTATGCTGGGAGCCATGACTGATACCGCGAAGTACTCGACCGATAACCCCTTCCGCCCCGAGCAGTGGAAGACGGTTGATGGTTTTGAGGATTTGACCGACATCACCTACCACCGGCACGTCGGCGAGGGCCGCGAGAACGGCATTGTGCGTATTGCGTTTGATCGCCCGGAGGTTCGTAACGCATTCCGCCCGCATACCGTCGATGAGCTCTACCGCGCGCTCGACCACGCGCGTCGCACTCCCGATGTCGGCGTAGTGCTGCTGACCGGTAACGGCCCGAGCACTAAGGACGGTGGCTGGGCATTCTGTTCGGGTGGCGACCAGCGCATTCGTGGTCGTTCCGGCTACCAGTACGCAACGTCCCACGAGCATGACGACGCTACCGCGGACGCATCCACCATCGATACCGCGCGCGCCAAGGTCGAGGGAGGTCGCCTGCACATCCTGGAGGTGCAGCGCCTAATTCGCACTATGCCGAAGGTTGTCATTGCCGTGGTCAATGGCTGGGCCGCAGGTGGCGGACACTCCCTGCACGTCGTGTGTGACCTGACGCTGGCATCGCGCCAGGAGGCCCGCTTTAAGCAGACCGACGCTGACGTGGGATCTTTCGATGCCGGCTACGGCTCGGCTTACCTGGCGAAGCAGGTTGGTCAGAAGTTTGCCCGCGAGATTTTCTTCCTCGGCCGCTCCTACGACGCTGAGACCATGCACCGCATGGGAGCCGTCAACGAGGTCGCCGACCACGCTGACCTGGAAGATGTCGCGGTCGAGTGGGGTCGCATGATTAACGGTAAGTCCCCGACGGCGCAGCGCATGCTGAAGTTCGCCTTCAACCTGACCGACGACGGCCTGATGGGCCAGCAGGTCTTCGCTGGCGAGGCTACTCGCCTGGCGTACATGACCGACGAGGCCGTCGAGGGCAAGGAAGCGTTCCTGGAAAAGCGAGACCCGAACTGGGACGAGTTCCCGTTCTACTACTAGGGGCAGTTAGGGGGGGGCGCCGGCTGGGGCGCTCGTCGGGCCCTGCACTTTAGCGCTCATTCGTGGCTGTAGAACAGCCGAGAGCGTGCGCTACAGTCACGGGTCTGCGCTAGAGTGCCTCCGACGCTTCGACCGCCAGCCCGCCATTGCGGGTCGGGAGCACCGCACCTTCTACCTGATAAACCTCTCGCAGCATAGCTTCATTAATGACCTCTGCCGGAGGCCCTGCACTGCTGACCCGACCATCGGCTAGAACAACGACATGTTCGCAAAAGCGCGCCGCTTGCCCCAGGTCATGAAGTGTCATCACTACCGCGCAGGGCAATTCCCGCGCACACTTGCGTACCTGCCCGAGAAGCATCAATTGGTTACGCAGGTCGAGTGCGCTGGTGGCCTCGTCGAGAAGCAATACCCGAGGTCGTCGCACAACCGCCTGCGCAAAACTCACCAACTGCCGCTGTCCCCCAGACAACTCAGACATCAGCCGCGATGACAACGCAACCAACCCAAGTCGTTCAATGGTGGCCTGCACTTCTGCCCGCACTGTGGATCCGACACGCAGTGCAGAAAACCCAGAAAACGACTGTTGCCGGGCAAGCAGGACGCTTTCGTACACGGTCAATGAGCTCAGCGGCGGAGGGTCCTGTGGCAAATATAGAGATCTTTCAGCACGTACCTGCCCCGAGCAGTTTTCAAGGCCCGCCAAACACCTCAGCAGTGTCGATTTGCCAGCTCCGTTGGGACCGACCAACGCAGTCACGCTTCCCATCGGAAGAGGCCCAACGTCGACATTGTGCAGGACATGATGGCCGTCGTAAGCAAAAGACACTCCTCGCGCGCTAAGAGCGGACGATTCTGGAGGGGTTTCGCCGAGGGGTTTACCGTCAGATTTACTGGGGCTGTCGTGATGACCATGTACAGCGTCGTTCCCGACAAAGCGACTTGCCTTTAGCCAAGCCACATCTTCCTCCTCTGGCCAGCGATAATCGCGACAAATACGGGCACTCCTACAATTGCGGTAATAATGCCTACGGGAAGAATTACACCCGGTTGAATCACCTTCGACACTGCCGATGCCGCAACCAGAAGCAGCGCCCCTACCAAAGTCGAAGCAGTAAGAAAATAACGTTGATCTTCGCCTACCAGTAAGCGCGCAACGTGTGGGCCGACGAGACCGATAAATCCAATCGTACCGGCCATCGACACAGCGGTTGCCGCCATAAAGGACACCACGATAAGGGTCAGCGCACGCAGTCGATCAACGTCGACGCCAAGGGCTTTTGCGCGGTCATCTCCCATCCGGAATGCAGTCAGCGACCAGGCATTGAGGTAAAAGAAGAGTAGCCCCATCACGAATATCACCGCGAGCAACGCAATCTGCGTCCAGTTCGAGCGGGTGAGACTACCCATCGTCCAGAACACAACCTGTTCCAACTGCGTCTCCGAGGCCAGGTATTGCATCAGGGCCAGTAGAGCGTCGAAAAAGAATACAATCGCGATACCGAGAAGAATCATCCCCTCGACTCCTGGGCCACGAAATCGGGAAAAGAGCAGAATCGCAGCGCAGGCCAGCATCGCGAACACCCACGCAGTCCCGGCCATCCCCAGCACCGCACCGATTCCCTCAGAAGCGAAGCCGGTGACCACAGCCAGGGCAGCACCGAATCCGGCCGCCGCTGACACGCCCAGGGTGTACGGCTCGGCCAGGGGATTTCCCAGAATTGTCTGCATTTGTGAGCCCGCCACTGCCAGCGTCGCTCCGACGAGCACTGCAGTCACGGTCATCGGAAGCCGAATGTCGAAAACAATCTGGTGGTCAATGGGTCGCGCACCAACCGGATGGGTCAATGTATGCAAAACTTCGCTGGCAGGCATGCTACCGCCACCGAGTAGAAAGTCAGCAAGCGATGTCAAAGCCAACACCACAGTAATCAGAGCGATTATCACCCACTTCTTCCGTGCTGCGCGCTGATACCAGTGAAAGGTTGACTGCACCATTACTCTATCAGGGCTGTCTTCCTGCTCCCCGCGAACGGCGTCTCCGCTCCCCTGCGTTGTTGCCAGGTTTCCGTGCGAAACTTGCATGTTCGACATCACTCCAGCCCAGTCCAGAAGGTGCCCGAGGCCTCGATTGGCAGGAACTTATCGTGCAGGTCCTGTACCTCTCGTTCAGTGTCAATGTCGCCGAACAAGTCCGGGTGCATGGCCTTTGCAAACATCTCGACTGCCAGGAAGTTATATGGCGAATCGTAAAAATGATGCCATGCGACGAAAGTACGCTTACTTTTCACCGCGTCGACTTCACGCACAGCGGGCTGCTTACCGACGACATCGTGAAGGGCCTTTTGCGCCTCTTCCTTCGATTCCGAGTAACCCAGCGGTACGTAATTTCCTTCCTTGACCGGAGTCTTACCCTGATCCCAGTCTGCGCCTGTGGCAATGATGACTTCAGGATTCTTCCCGGCCAATGCCTCTGGCGATACCTGCCCTTGCTTCGCATCAATCATTTCGTCGCCAAGGTTTAGTCCACCGGCAGAATTGACAATCTGCGCCAGGTTGGACTTGGCGAAGGTTGAGCAGCAGTCAAAGTAACCGGGTGCTCGCCACAGGAATGTCGGTGTCGGTGCTGGTTTCTTCTCGGCAAGGCGGTCAGCGACCTTGTTGACCTTCTTCTCGTAGTAGTTGATAAAGTCTTCCGCCTGCTTTTCACGCCCCAGCAGTTGTCCCATCATTCGAATACTGGGCTCGGTGTTTTTCACTGGATCAATGAAGTAGTCGACAGTCACCGTCGGCACGCCTGCCTTTTCTAATCCATCAACGATTCCAGCATCTTTAGCCGCGTCGAAGACACCCGCATTTACTACGAAGACATCGGGTCGGGACTCCAGAGCCTGTTCCAGCGACATAGTGTTGTTGTAAATCTCGCCTGTGATCGGGATGTCCTTGATTTTGGGGAACTTCTCAACGTAGCGGTCGTAAGTGGCTTTGTCGTTTTCCTTCAGGTCCTCTGGCCAGGCAACGATCTTGTCAGTTGGATTGTCTGGGTTCAGAAGCGCCGTCGTGTAAAGCATCTTCTGCCCGCCCATCAGGATTCGCTCGACATTCTGCGGGACTTTAACTTCGCGTCCTAGCGCATCGACAACGGTACGCTTCTCACTGCTAGCGGATGCGTCTCCATTTCCATCTGAGCAAGCGGCGAGAAGGACGAGCGACATGCATAGGAGTACCGCGAAAAGCACCCTTGCGGGGAAGTCACGCAGTAGCACGCTTGGAGTAAGAGGAGAACTAACCTTCATTTTCTTCTTTCCGGAGCAGGCGGTCAGTCGACCGCATATTCAGCTCCTCGGATCCCCTTCGGTAGAGGGAAAACGTCATCTTTACGTGGATGGTTCAGAGGATTTCTGGATGGGTGTTACGAAGCTTCGGCCGTCACACGGAACTAGTGGGTTGCAGGTGACGCTGCAGAGCGCGGTAAAGCAGAGCAGCGGTCGTGGAAAAGCCAAGGATGAGCCCAACCCAAACGCCATATCCTTCCCAACGAAGGCCAAGGCCAAGAATCAGGAGAGCTGGAACCCCCACCGCCCAGTAGCCCCAAAGGGTCGCACTGAGACCCGACTTCGTGTCGCGCAGCCCACGAAGGAGCCCCACCAGCACGTTCTGGGAACCTTTAGCGAACTGCTGTAGCACGGCAAGGCACAACAAGATTGTCGCTATATGGCGTGCATCGGGATTGGCACTAACGTTGGAATCAGTAAGGAACAGTCCAACGACGTACTTTCCCAGTAGCAACCAGAGCAAACCGACGACGGCAAGATAAATACCCACTGCGTGCAAAACCCGACGTGATACCTGTTTGACTGCCTCGGCACCATCCGCTAATGCACGGCTGACCAGTATAGATCCTCCGTGCGAGAAGCCGATACATACTTGGTAGACGATATAAGCGAGTTGGTTAACAACGGTGTGCGCTGCCAGCATGACTGGGCTAACCAGGCCCATCGCTAGACCTGCGATAGTAGTAATCGCAGCTTCAGAGCCGTAGGTAAGCGAAACTGGAATCCCAAGCCGAATAATGCGCCTCATGCATGCTGCGTCGCCGGGCCTCGGAATGACCGCGAAGAATTTCCGTAGCTGACGGTCTCTTTGCAGCAAGCCAGCAAAGGACAGCAGGGTAAAAACCTGGACGCAGGTGGTCGACAGACCGATGCCCACCAGTCCCCATGCAGTTCCCCATTCATTGACGCTTGTTAGCCAGAGGAATCCAGCGTTGAGAGCAGCGTTGACAACGATGGAAATGAGCGTAACCACCAGCAGAGAGCCCGGCCGACGCATGCCGACTGCAAACTGCCGCAGGACATTGAGCCAAATCATCGGGATAAGGCCTGGTGCAAGCGCGACCGTCATCGAGAACGCTAGCTCGGCAACAGTGTCGTCGATGGGCAGGATGAGTGCAAGCGCACCAAACGAAATCACGATGAGGCCACCAATGATCGCAGTTGCGGTGCCGACGGTCATGCAACTGCGTACCGCTTGGCGGATTCGCTCAGCCGCAACTTCCTCGCCTGTCTTTTCCCACTCCGACGCGGCCTCGGCTACTAGGTTGCCTCCGGCGGTGACCATACCGACACACATGGTGCGAATCTGGTTGTAGAACTGCATTGCGAGTCCGCCGCCGGCAATTGCCACTACACCGAGGGTCTGCAGCATCAGCACATCGGTCGTGGTTAGCGCAACCCCCGCTAGTTGAACGCCCACGATGGGTAGCGCAAGCGAATAGACATCACGGTAGGACACGGTTTGCTGGCCAATTGCACGAGCTGGATCTATCACCCGGCCACCTCGAAGGAATTAGCAATGGCACGAGAATCACCATAGGCTCTGAGCATTCGCGAAACTTGACGCTCCATAACTTCTGAATACAAATGATTTTTCTGAAGCCAATCAGTATCAAAAATTGTGTCGAGATATTTCTCACCAGCATCACAAACAATGACGACCATTGTTGTTCCTGCCTGAAACTCGTGTAGATGACGCAAACCTTCGTAGATTGCAGCACCTGCTGTGCCTCCAACCATGAGCCCATGTTCCCTAGCCAACACTCGGGCCGCGGCGAATGCCTTGACATCGCTAACTTTGACTCCATGGTCGATGAGGTCGTAGCGGACGTTATTGCCGATTTTGAAACCCGACGGAGCACCGGCACCTGATTGCTTATATGCCCCTGGCACCCCACCAAAAATGATGGAGCCTTCGGGTTCAACAGCCAACGACTCGGCGGTATGCCCAAGCTTCCTCAGATGTTCCGTTGTACCGCACAACGTCCCGCCCGTTCCGATTGCCGCAACGAGAACGTCAACCTTTTCTGGGATTTGCTCATCGAGTTCGTATGCAAGCTGCCAGTAACCAGCTGGGTTGTTGGGATTATTGTGCTGGTCTGGCCACCATGCATCCGAGGTCTCGGCGACAATTTCTGCGGCCTTCGCACGTCTAAGGCTCGTAGACGGAACACAGGATTCTTTATCCCCGACGAAGACCAACTCTGCTCCAAGTGCTTGCATGGAACGCAGCTTGTCCTTGGCAGCGTGATGATCCACAATCGCCGTAAACTTGTATCCCCGCTGAGAGGCCACAAATGCCAGACCTAAACCAGTGTTTCCACTAGTGGGTTCAATGATTCTTCCGCCCGGCTTGAGCTCGCCGGAGATCTCCGCAGCAACAATCATCTCCAGCGCCATTCGCACCTTTACGCTTCCCGTCGGATTTAGGCAATCCATCTTCAGTAATAACCGGCTTCCGGATCCGGTATTACACAGTTCAAGAATTGGCGTGTTTCCAATTAAACTACAACTCTCAAGCGAACACGTTGCGCAAGGTTTTCTTAATTTTTTTTCAGAATATGGAAAATCAATCATGACAGACCCCAATTAGACATTTAAACCAATTCCCGATATAAAGGCCTATCTATTTTCGGCAAGCTTCCCTGACCTTCCCAAACAAACCGCATGGGCAGACGAATTTGATGAAATTCGCTTTCATTTTTATCCATCTGATAACCAGCCGTATTGTGATAAATAACCAAATCCCCAACTCTCGGAATTCGATTCATTTGGACCTTTCGCCAGGTGAGCATGTCATATTCCATACAGCTACTTCCGCCAACACAGACACCAACCGAGCGCGATAGACAATTACTGCCACCGCTAGGCCTGCCCATGTAATTGGCGACATCATCTGAGCAGGGATTCTCCCATAACGTCATGTCAGGCATGTATTCACTGCCTTTCCATTGCTCAGAAAGACTCATACTTAAACCCGCAACAGTAATAATTATGTAGTTGTCTCTCCATTTCACACCCTGAATTGGAAAAACGCTCAATCCACAACCATCTAACGCCGCTCGGCCTGGTTCAATGGCCAACTGAAATCGCCCATTTTTTAGCCGTTCCGCAAGCGAAGCGCTAGTTCTATCAATCCTCTCAACTGAAGGCGAATTAGCTAATCCCGAAAGAATTTCATCTAACATTTCAGGGCCATCATTGCCCTGCCCGCCATACGGATAAAGCCCTTCTGGAATTCGACCAGCATGAAAATAGTCTCGCTTATCCGGTGAATCAATAACTTTTTCCCGAAACATTTCCCACTGGGATGGCTCACAATACTGAACCGAAAATCCTCCACCTATGTCCAGCATCTCTGCCGTCCATCCTTTAATTCGAAGAATTTCCATAAAATCCAAAGCTTTATGTGCTTGGCGGTTACGCTGAGCGGGACTGTATCCGTTCAAATGGAAGGTCACGCCCCTACAGTCAATCCCATTACTAGATTGTTCTCGCAGGACCTCAAGCTCTCGAAGCCACTGTGCCATGGAGGTGCCGAAGCGAGTCTCAGGCTGTTCTTCAGGCAGTAACCTAATCAACACCGGAGCATCAACGACTCCAAGATCCTTAGCCAGCGAATTAATTCGGAATAGTTCGCTCGGAGAATCTACTGCAATTAGAACTCTCTGCTTGAGAGCAAGAGTCAAAAGCGATTGCGATTTTTCCGCACCCGTAACAACTAAGTCGGCAGCACACACACCAGCGCCTAAAGCGCCGGTGAGCTCCTCCCCGCTCGCAACATCTACGCGATGACCCTCTTCGGCGACTGCGGGGATCCAGCACGCAGACTTATTTGCTTTGTGAGCGAAGTAGATATGCGAGTCGACTCCGTGACGCTCGCAAACAGCAGCAAAAGCATTCAAATTCTGGCGAAAAACCTGAGTATTTAGAACATGAAAAGGCCCTGCCGCTAGTGTGGCTAAACGAGTTAGTTCCGAGACGCCGTCACTTGGAATTGACAGTAAATCTTTCGCCCAGTCACGTTGTTTCGGGACCAGGGTCGAGGTCTTGGGCACAGAGAGTGTAGAAGCAAAAATTTTATCGTTCACTTTTCATTTCCCGTAGTGCCGACAGCGAGCGTTACGACCATAGCGACACCTCCGTACCTCGCCCAGCAGAAAATGCACGAACCGCAAGTTCCTGAGCAACTGGAATATCCGTAATAATCATTCCCGTCGAGAATGCAAAAACTCGGTCAGTTTCATTCGTGCGCCCTGGGGCCTTTCGCGCGAGAATATCGGGTAGTGTTGCATCCAATTCCACTTCTTTGCCCTGGAGCAATCGCTGCCCAACTAGCTCGAACTGTCCGGCACTAGTAGCAATTACCCTGTCTGCAGCAGCAACAGCACCATCCGCAATTCCCTTGGAAGCAACAGAAATTAGCAGCCCACCTTCGGGAATCCATTCAGTTTGAATCGATGGGTGCCAGGCACGACCGGAAGCAACTACGGTGATATCGCTGCTTTGAACTGCCTTCATAACAGAAGCATCATCGCGTTCAACTAGTTCGATATTCCGCTCGGGAAACCAGTGATTAAGCGACTTCCGGCTTTTTTCTAATCCTCCCGGATGAGTTCCATGCAGCTGTAGTTTTTCGAGGCTCGGCACTGCTGTGACCAAGTAGGAAAGTGTGTTAACTGACTGAATCCCAGTGCCAAAAACAGTCACAGTCTTCGCATCAGCGCGTGCACATTCTCGCGCAATCAATGCTGTCGTAGCGGGAGTTCGCGAGGCTCCAACTTTTTGGCAGTCCATTAGCGCGTATGGCATGCCGCTTTCATCGTCGTAGAGACTAATGGTGGTGTAGTACTTATCTGGGTTGTCGCTTCCGTGGCGATAAGAGGTCTTGTATCCAACGAGATCACGGTTGGCATCAAAACCGAGCATCGAAAAAGCAATCGAGTCCCGGCTCTCAACCGGTAAGTCAATCATCATTTTTGTCGGGCACTGCGAGGAACCTTCCGCGAATGCCAAGTATCCATCTTCTACTGCACGGATAACCAGCGAAGGTTCGAGTTCGATATCTTCCAAGTCCGATCGGGTCAAAAGTCGAAGCTTTGGAGTTTTTGAATCAATCAATAGAAGTCCTTCAAGCAAGTAACGATTGATAGCCAACCATTCAACCAACAAAAGGAGAGCCTACACTACCTGTCATAGGTATGGCTACCCTAATTCCTAAATTCTATCGGCGATCACAGGCAGTGAAGGTTCAATGACTCCAAGCTGGGCGCTAAGCAATATCGCTACTCTAAGGCGACGACGCCGTCGCACACGGCGGCGAGAAGCCTGTGTTCATGGCTAATCATGAGAACACCGCCGCCAGATACGGCGAAATCCCGGATGACCTCGACGATTGCCGCGGAGTTGGCGGCGTCGAGCATGGCGGTCATCTCGTCGCAGATGAGGTAGCGTGGACCGGCGGCCAGGGTGCGAGCGACTGCGGCACGCTGGAGCTGCCCGTCTGAGACCTGGCTAGGGAAGCGATCGAGAAGGTCCGGAGTCAGCCCAACGTTTCGGATGAGCTCGTCGATGTCCACACTTTTCCCGGTTCGCTGACCATCCCGCCGCCCTTGCCGCCCCTGTCGTGCGGCTGAGCGAATGGTGCGCCCCAAAGTCATCCGCGGGTCGCAGGACCTTCGGGGAGACTGAAACACCATCCCAATCTGGCCACGAACCCGCTGCCCGGCGCGGCTGCGCACAGCGCCGACCGGCACCCCGTCGCAGAAGCACTGCCCTAAATCGGGCACTTCCAGGCCTGCGAGGATACGGCCGAGCGTGGACTTGCCAGCCCCCGAAGGCCCACGAAGCCCGACGATCTGCCCTGGATCAACCCTGATGGAAACGTCCGATAAAACGACTCTCGCAGAGCCGTCCTTGGCGCCGAATGACTTCGACACGTTCTCGGCGACCAGCGCTTTGCCACTCGCCTGCGCGTCACAGCTCACCGAAGCCTGCTCACTCACCAACGCCTTACTCACCACAGCCTCCTCGTTCATTTCCCCGCCTCCTCGAGCCTGCGCGCGTAGCAATAGTCCTCGTCCAGGTTCGTCAAGCTCGGCACCACGCCGGGCATCGGCTGCATGCCGTTTTCGGGCAGCGCTGCGAGCAGGTCGCGCATGTATTCGCTGGCTGGGGCCTCAATCACCTGTTTTGCCGGTCCCGTCTCCTCAAGGCGCGATGCGTACATCACTGCAACTCGGTCGGCGATGCCGCTATCGCGCAGCTCGGAAATGTCGTGCGTAATTAGCATGACTCCCACACCACTGTCGGCGATTTGGCGAAGCATGCGCAGCAGGGCCATGGTCAGGTCGGGGTCGAGGGAGGCCGTCGGCTCGTCAGCAATCACCAGAGCAGGGTCGCCAGCCAGGGCGAATGCCACTGCTGCGCGCTGCGCCATACCCCCGGAAAGTTCGTGGGGATACAGCGCCGCGACCTCCGCATCCAGGCTGACTCGCCGCAGCATCTCCTCCACCGTGTGGTTGCGCCCCAGAACGGAAATTGTTTCTTTTAGCTGTGCCCCGACCGTGCGCACCGGTGTCAAAAACGTCGCCGCCGACTGCGGTACTAGCGCGATTTGCCGCCCCGCCAGCTCCTCGTCAGTGCGAGCAAGGCCCGCGCCGGTACGTCGCCGCGCCAGAATTTCGATGGGCTCGGCGTTCCTCTCCGCTTCTGCACCACTGTCAGCTGCCCCTTCGCGCGGATAGAAACGCACCTGCCCCTCTACTCTCGCGTGCGGCGGCAGCATGCCAACCACCGCCGAGGCAATAATCGACTTTCCGCAGCCCGACTCACCCACAACCGCGACGACCTCTCCCCTACCCACAGTCAGGGACACGCCCGTCGCGGCATGCACCACGTCACCACCGCGCAGGGGAATCCGCACTGTCAGTCTCTCAATGTCCAGCAGCTTCTCTCGCTTGCCGACGCCCTCCCGAGCACTCACACCAGCACCTCCTGTCCGGTCACCCGCTCCTTCAAATGCGTGCCGACGGCCGCAATACACAACGTTGTGGCGACGAGGAAAAACGAGGGAAACACCAAAATCCACCAATGGCCGAGAAGCAGGGCGCCCTCGGCGTCGGCAAGCAGAGTCCCGAGAGACGGCTTGTGCGGAGGCAGGCCCACCCCAAGGAAAGACAGCGTCGACTCGTGCCAGATTGCGTGCGGGATCAGCAAGATAAGGCCGACCAAGGACTGCCCCAGTGCCGCCGGAACAACGTGCCGAGCTAGCACGCGTGCGCGGCTCATTCCGGACAGGAGCGCGGCCTCGACGAACTCGGCGCCCCGCAGATGCAGCACGGACGCACGGACCGTTCGGGTGATGGTCACCCAGTGCGTCAGTACCAGGGAGATGATGATTGCGGGGACCGAGCCTCGGAAAAGGCTGACGATGAGCAGCCCCAGTAGCAGGTGCGGCAGCGCGTTGGTGACGTCGGCGCTGCGCATAATGACGCGGTCGACGCGCCCGCCGAGCATGCCTGCGGTAACGCCGAGGACGATACCGACGATCGCCGAGCACACTGCCGTGACCAGTGCAATGAAAAGGGAAATGCGCATTCCCGCAGCAACTCGAACGAAAACGTCGTGCCCCTTCGAATCGGTACCGAAGAAGTGCTCAGGCCCCGGGGCGACACCGGAATTGGCGAAGTCGGTGAGCACCAGGTCGGAGTCGTGAAACAGCGGAGTTAAAAAGGCGTAGGCAGCGATGAGACCAGGCACGCCACGGCCACGACCGGGGCGACCGGCCTCTTTGTCGTTTTAAGCATCTGCATCCACCCGTGGGTCGAGGACGACGAAGGCGACGTCGGCAAGCAGATTTCCGAGCAGGACGATAGCCGTCGTCGCGATAGTGAGAATGCTCAGCAGCGGAAAGTCCAAGCTCTGAGCCGATTTGACCAGCGCGGTTCCGAGCCCAGGCCACGCGAAGACCGCCTCCACCAGTGTCGATCCGACGACCAGCTCAGACAGTCGCGCGCCGATGAGCGCGAGGAAAGGCGGCACTGCGGTCGGCAGGATATGGGAGAAAATGATCGTTCGGCGCGGAATGCCGCGGACCTGCGCTCCGGTGACCGCGCCGGAGTCCATGACCTCGACGATGGACTCACGCAACGACAGCACCAGCCACGGCACCTGCGTAATCGCAAGAACGACAGCTGGCAGCGTAAGGTGCGCCACCGTAGAGGAGAAAGTCACGGGCTCGCCCGGGTAGGTCAGGCCTCCGGTGGGAAATAGCTTCCAGGCCAACGCAAAAAGGCCGAGGCCGCCGAGTGCAACGACGAAGGGCGGGGTCGCCTGAATCACCGTCGAGATCGACAGGACTAGCCGGTCTAGCACTCCCCCGCGCCGCACCGCAGCCCACAGTGCCAGAACGAATGACAGCGCGATAGCTCCGGCAAGTCCGCAGGCGCCGAGCAGCATCGTCCACGGCAGACGCTCGGCGAGCACCTGCGTCACCGGCTGTGAGTAGGACCTCGAAATGCCAAGGTCGCCCACCGCCAGGCCCTGCAGCCACACCAACCACGACTCCCACCAGGGCCTATCCAGCCCCAACTGGTGAGAAATCGAGACTCTCTGCGCTTCGGTCAGGTTGCCCGCCTGACCTTTGAGATACGCATCCAAAGGGTCGAAGGGGCTCACCGCCGCCAGCGCGAACACTGCTGCCGTCACCGCCACAACGATGGGAACGGCTACCAGCACTCGCCTCACGACGATTCCTGCGACCTGCCGTTTCCGGCTCTTGAAACGGGGTTGATGCTCAGAGGGGTGTAGACGCGGGTGTGAGTGCGGGCGCGAGCGAGGGTGAGGACGTGGGTGTGGCTCGGCTTTTGTCATTTACTTGTGCCATGCCCCCAGGTTGAACCACGGGCCGAAGTTCAGGCCGTGGGCATGGGGCTCAAGGATGGCATCCGGGTGCGTGTAGCCACGGTCGCGCTCGACATAGACATGGTCAACGTAGACCAGCTGCAGCATGGCGGGCTTTTCGGCGTAGAGCTTCTGAATCTTACGGTAGAGCTCGTCTCGCTTGGCCTGGTCCGCTTCGACGCGCGCCTGGTCGAGCAGCTTGTCGATCTCCGGGTTGACGTAGTCGGAGCCGTTATCCCACTTGGCACCGGCACCCGGCTCAGCGTACTTGGAGTGCAAGATTGAGTAGATCTGGCCGTCGACGGAGTACGGGGTACCGCCTCCTCCCAGCATGACCGGGGTCTTGGCGTAGTCCTCGCGGGTGACAGACTTGGAATCACGGGCGACCGGATTGACCTCAATGCCGACCTTCTTCAGGTCGGAGGCTGCGGCCAACGTCAGGTCTGTGCGGGCGTGATCGCGGTTCGGGAAGTAGATGACATCGAACGCGGCGCGCTGGCCGTCCTTGACGCGGATGCCGTCCGAGCCCTTCTTCCACCCGGCGTCGTCGAGAAGCTTCTCGGCCTTCGCGGTGTCGTGCTTGATCTCGGCGGTCGGGTCGTAGGCGTCGCCGTAGAAGTCCGCGAGGAAGGTGGAGTTCGGCTTCGCGTGGCCCTTCATCACGTCTTTCGCCATGGCCTCACGGTTGACAGCCAGGTTGACCGCATTGCGGATTGCCTGGTCACCGGTGACCGGGTTGCCCGCTGGAAGGGTGATTCCGCGCCAGTCCGCCGAATGCGCCGACTCGACCTTGAATCCCTCCTGGCCTTCAAATTCCTGCGCCAACGCCGGCTCCATAATGGTTCCGTCGCCCTCGCCGCCGCGCAGCTGCTGAGCACGGGAGTTTTCGTCCTGATTGACTCGGTAAATGACTTTCTTCAGCTCAGGGGCCCCGCCGTGATAATCCTCGCGGGCCGTGAAGATGGCCTCGTCGGCACGCAAAGATTCGAGCTTGAACGGGCCAGTTCCCACGGGCTTGGTATTGAGATCTGAGTCCTCGGCGGGCTTCAAATCATCGAAGTTGAAGGCCTCCGACGGGGCGATGCCGTTGAGGAGCTGGTGATCGAATTCCGCGTACGGGATATTCAGCTCGAAGACGACCTTGTCTCCGTCGGCGTGCACCTCATCGAGCATTTCCCAGTTCGGAGCCTCAGAGGAGGCCGAGCGCTCGTCGAGGATGGCCTTGTAGGTCGCCACGACGTCCTCCGGCCCGAAGGTGGTCCCGTCGGAGAAGGTGATTCCGTCCTTGATTGGAACGGTCCACGTTTTGTTGCCATTGCTCGGCTCGGCGGGGCCGGAGGCTAGCAGAGGCTCAAAGTCGACGGGCTTCGTGGAGGTGTCACCCGACACCGGCTTGAGCCGGAAAAGGCCCTCGTAGACCGGGGAATCGCCGGACCTGCTGTAACCAGCAACCGGGTTGTATCCGCCGGTTTCGTTGTTATCCAGCAGGACCAGGGTCTGCTCGGCGCTGGCGCCGGAGTCCCCGGCGGCACCGGAGGCGGACTTATCATCGGGGTTCGAACAGGCGGTCAACCCGAGGCCACAAATCGCAAGTGCAGAGACCGAGACAGCCAGGGTTCGCCCCGTGCGGGTAGAAAACATTTACTCCCCTTTATTGAAGGATAGGCACAACTAAGTAGTAACCGTTTTCATTATCTACTCATTGGAAACTTTATTTCAATGGTTCAAAATCTTTTCTTCTTGTTGCGCAAATGTTTAGAACCCAGGTAAAAGGCAGAAAAATCCCGAAGACCTGGTACGACGATGGCGGCAACACATAAGTGCTGCCGCCATCGACTCCCCCTATATTCGCTTATAAAGCGCTACGCTACCTTCGTAACCTCAAAACGCTGCTCCGGGTGGACGTAGGCCTCCTGCGCGCGCACGAGCTCCAGCTCGCCAGAGCCGGACTCGTGCGTGACCTTCAGCAGCTCAAAGATACTGGCCGCTGTGTTACCCAACGCGACCGAAAGGTCACCGTAAATACCGCGACCGCGCAGCAGGTTGCCTGCAAACAGCGCAGCCGCGACATCGCCGGAACCGTTGCGCTTCAGGGGCAGGTACGGCGTCGCCACCAGCCATGCGCCCGCACCATTGACGGCGAGCATCTCAATCTCGCCCTCCTTGCGCTCCGGACGCAGCACGCTGGTGACCAACACGGCCTCCGGGCCCATCTCACGAGCAGCATGAGCTGCCGCAATGGTGGACTCCAGGTCGCTGACCTCGCGGCCCGTCAGGTAGCCCAGCTCGAACTGGTTTGGCGTAATCACATCTGCCACCGGCACGACCTTGTCGCGCAGCAGCGGCGGAATGTCGTCCGAAACGTGGCAGCCACTCTTGGCATTTCCCATCACCGGGTCACACGAGTAGATAGCCTTCGGGTTGCGCTGCTTGGCCATCGCCACGGCCTCGATGATGACATCCGCAATATCGCTACCGCCCTGGTAACCGGAGATAATCGCGTCGACGTCGTCAAGCTTGCCCAGCTCATCGATACCCTTGATGACCTCGCGCACATCCGTGGCCGGAATCATCGGGCCGCGCCACTGGCCGTAGCCGGTGTGGTTGGAGAAATCGACGGTGTGGACCGGCCACACTTCAAAACCTGCGCGCTGCAGCGGGAAGACCGCAGCGGAGTTGCCCACGTGGCCATAGCTCACATGCGACTGGATGGACAGAATCGAGGGCACGCGGTTGAACTCCGCAACAGCTTCAGCTGCCTTTTCGGTAGGGGCCTGGTTTTCGCTCATACCATCTATATTGCAACGGATGCGCGAAAATCCCATATTCCCTAGTAGGCGCTGGGGCGACGTCGGCTGGCTTTGAGCTCGGAGCGGCGCTGCTTCTGCGCTTTACGACGGGCAATCGAGGCCCGACTCGGTCGAGTCCGCCGGCGCCTCGGAGGCGGTGGCTGCACAGCTTCTCGGATGAGTTCCGCTAAGCGCCGCCTGGCTTCCGCGCGGTTGCGTACCTGGGAGCGCTGCGTGGTAACGGACACGGTCAGTGTGGTGCCGTCGAGGCGGTGGCTGAGGTTCTGGAGAGCGCGGCGGCGGTGGACGTCGGAAAGCACGCTGAGCTCGGCAATATCGACCGATAGCTGCACTTTGGAGTCGGTGGTGTTAACGCCCTGACCGCCCGGCCCTCCGGAGCGTGCGAAGCGTTCAGTGAGCTCCGCTGCGGGGATGACGAGACCCTTTGGGATGCCGGGGCCTGGTGGGATGTTCAGGGGTTTCATGGTGGCCAGTGTAGCCAGGGCGCGTTTGTAATCGGGGCGCGTTTTCTCATTCGCCTGTTTCAGACCAAATGCTCGCTTAAGCTGGCGGATAACACTCTCAAGTTATAAAAACAGCAAGAAAAGGCAGGATTGAGGCACCATGGCCACTTCTGATTCCCCGTCCATTTTCATCTCCGGCGGCGCGCAGGGCATTGGTCGCGCGGTGGCCGAGAAGTTCCTGGCTGCAGGCTGGACCGTAGGCGTCTACGACATCAATGAGGATGCCCTGGCCAAGCTTAAGGCTGAGCGCCCGGAGATAGTCGTCGGCAAGCTGGACGTGACGGACTTTAAGCAGTGGGAGGACGCGCTTGCGGACTTCACCTCCCACACCGGCGGCAAGCTGACGGTGCTGGACAACAACGCGGGCATCATCGGCGATGGCGATATCATCGACCAGTCGCCGGAGATTATTCGCGCGCAGGTGGACATCAACTGCACCGGTCTGACTCTGGGTGCGAAGGCGGCGCACCCGTACCTGAAGCGCACTAAGGGGTCTCACCTGGTCAACATGGGTTCGGCTTCGGGCATTTACGGCCAGCCGCACATCGCGCCGTACTCCGCGTCGAAGTTCTACGTCTCTGGTCTGACGCAGGCTCTGGATCTGGAGTGGCGCAAGGACAAGATCCGCGTCGTCGCAATCATGCCGCTGTGGGCGAAGACCAAACTGGCGGACGTTTCCGCCGGTTCCACCCGTCGTCTTGGCGTGCGCATTACGCCGAACCAAGTCGCTGATGCTGTGTGGAAGGCAACGCACCCGCAGAGCTTCATTGAGCGCCAGCGTCACTTCTACTCGGTGTCGGCGGCAGACTTTATCCTGCGCTACCTGGGCAAGATTGGCCCGCAGTTCCTGTCCCGCCCGGTTAACGCAATCATCGCGGGTTAAGAGGCAAACTAAACCTATGCTCTTTGATCAACTCCCGCGCGATGATGCCCGCATCACGCCGGGAGTTGTTCATCTGCCGGGATGGCTTCCATTGGAGCGGCAATCGGGCATCATCACGCAACTCCGCGACATCGCCCGCGACGTTGCCGGCACTCCCCTGGCCATGACTCGTCCGCAGCTCAAAAGCGGCCAGATGCAGGTATTCATGCTGCATCTCGGCCGCATGTGGGCCACAAATCCCTACCGCTACGTCACGCACGCAGGCGGCGTTCGCGTCCCGCCCGTGCCTGACAATCTGCTACAGCTCGCCACCGAAGCACTTCGTGCCGCCGCGCTTTACGACGAATCCCTCAACCAGTGGCCCACCACTTTTCGGCCCGACATGGCGTTGGTCAACTACTACCCACCCGGGGCCACCATGGGGATGCACCAGGACCGAAACGAAAACTCCCCTGCCCCGATTGTGTCACTCTCTATCGGCGATGAGGCCCTGTTCCGCATTGGCGGGACTGAAAACCGCAACAAACCCTGGGATGACGTGACTCTCGCCAGCGGAGATGTGATTGTGTTTGGTGGTCCGAAGCGGCTTGCGTTTCATGGTGTGCCCAAGACTCGTCGCGGCACTTTGCCGGAGGGGTGCGGGCTTAAAGAGGGCCGCATCAACATCACATTCCGGCAAGTGGAAAACTCACACTAAACCGCGCAAGCCACCGACCGCTAGCCTAGACACATGCAGCGCACCGCTTCCTCCATGCACGCACAGCCTGCCACCGCGCAGACCCCTGCCCCACTCGACTGGCGCAGCCGGGTACGTTTCTTTGTCGGCTCGTTCCCAACTGCCGATCTCGCTATTGCGACTGCTTTCCTGCTGTGCTGCTGGTTGAGCATGACGCCGCTACTTACTTATGGCCCGAGCTTTACTTATGTCACCAATGTGATTCTGTCCGCGATGATTGCCGGGGCCGCAGCGTTTCGTCGTAAAGCAGTGCGTGCATCGTTTGTGGTTACGTACAGTGCCCTAGCGGGTCTCGCCTTGCTGGTGTGGCTATCCCCAGTGAACCTTGGGCTAGACCCCATTATTGTTGCTGCCCCACTATCTCTATGGGCTGTGACCAGGTGGGAACCGAATCGCACCTGGGGCATCGTTGGGCTGTTTTTAGGGTTGATTGGCAGCTTCCTCAACCCGGCAGTTCCTGCCTTCGGCTTTACCCCGGAACGACTGTTGGTCTTCGGTCTGCCGGCGGTGCTTATCACGGCGAGCGCGTACGCAGTGCCACTATGGCTGCGCATCAACGCCGAGGAACATGCCGCGGAGTTGGAGAACGTCGTGGCGCTCAACAAGCTGGAGTTGTCCAGGGAGCTTCACGACGTCGTGGGGCACGGACTCACCTCTATTAAGGTTCAGGCCCAAACCGCTCTGTACCTGGCGGAGATGGATGGCTCACGAGCGGAATCCGCTGCTGAAAAGACCACGCTGGAAGGTATTGCCCAGACCGCAGACCAATCGTTGCGGGATGTGCATGCGCTTGTCGATGCGCTACGTGATGGCGGCGAGATTAGCGCTGACCCGAATGAGATTCCGCGTCTGGTTGCGGCAGTTTGTCCGCCGGGTCGCGATGTTTCGGTGACTCTGCCGG
This sequence comes from Corynebacterium sp. HMSC055G02, assembly GCF_001809065.1. NCBI lineage: Bacteria > Bacillati > Actinomycetota > Actinomycetes > Mycobacteriales > Corynebacteriaceae > Corynebacterium > Corynebacterium sp. HMSC055G02. The sequence goes on along the minus strand of NZ_KV795636.1, from coordinate 29,747 downwards.
AGTCTTATGGAGACCTGGCGGATTGGCCACTCGCGAAGCGTTTGACTTTGGTGCGGGCAGTGACGGAGTTGGCCGCGAATATGGCCAAGCACTCATCGGGCGCTGGTCAGCTGGCACTGGTAATCGATCCACCTGCCGATGCTGATGACAGCCCGGCGCGGGTTCATTTGGTGACTGCAAACCGGGCTGAGAGCGAAACTTTGGAACCCAGGAAGCGAGCTGGCGCTGGCCTGATTGGTCTGGAAGAACGCGTGGCTCAGCTCGGTGGCGAGATGACTTATGGTGAAAGCGACGGCATGTTCCGCGTCAGTATTCGGCTGTAAGCGGTTCGACCGAAGCAGGGCTGACTGTCAATCCTGTTGAGAAAGACGAGCAATGGATGTAATTCGAGTATTAGTGGCTGAAGATCAGGCTTTGATTCGGCAGTCTTTCGCGCAGCTTATTGATGCCCACCCGCAGATGAAAGTCATTGGTGCCGTGGGCGACGGCGCCGAGGCTGTGCGTCGTGCCTCCGGAGCCGATGTGGTCGTCATGGACATTCGAATGCCCGTGATGGACGGTATCGAGGCCACACGGCAGATTGTGCAAGGCGTGCCGTCCGGAGGTGCGGCTCGCGCTTCCACTCCAAAAGTCTTGGTACTGACCACTTTCCGCGAAGAAGACCTGGTGCTCGGCGCTTTAGAAGCTGGGGCCGCAGGCTTTTTGCTCAAAGACTCCAATCCCCGTGAGCTGCTTTCGGCCATCATGCGTATCCACCGTGGTGAAGGAGTCATCGATCCGAAGGTGACGCCGATGGTGTTGCGGCATGTTTCACCGCGCGCACCGCACTCAGGACAGCCAGCGAGAGCGTTCTCGACACATGGCGCTGACTCAGACCCCACTCACACAGGAACCCAATTCACACCCCGCGAACAGGAGATTTTGAACCTCGTCTGCCAAGGGCTTTCCAATGACGAAATTGCTCGCAGGTTGGTTGTCGCCACGACGACAGTGAAAACCCATGTGAAATCCCTGTTGACCAAGACAGGCTCACGCAGTCGCGTGGATCTTGTCATTTGGGCTGCGAAAAACGGGCTGCTGTAGCTTCTCCTCGCTGGTACCGTCATCCTCGCTATCGCCTCCTCCCTAGGGAGGATATTTCCGCCACCTCATCCTCAGGGAGGGCGCGAACCGTGCCAAACACTCCTATTACTTAAGGCATGAACGCACCAACCCCCACCTCAGGCCCTTCCGCAGACGCCGCCGCTCCCCTCCTCCAGCTGCGCGGCATCACTGTCTCCTACGGCAAGAACGAACCTGTCCTGAACGGCCTCGATATGAACGTCCGCGCCGGCGAGGTCTACGGGCTATTGGGACTCAACGGCGCAGGTAAATCCACGTTGATGAGCACGGTGCTTGGGCTAATTCCCTACTCCGGTGAAATCAGCATCGCGGGACACCCGTGGTCCGTTGTCGACCTGGACCGCATCGGCGCCTCCATCAATGGCCCGGCGTTCTACCCACAGCTCTCAGCCACCGACAATCTCAAAGTGCACGCACGTCTGACCGGCACGGACAAGAGCCGTATCGCCGAAGTCCTCGACTTGGTCGGGCTTCATGCTGGTAACAAGCGTGGCCGCGCTTTCTCAACGGGCATGAAGGTTCGTCTTTCCCTGGCGATGGCGCTGCTCACCGACCCCGACATTGTGCTTCTCGACGAGCCCACCAACGGCCTCGACCCCGAAGCTATCGTGGGCCTGCGCACCTTGTTGCGAAATCTTGCCGCTAGTGGCAAGGCCGTCGTGGTGTCCTCCCATCAACTCGGAGAGGTCGAGAAGAGCGTTGACCACCTTGGCGTCCTTGCTGGTGGCCGACTGGTCTACGAAGGCCCGCTGGCTGACTTTGCGGCTGCTGGTCAATCCCTCGAGCAAGCTTTCTTCACCGCAGTAGGTGTTGCCCGATGAGCACTCAACCGCACACGCGCACTCTTAACACGCGCACCGTTCCTGCCCGCCGCTACTTCCGCGCCGAGCTACTGCGGGCAAAGTGGTCACTCACCATGTTTCTTCCCATCATCATGGTGGCAATCGCTCTGGTCAGCATGGTCTTTTCTAGAGGCGTTGACGCCACCGCCATGGCGAGCGCCCACATCTACTCGCTTATCCTGCTTCCTCCCCTGGCTGCTATTACGTCCGTCATCGGCCAAAACCGTGAAGAAAAACTCCGCCAAGGCGGCCTAATCTGGCGCAATATCTCGGGCACTCGAGTGCTCCTTGCCCGCGCAGCCACTGTCATTGCCTCCGCGGCCCTCGGTCACGCATTGATGGCTGCACTCCTTGCCCGGAGCGTGAGCACCGCATTGCAATTCACGCTCTTTAGCACGTTGTCATTCTTCGTCTTCTGGACATTCGGCCTTGCCCTATGGCGCCTTGTGCCACGCGCAGCTCTCTTCCTCGCTCCGCTCGCTTCCATCGCTTGGGCCATCGCAGGAACACTGGACGCCATGAGCCCAAACTGGAAAGTTCTCCCGTGGACCTGGGCAATCCGCCCAACGTTACCTATCCACGGAGTGCAGGCTAATTCCATCTCGGCTCCCGCCGACAGCGAGATCTGGAACATCGCCATCCTGCCGCCCGCGTTGCTGCATTTACTCCTCGGGCTAGGTCTATTTGCCATCGCATTGCTTGCGCACGGAAAATCTCTCAGCTTGCCGACGGGCCGGGAACGCAGCACTTCGTCGTTAAGCCATGGCATGAGCGCGACCCTTCCCTGGCGCACCTGGTGGAGTCTCGCAGCGCTGATGCTTGCCGGACTTGCGGTCGTGCGTGTGGTGTGGAACCCGGAGTATGCGCTGGGGCTGCTGAGTTTCGTCTGCGTGCCGACGGCCGCAACCGTGGTGGCCATCATGACATGGACTTCGCAAGCCGATGCCTGGCCAGCACTGATGTATCGGCGTGCGCGACGCAGCATCACGCTCCGACTGTTTGCCTTGGATATGGCGTTTCTCCTGCCGGTGCTGGTGGTTGCGGTGGTTATCAGTGGTGCAGGCGGCGAGACCAATAGCCAGACGGGCATTAACCCCTGGCCGTACCAGGCGGTAATCGCGTCTCTTGTGGCCGCGATGATTGTGGCCGTGACCGGCTTAATTGCGCGTCGAAGTGTGGCGGCCGCAATCTTTGTCTCGGTCGCGCTCGGCGGTTGGGCGGTGATGGTTGGCGGTGATGTCCTCAGCGCCTCACCGTTGTGGTGGACCTCGGAATGGGGATGGACTTGGGTAGTCCGTGATTACCCCGATCGGTGGCCAGTGATGGTTCTCGTGTCCGCCATTGTGATGGCGGCGTTCGTGGCTTGGGCTCGGGCGACATCATTGAAAGCGATCCGATCCCAAGACTGACGGCGGCGCTACGAGCAGCCCACCTACTCCTCGATCGCCTCGCGGACCTCTTCGACACTGAGGTTGGAGTCTTCAATCTCCTCGCGGGCCTCCTTGTTCCGGCCACGGCGGACCAGGCGGAAGATGCGCTTGCGGCGGGAAGTCTCTTCACTGATGCGCTCGCGGCCGCGCAACCAGGCAACAAGCATGACAGTAATGAGCAGCAGACCGATGTAGCCCAGGATTGGGTAGACCCAACCGATTAGGTTCTGGAAGCCCATGAAGCTCAAGGCGAAACCGAGCAAGACCAGCGCGACGTAGACAATCTTGAATTTTTCCGGGTGATTTGCGGTGACGCGACGCCCCAGTGCGTAGAACATGCCAAGTGCCGTGTTGAAGATCATGCCAAGGATTACCACGGCCATGGCCTGGCCCAGCCACGGGTGCAGTCGATTAATGACGGTGAGCATTGGCACGGCATCGGTGGCGACAGTACCAACAGTGTGGAACAGCGTGATGGTGGTAATCAGCAGCATCGCGGAGTAAATCAAACCACCGGTAAACCCACCGGCTCCAGCGGCGCGGGGATTGAACAGGCTACCGCCAATAACAATCGCCATGGAAACCGCAACCATCAGGTTAAAACCAACATAGTTCACTGCGGCGACAACCCAGTTCGGCAGGGTAGTCGGGACTTCCGCAACGGCAGCTGCCTGCTCCGCGGCCGGGGTGGCATCGGTGAACGCCAGCGTATAAACACTGGCCAGCAGGATAAAGCCGACGATAAACGGCGTGATGGAACCGATCACTGTGGTCACTCGGTCAACATCGAGGAAACCGGCTGCAATGGTCACCAACACCATGATTACGGCACCGATCCACACAGGGATGCCCCACTGCTGCTCCATGTTGGCACCGGCACCGGCGAACATGACGAACCCGGTGGCGAAGAGCGTGATAATCACGCCAATGTCCAGTACTCGCGAGAAGATGGGGTGCGATACGCGTCGGAAAACTTCGCCGTGCTCGCTGGCCTGAAAATAGCTTCCCAGCTGCAAAATGATCATCGCCATCAGGCTCATGATTACCGCTGAGAGAACGGCACCCCAGACACCATTGATGCCAAAGGCGACGAAGTATTGCATGATTTCCTGACCCGTCGCAAAGCCCGCGCCGACGACCACGCCGACGAAGGCAAATGCAACGCGCAGTACTTGCTTCACCACAAGGGTTCACTCCTATTCGACTATCGGATTAATATAACCACCTTACTTTTCTCAGTGAGTTTTACTAATCGCAATTAAGCGTTCTACGAAGTTTCGCCTTTAAATTCCGCAGGCCACGCCGGTCGAATGCACTGGGCAGTAGCCGTTCGGATTCTTAAACAAGTACTGCTGATGCTCATCCTCAGCCCGGTAGTACTCCCCTGCCGGGGTCTCCGCGAGTGGCTTAATCTCCGTGGTGATGGCCCCCAGGCCAGCGTCGGCAAGCTTCGGCGCGTAGGCATCGGCGATCTCCTGTGCCCGGCGCGCTTGCTCGGGCGTCTTCGTGTAGATCGCGGAACGGTACTGCGTGCCGACATCATTACCCTGGCGGTAGCCCTGCGTGGGATCGTGGGCCTCGAAGGCCTTGGCGATCAGCTGGTCGAAGCTAATCTGCTCCGGGTCGTAGACGACCTCCACAATCTCGGTGTGGTTGGTGCGTCCGGTGCAGGACTCGCGGTAGGTGGGATTCGGCGTCATGCCCCCGGCGAACCCGACCGATGTGCTGAGCACGCCCGGTGTTTCCCAAAACAGCTTCTCAGCACCCCAGTAACAGCCAATCCCGATGTAGACGACCTCCTGGCCTTCCTCCCATGGGCCGGTGATCGGCGTGCCGAGCACCGCATGCGGCTTCGGATTTTCCAACACCGGGTGCGAGCCGCCCTTTAGCGCCTCATCTTCCGGCACCAGCTCCGCTGATCTACCAAAAATCCAACCCATCTTCGACGCCTTTCTATCTATGACTGTCTTTGGTCTGCGCAACGCGCCCGAGGCCACGATTGTTCCGACCTCGCCACCAGAAACTACGGAATAACACCGACTATGGTTTGGGTTGTGCGTACGCTCAGCCTGCTTTCCATCAATCCCCACAACCCGACCGCCATCCTGCCCGACCTCCGCGCTGCGCTGGACGGTGAGGTCTCTCTTCTTCCCGTTCCGCTTCACGACGGCACGCGCGCCTCAATCTTGCGGAACTCGCAACGCGCAGGTGAGCCAATTGATGAATCCATCGCGCTTGTTGTCGGCACCTCCGGTTCCACCGGCACACCGAAGGGTGCACAGCTGACGGTGGATAACTTGGTCTCCTCTGCTACCGCTACACATCAGTGGCTCGGCGGTGAAGGGCAGTGGCTGCTGGCGATGCCGGCCTACCATATCGCTGGCCTGCAGGTTCTCATTCGTTCGCTGCTCGCGGGCACGAATCCGGTGTGTGTGGATGTGACCGACGGTTTTGATGTGGCCGCATTCGCCGACGGCGCCGAGGCCCTCACCAGCGACCGTGCCTACACCTCGCTGGCTCCGATGCAGCTGGCCAAGGCCATGGAAGAACCCTTTGGCGCGGCAGCCCTGCGCCTGTTTGATGCTGTCCTTGTCGGCGGCGCAGCCTTGAACCCGCAGGTGGCAGCGCGCGCCGAAGAACTCGGCATCAACGTCGTGACCACCTATGGTTCCTCCGAGACAGCCGGCGGCTGCGTCTATGACGGACAGCCCATCGAAGGTGCACAGGTCGCCATCGAAAATGGTCGCGTTTGGCTGGGCGGACCGATGATTGCACACGGTTACCGCAACGCGCCCAGTCACGAGGCTTTCCATAAACCAGGTTGGTTCGCCACCTCCGATGCGGGCGAGATCCACGATGGCCGACTAGTCATTACGGGACGCCTGGACACCATCATCGACTCCGGCGGGTTGAAGCTGCACCCCGAAGTCCTCGAACGTGAACTGCTCGCCATCGATGGAGTTACGGGAGCCTGCGTGGTCGGTGTGCCACACCCAAGGCTCGGCCACGCTATCGTCGCAGCGTATGAAGGCATCGCTGAGCTCGGCGATGTCATGGACGGGCTCGGCGATGCTGAAGACGCCGGGCGAATCAATCACTGGATGATTCCCAAGGACCTGCGTCGCGTGGAGGTCCTGCCACTGATTGGTCCGGGCAAGGTCGACCGGAAGAAAGTCGTGGCGCTCTTTTAGCTCATTCAGACACGCATTAGTTCAAGGCATTTGGTGTCACGTCCTATTATTAATTCATGTCTGAAGCACCAAAGAGTCCTGCAACGGCGTCGTTAAGCGATTGGCTGGAAGGCGCGCGCCCCCATACCTGGGCGAATGCGTTTGCGCCGGTCATCGTCGGTGTCGGAGCGGCATCGACGCACGCGCCGATTATCTGGGGACGTGCGGTGCTCGCGCTGGTTGTCGCGTGGGCGTTGATTGTGGGCGTGAACTTCGCCAACGACTACTCCGATGGCATCCGCGGCACTGACGATGACCGCTCGGGCCCGCTGCGCCTGACGGGTTCTGGTCTGGTCGAGCCGAAGGTTGTGAAGTACGCGGCGTTCGGTTCCTTTGGTGTCGCCGGTCTTGCCGGTGTGGCGCTGTCCCTGATGAGCGCGTGGTGGCTCATTCTGGTCGGTGCACTGTGCATCGCGGCTGCGTGGTTCTACACCGGCGGTAAAAATCCCTACGGTTATCGCGGACTTGGCGAGGTCTCGGTCTTCGTCTTTTTCGGTCTCGTCGCGGTGCTCGGCACGGAATTCACCCAGACGGGCTCGCTGTCTTGGGTCGGCCTGGCCTGCGCAATTGGTATTGGTTCGGTGTCTTCTGCCGTGAACCTGGCGAACAACTTGCGCGACATCCCCACCGACGCCGCTACCGGCAAGATCACCTTGGCAGTTCGCCTGGGCGACTTCCGCACCCGCATCGTCTGGCAGATTCTCTCCCTCATGCCCGCGCTGGCCAGCAGCTTTATCGCTTTCTGGCGCCCATGGGCGCTGGTGGGTCTGCTCATCGTGCCGCTGTGGGTGAAGGCCTCCGAGCCAATTCGCATGCATAAGAAGGGCAAGGAGCTCATCCCGGTACTGGGGCTTACCGGCAAGATGATGCTTGCCTGGTCCGTCATTACGGCACTCGCACTCGCGCTCAGCTAGGGGGTACCGATGGACTTCCGCACACTGACGCACAAGGCGCTTGACGACGTCCAGGAGGCCGCAACCCGAGTTGGCGACACAGCAGCCAAGGCTCCAGCTTTCGCCCGCAGCGCTGCTCTGCGCCTGACCAAATCGGGACGACGCCGACTGGCGCTGGAGCACGGCGCGCTGCATTCACAGACCCGTGAACCGGGACTCACCAATCTCACGTCAACCGGCGTGGTGCATATCAAGACCGCACCGGTCACAGCCGAGATTGCGGCCAAGGACGATGAGCGGAAGGCCAGCGACAAGCCGGATGCTGTCACCACCGATATTCCGGTGCACTGGTACGAGGTTGAACCTAGCGAACCCGCCAAAGAACCCGTGACCATCGTCTTCGTCCACGGCTTCACCCTGGCTGGCGAGTCCTGGTACCGGCAGTTCAACGCGCTGCGGAAGTCGCACCCGGAAGCACGCCTGTTGACTATGGATCTGCGCGGCCACGGCCAGACCGGTGCGGTTCCGGCTTCACTCTGCACGGTCGAAGGGGCTGCGGCCGATGCGCTTGCCGTGATCGCGGAACGTGCCGCGACCGGCAAGCTCATTGTGGTTGGGCATTCGCTAGGCGGTTTGATTGCACTGCACATGGTGCGGGCTGCCGAGGAGAGCATTCGCCGTCGGATCGCGGGCGTAGTGTTGATTTCCACGTCTATCGACAAGCTGGCCGCCCAGGGTGTGCCGCAGATTCTGGCGTCCCCGGTGGCGGATGCGGCGCGCAATGCAATTGAGTCCTCGCCGAAGGAGATTCGCAAGTTCCGCGAGGCAATCGCGTCACTGATGGCGCCGTCGTTGGCGGTGGCGGTGTTCGCCCGGCGCACGGACTACGAGATCATCGAGTTCCACGCGGCCATGATTAATGAAACACCGCTGGAAACTTTCGTGGGATATCTCGACGACCTGCAGGATCACGACGAGTTCGCGGCCGGACCTTACTTGGCGAGCTTGCCAGGAGCGGTACTGGTGGGCACGAAGGACGATGTCACTCCGCGCAAGCAAGCAGACCTAATTATGGAAAAGTGGCCGGACGCCGAACTGGTTGAAGTCGACGGGGCCGGCCACATGTTGCCGCTGGAGGCGCCTGAAGCGGTGAACCGGGCAATCGAGCGGGTGCTGGAGAAGGTGCGCTAGTTTTCCTCGCGGTCCTTAATCTGCTGCGCAATGTATTCCTTGTGCGCGCGGCGGTTCTCCGACCACACTGCAACAGACTCATTGGCCTGGACGCGCAGCTTCGGGAACACAAAAACCGACAGCGGCATCGCAATAATCAGTGCGAACACAGCCGTAATTGCAGCCGGAATCTGCACATTAACGAGGTAAATAATCACGAGCAGAATGAAGAACAGCACCAGGAATAGCAGCAGGCGCGCAAGGCCGTACCAGAACAGACCCTTCATGGCATTGCCGCGACCAGCATTCTTGGAGCTAGGAGCTGACTGCTTCGGAGCTGCTGAAGCCGGAGCCTGAGTCGCCTCCACTTCAGCCTCAGAAGCCAACTTGTCCTGCTCTGCTGGATTGGTCATTAAACCCTCACCTCTACGTGTTACGCCTGTACTGCGCCCCGGGCGTTGTTAGCGTCCATGGCTGTTCGTGTCCAACGTTCCTTTGTACCCTAACGAACTCTGTACGCCGTACCGCATGCAGTGCGATACCCCTCGTGGGCACTACGGGACTCGTTGCGTATTCTAGTCGGTAAATCCAGGAGGTTAGCTATTACATGGGTCGGCTCATTCTGCTGCTGTTCATCATCCTTGTCGTAGTCATGCTGTGGAAGGCATTTGGCCCCGGCAGTCGCGGCAACGGCATGCGACGTATTTCCGCTCCGCAACCGGAACCCCGTCCGCTCGCTCCCGACGATGATCCGGAGTTTCTCTGGAAGCTCAAGAAGGCCGAATTCGATCGCCGTAAACGTGAGCAGGAGCTGCAGGAGCGGCGCGAACGGGAGCAGGACGACAACCCCGATAATCCCGGCGAAACTGACTAAACGTCCTTGCCACGCAGCAACAACTGCTGTAGATATTCCCCGTAGCCACTGGCGCTGAGGGCGTCGGCACGCGCGCTAAGCGCAGCATCGTCAATGAATCCCATGCGCCACGCCACCTCTTCCGGCGAGCCAATCTTTAGCCCCTGCCGCTGCTCAATCGTGCGCACGAAATCACCCGCGGCCATCAGATTGTCCACCGTGCCCGTGTCCAGCCATGCCGTGCCGCGCGGCAGCACCTCTACCTGCAGTTTCCCGCGCTCCAAGTAGGCGCGGTTAACATCCGTGATTTCCAATTCGCCGCGTGACGACGGTTGCAGCGAGCGAGCTATTTCTACAACCTCGGCATCATAGAAGTACAAACCAGGCACCGCGAAATGGCTGCGTGGTTTCTTCGGTTTCTCCTGGATCGCCACGGCTTTGCCGCTTTGGTCGAAGTCCACGACTCCATAGGCTGTGGGATCTGCGACCCAGTAGGCGAAGATCGCTCCGCCATCGACGTTATGGAAGCGGCGCAGCTGCGTGCCCAAGCCAGCACCGTAAAAGATGTTGTCGCCGAGGATGAGGGCAACGGAGTCATCGCCGATGTGGTCCGCACCGATGATGAACGCTTCAGCGAGACCACGGGGCTCGTCTTGGGTGGCAAAGGTGAGGTTGAGGCCCCACTGCGAGCCGTCGCCAAGCAAGCGTTCAAACTGCGGGGCATCATGTGGCGTGGTGATGACGAGGATGTCCCTGATTCCCGCTAGCATCAGCGTGCTCAGCGGGTAGTAGATCATCGGCTTGTCATAGACGGGAACCAGCTGCTTGCTTACGCCAAGTGTGATGGGAAACAGCCGAGAGCCCGTACCACCTGCGAGGATGATGCCCTTCATAGTGCTCGCGCCTTTCTGCCTTACTGCCCGGCCGCTTCGTTGGCGATTGCCCACTCGTCGCGAGCCATGTTCTCAAGATCCTTGCAGTCAAACTCACTGGGGAGCTTATTGCCCTCGGCCTCGAACTGCTCGATAGTCGGAGCCTTCTGATCGCGCTCGGAGAGAATCATGTCCGCGTCGGTGAGACCACCCTTGGCCAGCAGCGCAGCCAGGTCAATTCCGAGAGTCGGGTCCTGGATGCTAACAGCACGCTCTGCCTCCGGGTTGTAACCGGTGGAAGTGAGGTAAGTGAGCACAGAGTCGTCGGCAAGCGAGACGAAGCCATGTCCGATGCCGTTGGGCAGATAGACCACTCGGCGGGTCTTGCTGTCGAGCTCGAAAACCTCGACCTTGCCGAAGGTATCGGAGCCGCGACGCAGGTCAACCGCAATGTCGAGGATGTGGCCCGCGGGACAAGTAACCAGCTTCGCCTGGCCGGGGTGGCCATCTGGCGCGGTGCTGACGTCAGCGAAGTGCAGGCCACGGACAACGCCTGCGGCGGAGACACTCATGTTGGCCTGCTCCGGGAAGAACGGGTAGCCCGTGGCCTCGGCGAATGCGTCGAGGCGATACCACTCGTGGAAACTACCGCGGCTGTCGCCGTGGATGACCGGTTCGAAGGTGAAAACGCCGTCGATAGAAGTGGGCTGGAATGTGCTCTTAGGGCTCATGGGTAACAAGTGTAGACGGGGCGCCCGGGCTGAGGCTGTGGCACGCGTTGAGTGTGCACTGAGTGTGCGTTGAGGGTTCGCTAGGCATGCCCCAGCAGCGAACTACAACTCCTGCTCGCGCTCCGCGTAGCCAGCCTCAGCGGCATCGTAGGCCGCCGCCCACCAGGACTCGTTGGCGCGATACCAGTCGATGGTCTCGGCGAGCCCCGCGGAAAAGTCTTGGTAGCGCGGCTGCCAGCCAAGGCTGCGGATGGATGCGGGGTCAATCGCATAACGACGGTCATGCCCCGGGCGGTCAGTGACATGGACAAAGTCGGACCGCTCACGACCGAAGCCCTCCAGGATGTCTCCGACCACGTCGAGGTTGGAACGCTCGCCATCGGCACCAATCAGGTAGGTCTCCCCCACCTCGCCAGAATCCAAGATTGCCCAGACCGCGTCGTTGTGGTCATCGACGTGAATCCAGTCCCGAACATTCTCGCCAGTGCCGTACACGCGAGGGCTACGACCGCGCAACAGACCACAGATCTGGCGGGGAATCAGCTTCTCCGGATGCTGCCTCGGCCCGTAGTTGTTCGAGCAGTTACTAATCGTCGCAACCAACCCGAAGCTGCGCACCCACGCCCGGACAAAGTGATCCGCTGAAGCCTTGGAGGCCGAGTAGGGGCTGGAGGGTTTGTACGCGGTGGCCGTCGTAAAGCGTGCTGGATCGTCGAGAGCGAGATCGCCGAAGACCTCGTCGGTGGAGATGTGGTGAAGGCGGACGTCGTGGGTGGCGCAAGCCTTGGCCAGATTCACGGTGCCCATGACATTAGTGGTGACGAAGGGATCGGCATCCACCAGCGAATTGTCGTTATGGCTCTCTGCGGCGAAGTGGACGACCACGTCGAAGCGGGGCACGAGGCGATCGATCAGCTCCGCGTCACGAACATCGCCGCGGATGATTTCACAGTCCGCGCCATCCAAGCTCGCAGGGTTCGCGGCATAGGTGAAAGCGTCCAGCACCGTGACATTCACATCGGGCCGTGTAGCCAGAGTGCGGAGAACGAAGTTGGAACCAATAAAGCCGGCACCACCGGTGACGAGAACGCGCATGGAAGCGATTCTAGTTCACCCGGCGATGCCGGCTTTGTACAAGTGTGAAGACTTAGTTCAGACCAGCGTAGGAGTGCAGGCCCGAAACCACCTGGTTGATGAAGAAGAGGTTGAACACCATGGTGGCAAAACCGAAGATGTTGATCCACGCGGCCTTGGTATTACGCCAACCCGAAGTCGCGCGAGCGTGCAGGTACAGGGCGTAGATAATCCAGGTAATCAGCGCCGTGGTCTCCTTCGGGTCCCAGCCCCAGTAACGACCCCATGCGGACTCGGCCCAGATAGCGCCCAGCACAATGCCCAGACCGAACAGTGGGAAGGACCAAATAGCGGTGCGGTAAGCAATCGCATCCAGCTTTTGAGCATCCGGCAGCGGCGCGACCAGTTTGCCCAGGAAGCCCTTTTCCTTGCCCTCGCGGTTGTACATCCGCAGCATGTAGAGAATCGAGGCAACACCGGAAATCAGTGCGATACTGCACCCGATAGAAATAATCGAGACGTGAACCGGAATCCAAATCGACTGCAGTGCCGGCACCACCGGAGCAGCCTCAACATATAGGTTCTTACCACCGTAAAACATCAGCGCCAGAATCGGAGCCAACAGCCACGGCCAGAACACACGCATGGTTTCACGATGCAGTACGCCAGCTGCAATTGCCATAGCAAAGAGGATTGAAACTGATACGTACTCGTAGAGGTTGCCCCACGGGAAACGCTGCACGGCCAGGCCACGCAGCAGCACCGATGCAAAGTGCACGGCCACCCCGACGTAAATCAGCATTTCCGTCACAACGCCGAGTCGGTTCGTCAGCACCTGGTTCTTAGGCTCGCTTGCCGACGACTTCGTCGCCGACTCCCCCGAGTCAGCAACACTAGCGGTGGTAGCTCCCTCACCCGCACCGGCGGCTACCAGCTCGCGTTCCGCAACCTGGCTTTTCGCTTCAGCGGCCGCGATACGACGACTGTAGTAGGCAATGGAAATAACAAAGGCCACAAGATAAAAGGCGAAGGCCGTGAAGTACGACCAGTCCGAAAACTGCGCCAGTGTCTTATTGACGAGCATGTACTTGGCTCCAAAGTGTGGAATTAGCGGAATACTTCTTCAAACCCTAGTACTAAAGCAGGACTAAGCAAAAGGGGACCGGGGACACGGGGGACGCAAAAATGCGCGGAGGCGCAATTCTCGCCCCCGCGCATTCACCCTGCAGTAATGATGGACCAGACTTAGTGGTCAGTTAGCTTTTGTCCTTGTCGTCCGCGCTCTCGTCGGTCGCAGCATTGTTGTCAGCAGCATCCTCGTCATCACTGTCACGTTCCAGGATGTCATCTACGATGTACTGGAACTCCTCGCCCCAACCTGCCTTGTCGGTGCGGGCAAGGCCACCGAACTCAACGCGAGTGCGGCCATCTTCCAGCGGGAACATGCGCACCCAAACACGTCGGCGCTTAATGCCCAACGAAAGAACCATGCCCGCCAGTGCGGCCACAGTTGCCACCAGCACCCAGAACTGCGTGGGATCGTGCGAAACCTGCAAGTTGACGAATTCCTTCGCACCGAGGAATTCAATCTTGGTGCCGTCGGCAAGCTCGGTGGATTCGCCCTGCTTGAGGTTGACGCGGGCTTCCTTAGCCAGCTGACCCGAGTGCATCAGATCGCGGTCGAGGGAAAACAGCCCCTGCGAACGACCGGTGTCCAAGCCCGCGTCGCCGCGGTAGATGTCGACAGCCACGGCCGGGTCTTGCATCGCCGGGTAAGAGGACTGCAGCAGAGCACCCTTTTCACCAGTAAACTCCGCGGTCGGAGCGAACAGTCCCTCGATTGCAATCTGGTTCTGGCGGCGCTCGAACAAGTCCGGGTACATGCCTGCTGGTGGGTCGAAGCGCAGCGCACCAGAGGACAGGAAGAAGGTCGGATCATCCGGACGGAACTGGACAATCGACGTACGCGACTCGCCATTCGGCCAGGTCACCTTAAAGGCCGGGGCAAAGCCGTGCCCCTGCAGGTACACACGGTCACCGGCGACGCGCAGCGGATGGTTGACCTGCAGCGTGGTCTTTTCCCACTCATCGACCGGCTTGCGCATATCCTCTTCTTCTGCGAATCGGATATGAGAGGTAAACATCTTGGCCTGACCGTTCGGCAGGTAATCGGCGAAGAAGTCATCGACCTGAATACAGAACGGGTTCAGAGTTGTACCGTCGAAGGTGTTTCCCGAGCGCAGCGAGTCATAGTTCGCCGCAGCGGTGTTACAGAACGGAACGCCCACCGCGCTATTGACGTTGTCGTCAGAAATCTCGGTGCCGGTGTTGGTCAGCAAAATGACCTGACCCTCGTAATAGATCATGCGGCCCAAGCCGACGATGATAATCAGCAGCGCAATGCCCAGGTGGAACACCAGGTTGCCAAACTCACGCAGGTATCCCTTCTCCGCGGAAAAGGATCGTGCCCCAGCGCGATCTTCATCTGCTGGAGTCTCGGTCAACGCCCACTTGTTCAGGCGCTCACGCACCCGCTTAGAAACTTCATCCGCAGAGGCATCGACCACGGCTTCGTCGTGAAGCGGAAGACGCGCCAACCGTTTCGGCGCCTTGGCCGGTGGCGTCTTCATGGCCTTGTAGTGGTCGATGGTGCGCGGAATAATGCAGCCAACCAGGGAAATCAGCAGCAATGCCACGATGGCGACGAACCAGACGGACGAGAAGACATCGAAAAGCTGCAGCTTATCCATGATCTCGGCGGTCTTGCCGTTGGCGGCTAGATACTGGTCGACCTTGTCCTTATTCAGCGAGCGCTGTGGCAACAGGGCGCCCGGAACCGCTGCGAAAGCGAGGATGAACAGCAGAATCAGCGCTGTGCGCATGCTGGTCAACCAGTTCCAGACCTGCTGGAAGGGCTGTCGTACCTTATTCCAATTCACCGACATCGAAAAATCTTTCACTAAATTGGCGTTACCGTATCAGTAATAAAAGCGGCCTGAACCCAGGCAACAAAAACATCCCACAGTCCCGTGACCAGGGCAATTCCGACCAGCACCAGCGCCACACCACCGATGAGCTGAATAGTTCGCGAGTGCTTACGCAGGAAGTCCACTCCACGCATCGCGCGTGCCGACCCCAGCGCCACCAAAATGAACGGCAGCCCCAGCCCCAGGCAGTAAGCGATAATCAGCGCCACTCCCCTGGCCGCGGTCATACCCTGCGTGCCCGCGGACACCGAAATAATTGCAGTCAGCGTCGGGCCCAGACACGGCGTCCACCCCAGCGCGAACACCGCGCCAAGCAGTGGCGCTCCCAGCCACGTGGTCCAGCGCTTCGGCGCCATGCGGGTGTCCTTCTGCAGCGCCGGCACCATGCCCATGAAGGCGAGTCCCATCACGATGGTCACCACGCCACCGACAATCGTCAGCGTGCGCGCCTGCAGACGCAGCGTGGACACGAGCCCGAAAATTGAGGCCGACCCCAGCACGAAAATGACAGTGAAGCCCAGCACGAACAGCAACGCAGCCAGGCCGACGCGGGCAGTTGCGGAACGCTTGCCACGCCCTCCATCGCCGTCACGCTTATCGACGGCGGTTGCGTCCGCAGTGCCCGTCGTCAAGCCCTGGCCCTGCGCCCCCGATGCTCCGGAAATACCGGTGAGATACGAGACGTAACCGGGCACGAGCGGAATGACGCACGGGCTGGCAAACGAGACGAGACCAGCCAGCGCAGCAGCGAGCAGGCCTAATAGGATGGGACCGCCGGTGGCGGCGTCGGCGAACTGCTGGCCGATGCCATCGGCAAGATAAATCGTGTCCATGGCAAGAGTTCCCATGCTGGGGCCTAGCCCTCCGCCTTCACTTCATTAACAGCCTTCATCAGCATGGTGTGATCGACCTCGCGGAGGAAGACCTTGGCCGGGCGGTGCTGCTTGTCCAGAATGATGGTTGTCGGAATCACCGAAGCCGGGATGCCGCCGAGTGCGCTGGCGTTGACGAAGGCCGGGTCATAGATGGACGGGTAGGTGATGCCGTTGTCCTTCACAAAGTCGATGGGAGCCTGGCGGACATTGTCGCGGACGTTGATGCCGAGAACGGTGCCGATACCTTGCTCTTCCATCTGTTCCTGGACATACTGCAGGTCATCCGATTCGGATCGGCACGGTGCGCACCACTGCCCCCAGGCGTTTAGGACCACAATCTGGTCCTTGAAGTCATCGAGGGAGATTTTCTTGTCGTCGTCCTCTAGAGAAGGACCGAACACCTTGCCGACCGGTTTGCGCTCCTCGGGTGCGTAGTCAATGATCTGCTGACCCCCTGGAGAAACAAACTCGAACTGACCGCCGACGGCAACGGCATCGTGTCCCACTGAATCTCCGGGGTTACATGCTGCGAGCGACAGAGACAGAGTTGCTGCCGCTAGCGTTGCTGCAATTCGGGACGATGAGACCTTGGCCACTTGGGGTGCCACCTTCCGGGGGTCAGTGAAACTTCAACAAAACTATTTATTCACCTTACAGGTGACCGGCCGGTTCACTGTAGCGCACGTCGACAATGGTGTCGCCGACGAAGACCAAGGAGGTCACGCTGGCCAGATCGCACTGCCTAGTTGCCGGGTTGTGGGCGAGCTTCAAGTACCGCGCACGACGCTGAGCTGCAATGATGCACAGCTGGTGTGTCACCAGCACCGCTTCCGCTCCCTCGGCGGCCTCGCGGGCTCGCTCGATGGCGTGGAACATACGGTCCGCGATCTCCTCGTAGGGCTCGCCCCAGCTGGGCACGCTCGGACGACGCAGTCGTGGCCAGTACTTCGGATTCCACAGTGCGGAGTCAATGCCCTTGATGTGCAAACCCTCAAAGGAGTTGCCAGCCTCCAGCAAATCTTCATCCAGGGTCGGCTTCATGCCGATTACCTCGGTGAAGGGCCGTGAGGTTTCCTGCGTGCGCTGCAGCGGAGAGCAGGCGAAGTAGCGGATGTCGTGGCCTTCGAAGGACGCGGCCGTGGCCGCTGCCTGACGCTGACCGCGCTCAGACAGGTGCCAGCCGGGCAGGCGACCGTAGAGAATCTTATCCGGGTTATAAACCTCGCCGTGGCGGACGAGATGTACGACCGTGGTCTTGGCGTGCTTTGTTGCACGCTTAGACGCCTGGTTTTCCGGCGGTGTCGGCTGCGATTCCTGCTGTGCTGCCTGCTGCTCGGCCTGCGAATTGGTCTTGTTCGACACGTGTCACCTACTCCGGCTTGGCGGCTGCCGCCGCCTCGGCCGCGCGGGCTGCTGCACGCTCGATGATTTCGAAGTCGGCGTCGGTCAGCGCAGCGGAGACGAACCAGGTCTCGTAGCAAGAAGCCGGCGGGTAGACACCATTGGCCAGTAGGGCGTGGAAGAAAGCCGGGTAGCGGAAAGTATCCGCTGCCTGCATCTGCTCAAAGTTATGGCCCTCGCCCTCGGCGAAGCGTGGCGAGAGCATCGTGCCCGCACGCTGAATGTGGTGGGCCACGCCCTGCTTGGTCAGGGCATCGGACAGAATCGTGGCCAGGCGATCTGCATTGGCTGCGACGGTGTCATAGACATCCTTCGTGGCATTCTCCAGGTTGGCCAGGCCAGCTGCCATAGCGACCGGGTTACCGGAGAGTGTGCCTGCCTGGTACACCGGACCGTTCGGAGCCAAGTACTCCATGACGTCGCGGCGACCACCGAAGGCAGCTGCCGGCAGACCACCGGAGACGACCTTGCCGAAGGTGGTCAGGTCACCGGCCACACCATCAATGCCGTACCAGCCGTTGTAGGAAGCGCGGAAGCCAGTCATGACCTCATCGAGAATCAGCAGTGCGCCGTCTGCGTGGCAGACTTCCTTCAACTTCGCGTTGAAGTTGTCCTGCGGTGCGACGGTACCCATGTTGCCCGCTGCCGCCTCAGTGATGACACAGGCAATCTCGCCCGGGTTCTCAGCGAATGCGGCCTTGACGGCCTCAATGTCGTTATAAGGAACAACAATGGTGTCGGCAGCCGATGCACCGGTGACACCCGGCGAATCCGGCAGACCAAAAGTAGCGACACCGGAACCGGCCGATGCCAGCAGCGCGTCCACGTGACCGTGGTAGCAGCCGGCGAACTTGATGATCTTGGAACGGCCAGTGAAACCGCGAGCCAGGCGTACTGCGGACATAGTGGCCTCAGTGCCGGAGTTGACCAGACGCACCTCATCTACCGACGTGCGCTCAACGATGTGACGAGCCAGGTCGGTCTCAGCCGTCGTCGGAGCGCCGAAAGACAAACCGCGAGTGGCGGCGCTCTGAACGGCCTCCACCACTGCCGGGTGCGCGTGGCCCAGAATCATTGGACCCCACGAGCAGACCAAGTCCACATATTCGTTACCATCAACATCCACGATACGAGAGCCCGCGGCGTGGTCAATGAAACGTGGGGTGCCACCGACGGAACCGAAGGCGCGGACCGGCGAGTTCACGCCACCCGGCGTCACTGCCTGAGCCTGCGTAAAGAACTCTGCCGAACGATCGGTGAGCTCAACGTTTTCTGGGACATGAGGAGCATTAATGTCTTGAGTCACGGTGACCATCGTAGACGGCCACTCGGATGAAGAGCTACCCTGCCCTACCAACGTCCCAGCTTCACCCTGAATAGATGCTTGCGGCGAGAGGACACTCGACGGGATCGCCAGTCGATCCACAAGCTGGAGAAAATCATCAAAAGCGATGCCAGCAGCGGGTGAATCATACCGGTCATACCCAGCAGGATGACCGCAACGTTGTAGAACCACGCAAAGTAGATGTTGGAGTCCATCATCCGCACCACAGCACGTGCGATTTCAATGGCCTCCGGAATCGACAACACGTTGTTCCGCAGTGCCACGACATCGGCGTAATCAACATCAAGATTCTGATTGCCTTCGGTGTTGTCCATCAAAACACCCACGTCAGCGGCACGCAGAGAGTCCCGGATGTCCTTGTCGCCAACCATCACGACAGTCTCGCCGTCACTGTGGACCGAACGCACCGCAATGGCCTTGCGGGAGGCAATGATGCCCGCGAATACTCGTGAGATATTCAGCCGGTCAGCAAAACGACGGGCTACTGGATACGGATCTCGCGTGATCATCATGGTGTCCACGCCCATATCCTCAAGCTGGTCAATGCTCTCGACCGCATCGGGCTTAATGTCCTCACCAATGGTGATGACACCACGGACCTTGCCACGCCACGACACCACCATCGGAGTACCGCCACTGAGCGCAGCCACGGCCATTTTCTCGCTGAGTGCAGTGAGATCACGCGGACGCCAAACACGCCCCTCAACAAAGCGCATCTCCAACTTGTCGTCCGAGTCCTTCACCGGGATCTCTACCTGGCCAACGAACGCACCGTCTTCCGCAATTGCGACGTGTACAGTCTCAATCCAGTGCGGCACCTCGCCACCGCCGGAACCGGCGTCGCGGGATACACGGCACGCGCGCACGATTGCCGCTGATGC
Source organism: Corynebacterium sp. HMSC055G02 (assembly GCF_001809065.1). Lineage (NCBI taxonomy): Bacteria > Bacillati > Actinomycetota > Actinomycetes > Mycobacteriales > Corynebacteriaceae > Corynebacterium > Corynebacterium sp. HMSC055G02. Next base: position 10,041 of record NZ_KV795636.1, on the reverse strand, counting down.
CGGGTGGTTGCTCTCCATCATGAGAGCGCCCGCCACACGCAGAACCAGATCCGGATTTTCATTGCGCTCAGCGGCGACACCGAGCACGTGGGTGTCACCCTCGGTCAGCGTTCCAACTCGGTTAAAAATCACCACATCGGCAGCGGCCAGCTTTCGGAAAGTCTCATTGCCACGAATCAAGATTCCGTTACTAGCACCGGCCAGAATCCCGATGCGCTGCACGGTCGACGTAGACATTGCCAATGCCACCGGCGCGATGCCCGAGAGCATAGCCAGCGCCACCGCGAGGGCACCGCTCATCGTGCCAGTCGCCAGCCACCAGCCGCAAAAAGCCACGCCCGCCAACGACAGCGTCCATGGCACCAGCTCTGATGCCGAGTGCACTGCGGTCTGGTGCATCACCGTTTCTTCTCGAACCGCTTGACGAAGCCAGCGCGCTATCGATGACGCCCGGGTCTTGAAACCGGTGCGTTCCACGCGCACCTTGAGCTCCGAATCCAGGTTGATTGCACCGGCCCAAACCTTGGAATTGACCTTGACCTTCTGCGGTTCAACGCCGATACCGAGTAGCTGCGCATCCATCGTGGACGCACCACCGATGACTGAGCCATCAACCGGAATCACCGAGTGCGGTGGAACCACGATGTCATCACCGATATTGAGCTCCGCGACCGTCACCTCCACCCGTTTCGGCTCCGCGGATTTAGCGCTCTTGCGCACGACTGTCACGTTTCGCTCAGCTGGAATGCGCAGGTTGCGCAAGATTTGTCCAGTACGCACCTTGTTGTAGCGCGTAAACATGCGACCTGTTAGCAACAGCACAGTCAGGCCGCACGCAACGTCGAAAAACACCTCTGCCGAGGCGCTTTCCCGGTAGTTGAAAGCAAACCAAGTGGGCGCAGTGGTATATCCAATCTGTCCCGCGGGACCAAAGATAAGCTGCGCTAGCGACCACAGCCACGCCAGCAGGATGGCAATGGAGCTCGCCCCATCCAGCGCCGACATCCGCCGACGCAGGGACGCCGCCATTGCCCGGTGGAACGGCCAACCACCCCACCACACCACAATCGTGGTCAGCACAAGACACATCCACTGCCAACCCGGGAACTGCCAGTTGACGTTCAACGACGTCACCAGCACCGGAATCGATAGGAACAGGCTTCCCCAAAAGCGTTGCTTGGTCACCAGTTCACGCGCCGTGAACAGTACTTCCGCGCCACCGCCGCTTCGGCGCAAGGCCGCTTCACGACGGCGAATGCGCTCCTCCTCATTCTGTTGAGCGGCAGCCGGAACAGCGGGACGGCGATGTTGTGACACATCCAGCCGAGTTGCACGACGCCGAAGCGTGCTGCGCGTGAGGTACGACTCGACCCCAATTTCGCGGAGAGCTTCGATGAACTGATTCGGATCGATGGTATCGGGCGCGGTAATCCACGCGCGTCCGGGCTTGTAGACCACAGAGGCGGTCACATCTGGAAAGGATTCCAAAACATGCTCAGCACGCTCAGCGCTCTCGGCGTTTTCCAAGTTTTCCAGGATGAGTGCGAAAGCTGTGTTGGACTGGCCTCTGCGGTGTGCAAGCCGCTGATGGGCACTTTCTTCGTCGATGTCCTGACGGCTTCGTGGCAATGCCTTACGAGCAGCGACCTTGGCATCCACAATCGCTTGTTCAACGCGATTGTCCAGAGAGAAATCAAACTCACCGATGTCACTCATGGCCTTTGAAACTTTCCGTCTAATCCTGTGGCTGGTTGGCGCGCGTGAGCGCTAATTCACGATAGAGCAACAGTAGTCCACACGCCATCGCCAGGCTGGGCGCGATAACCCATACAGTCAGCGCTCCAGCCATAATGGCAAAGAACATGGCGAGAGCCGTGATAATCACCATGATGAGCAGGCAGTTCCGGGAGAGTTTGAACTCAGTGGCCGTCGGCAAGCAGCCGCTACCAATAAGCGAGCAGACCAGCGTCACACCGGCGACGATGTAGATATCGCGGCCAACGGCGGCGGGAGCCTGCGAATAGTCGCCGGTGACCAGTATCAAGCTCAGGACAATCTGGGCGATGAGCGCGACGAAGAGCACCCACTGCCAGGGCCGACTCGGCAGGGACATCATCGCTTGGACTCCTCAGGCTGCTTGGATTGCTTGGGCTGTGACTGGCCCAGCTGCTGTTGCCGCTTTGGATCAGCGCCATGCTTCGACGCTCTCGGCAGATGCGATTCCGGAGCGGACGGGGTCCACGGTTTCGACGGGCGCTGATGATCGAAGTAGTCCTTGGATTCCTTCGAAGCGGCGAGCACTAGACCCGCTACCGCGGCAGTGGCCGAGGCGATTCGCACAATTCCGCTGATAAGAACGAGGGATGCCGGCACTCCCGATTCTGAAGCCGTAGAAGAGAAGAAGGACATCAGCGCCGACAGTGCCAGGTAAAGCGAGCCGATAACCAGCACGGTGCGAGCACCTTCGCTCCCCTTGCGCATTCGCTCGATAATGGCGAAGAACGCGATGCAAAGCCCCACTGCGAAAAAGAACGCGATAACGATAGTCGCCTTCATGGCAGCATCAATCTGGCCCTCGCTGAAACCCGGGAAATTCTCCTTAGCGGTTGAGGGGCTCATCAGCATTTCCGGATGCAGCCAGTAGGTCACCGTAGCTACCGCAGCGACGAGCAGCTGCAACACGGCCGTAACCCGCCACGCCTGCCTAGCTCCCTCGACCTGCTCGGGAATTGCGGGCTTCTTCTCTTCTTTAGTCATCCGTCCACTTCTCGATATTTGCTACTGCACGTTCACCCGAGCGAATTAGAACTGGGCGCGCAGCTTCTTCGCCAAGTCCACCGCTGCGTAGGTCAAAATCTGCTCCGCACCGGCACGGCGAATGCTCAGTACTGCCTCCATCATCGCAGCATCCAGGTCAATCCACCCGTTGGCGGCAGCGGCGTGAATCATCGCGTACTCACCAGAGACCTGGTAGGCGGCAACCGGCACCGGCGACATATCCGCGACCTCGCGCAGAATGTCCAGGTAGCTCATGGCCGGCTTGACCATCACCATGTCCGCACCTTCGTCAACGTCGAGCTGCACTTCAAGCAGGGACTCACGACGGTTTGCAGGATCCTGCTGGTAGGTACGGCGATCACCCTGCAGCGAGCTGCCCACAGCTTCACGGAATGGACCGTAGAAGGCGGAGGCGTACTTTGCCGAGTACGCCATGATGGAGACATCCTCATGGCCAGCGGCATCCAAGCCCTCGCGAATTGCGGCAATCTGGCCGTCCATCATGCCCGAAGGGGACACGATATGGGCACCGGCGTCGGCCTGCGCAACGGCCATCTTGATGTAGTTAATCAGCGTGCGGTCATTCTCAACGACCGTGTTGCCGAAGCGGTCCTTGCCCAGCACACCACAGTGGCCGTGGTCAGTGAACTCATCCAGGCAGGTGTCGGCCATAATCAAAATGTCATTCCCGAACTCGTCGCGGAGACGACGCAGGGCACGGTTGAGTACGCCCTCCGGATTCCAGGACTCAGAGCCCTCGCCGTCCTTGTCCGCATCCAGCGGGACACCGAAGAGGTCAACTGCCGAGATACCTGCCTCAACAGCCTCGCGCACAGCTTCTACCAGGGAGTCCTCGGTATGCTGCACTACCCCGGGCAGGGAGCTGATTGGCTTCGGCTCATCAATCCCATCTGCAACAAACATGGGCAGGATGAGATTTTTCGGAGTCAGTGTCGTCTCCGCCGTCATCGCACGCATCACCGGGTTGGTGCGCAGCCTGCGTGGGCGACGAATCGGGAGAGGAAATCCAAACTGTTCGAGATCGATTTCGCGGGATGATTCAGAAGCTCCAGATGTAGTCATAAAGACAACCTTAATCAAAACGCGAACTCGCTCCGGTACGCCCCTGCTCAGTCCTTGGTTTTACGCGAACGACGACGCTTCTTGCGCGGTGGTGGCAGCTGCCCTGCCGCCCGCAGTTGCGCAACATGCTCTGCCAGCGCATCCACCAGCTCCGGGATGCTTGCGCGCTCCGGCACGACATCTACCCGCAGGCCGTACTCGCGAGCCGTGGCTGCGGCCATCGGCCCGATGCAGGCAATGATGGTGCGAGCATGCGGCTTACCCGCGATGCCGACCAGGTTCTTCACCGTCGACCCCGAGGTGAAGCACACTGCGTCGAAGCCACCGGACTTAATCATGTCGCGGATATCCGCACTCGGTGGCGCTGCCCGCACGGTACGGTAAGCGACCACATCATCAACTTCCCAGCCCAGGTCAATCAGACCGTCGACAAGCACATCGGTGCCGATATCGGCGCGCGGCAGCAGCACGCGGTTGACCGGATCGAGATCCTCGATGTACTCCGGGAACACGTCGACAATGCCCGCGGCATTTTGACGAGTGTCATCCGGAAGCAGCTCCGGAGTGATGCCGAGATCGCGGATGGCAGCGGCGGTGCGATGGCCGACGGCTGCGATGCGGACCCCAGCGAAGGAGCGCGCGTCCAAGCCGAATTCCTGGAACTTCTCCCACACTGCGGTGACGGCGTTGACGGAAGTGAAGACAACCCACTGGTAACGGCCGTCGACAAGCCCCTTGATGGCGCGTTCCATCTGCGCCGGGCTGCGCGGTGGCTCGATTGAGATGGTCGGGACCTCAATCGGGATGGCGCCGTGCGCAACGAGACGGGCACTCATCGGGCCTGCCTGCGCCTTGGCACGTGGGACCAGCACCTTCCATCCGTAGAGAGCGCGGTTTTCCCACCATGAGTACTTCGAACGATTGTCCACACCCTTGCCAAGCGTGACCACCAGCGGACCGGTCAGGTCACCCGAGAGCTGCGCCAAGGTGCCCAGCGTGACGTCGTAGGTGCGCTGCAGACGAGTCGTACCGTTGACAGTCACCGACACCGGCAACGACGACGGCAGGCCGCGTTCGCCGAGCTCAGTTGCAATGGCGGACAGGTCGTCCTGCACGGCCTGCAGTACCAGCGGCTGCGGTGCCTGGGCCAGCTCGTCCCAGTCCACATCGGCGCGATCGAGATCGGTCTCCGTGTACGTCGAGCCCAACGCGATACCGGCAAATGCCGGGACGGTGGAGGGCACGGACATGCCAGGGACGATCTGGAACTCAACATCGGCGTGCGAGACCTCGTTGATTTCGGCCAGCAGCGAATCGTTGGTCAGCGGATTGCCTGCCACCAAACGCACCACGTCATTGCCTTTAGCGGCTTCCTCGACGAGCAATTCTGCCATCTTCTTGGGATCGTCGATAGGCGTGCGCAGATCTGCGGCGGTCGGTGGTGCCGGACGCGGCGGCTTACGACGAGATCCCTTGGCCTTGGCTGCGGCGCACATGCGCTCGTACTCTTCCTCGGCTTCCTTCAGCAGCTCGGGAGGAACAGGCACATCGGTTGCGACGAGCTCTCGAACCCCCGGCATGACATCGGCGTCGACGTAGGCGATAGCGGTGTCTGCGAGAATCTCACGGGCGCGAAGCGTCAGCAGGTCGGGATTTCCAGGACCAGCGCCGACGAACAGGATGCGTCCCGTTGCTGAGGGGAGGGAGGTGTTCATCGTTGCGGAGTGATTTCTTTTCTATTGGTTGTTCACTTTTCGTGCCGATGAGTCTCTAAGGAAGAAAGCGGACATGCGCCAACGCATGTGAGGGGCAGGTAGATACCTGAATCTCACATGCGAGCACACGAAGGAAACCCTTATCCCAACGGCATGCATACAGGCCTATTAGCATAAAGGGTTTGAGCCAAATTAACTAACCGGCTACTTTTGAGATTCCCGCAGGGTATCGCCCATTACCTCATGAGCACCCCGTTCGAGCAGGGCCGCCGCAACCTTCCGGCCAAGCTCATCGGCCTTATCCACGTTTGCGGTAGCGGTCTCGAGCAACTGACGCGAACCGTCGAGTGCGAACACCCCCGCCTGCAGGGTGAGTTCACCACTGTCGCTCACGGTTGAGTAGGCCGCGACCGGAGCGGTGCAGCCCGCTTCCAGCTCATTGAGTACCGCGCGCTCAGCGACAGCCCGGGCATGGGACACCGGGTGGTCAATCTTGCGCAGAATATCCACAATTTCGCGGTCAGCAGTGCGGCACTCCAGCGCCAGGGCGCCCTGAGCCGGGGCTGGCATGAGGACATCCACATCCAGGGATTCCGCAATCTCTCCGAGGCGACCCGTGCGCTCCAGCCCAGCGCGAGCCAGAATGACAGCGTCCAAGTCCTCAGAGACGCGCCCCATGCGGGTTTCGATGTTTCCACGCAATGGTACAAGTTCCAGATCGGAGCGCAGCGCACGCAGCTGAGAGACACGACGCGGCGCGGAGGTACCCACACGAGCCCCCTCAGGCAGGTCCATCAGCGGCGTGGCATCGCGGGAAATCAGCGCTTCTCGCGGATCGACGCGCTCCGGCACGGCTGCGACCATCATGTCGTCTTCCGGCAGGGTCGGCAGGTCCTTAAACGAGTGCACGATAATGTCGCACACCCCCTCGCGGAGTGCATGACGCAGCGCCTGGGTGAAGACACCGATGCCAATCTTTTCCACCGGGTCGTGGCGGTTATGGTCACCGGCGGTCTTTACAATCACCAGCTCTGCAGGCTGTCCCAGCTCAATCAGTGCATCACGGACGTGACCGGCCTGTGTCGTGGCCAGTTCCGAGCCCCTGGTACCGATACGAATAGTCGCTGGGTCAGGCATGTTTCCCTCCGGGTGTTAATTTTTGGTGGTTTCAGCAACGCCTTCAATGATGGCACTACTGTCAAGACCATACTGCTCAAATCCCTGCATCCGCCCAATTCGGCCCTCTACCATGAGATCTGCGGGGATATCGGTGTCAGCATACAGGCCAGAGGGGGTGGATAGGGGCAGGTCGAAGAGCTTCTGCAGGGCAAGCGCGTAGTTGCCACCACCCTGCTGGCTAGAAAGCTTCTTGACCTGCACCGTTGGCGCGTGCAAGAGCTTATCGACGACGCGGCGAACCGTGGATTCGACCTCGCGACGTTCCTTTTGAGTAAGACCCGGTGTCTTCGCCTCCAAGCGAGCGAGCTCAGCCGCCGCCACATCTGCCGCACGCTCACGCAGAGCACGAACAGTCGGTGCTACCTCGCTTGCGCGCTGCGCCGTGAGGTAGGACTCCAACTCTTCGGCCACAATGTCGCGCGCTGCAGCCTCATCATCACGACCCGGAACCTCCGTGCGAGTCATCTGCAGCAATTCGATGTTGAAGAGTGCGATCCCCTCAAGCCCGGAGACATCCTCCGCGACGTCGCGAGGCATAGACAAATCGACGATGGCGAGCGGGCCGTGGTCGACAACATCTGCAGCTGAGACCACTGGCGTCATGGCTCCGGTGGCACTGACGAGAATGTCCACATCATCGAGGACATCAGCGAAATCATGCAACGCAATAGCAGTAGCGGGGATGCCCGCTTCGATCGAGTGGTTAGCCAGGTTCTGCGCCCGGTCAACGGTGCGGTTGGCAATAATCAGACGATCAATGCCGCAGCGCCCCAGGTAACTGGCGGCCAGCGAACTCATCGCACCGGCGCCGAGGATAAGGGCCGAACGTCCGGCCAGAATATCGGTACCCTCAGCGACGTCAACACCAGAGTTGAACCCAGGATGCAGCGCAGCAATCGCCTCGTCGATGGCCACGGAGACCATCGATGCGCCCGCATTATCAATCAGTGTTTCGCTGTGGACTCGCTTGCCTGTGTGCAGCGCCTTCTGCGCCAAGTCATGCAGCATGCGGCCGACGGTGCCGGCTTCGTCCGCTTCCTGGTAAGCATTGCGAAGCTGACCGATAATCTGCTGTTCCCCCAGCACCATCGAGTCAAGACCAGCACACACCGAGAAGGCATGCTCCGCTGCGGCCTGTGCGTACCGCACATAGAGGTGCGGTGTCAGTTCATCGAGTTCGAGCCCAGTACGACCGACAATTTCACGGACCACGGCCGATAGGCCAGAGTGGAAGCCGTTGGCCACCACGTAGTACTCAACGCGGTTACAGGTCGACAACAGCATCGCTTCGCTGATCGCTTCATCCGCGACCAGCCGAGCCAAAATGGCCTCTCGCTCAGTTTCACCGACGGAGACCTTTTCAAGAAGGGTCACCGGTGCAGACCGGTACGACATTCCGACGAGAAGCACACTCACCGCTCAATCACCGCTCTATTGCTCCTTCACAGGCCCCGCTACGGGCTTTTTCACACAGCTATGACTGTTAACGCTAGACAACTCCGCCATCTCGTCACAACAAAGGCATACTTTACTTAGTCTCTACCTCGATGTTCGCAGCACTCCCCTACTTCTTTGCCGCTACTCCACATTCTGCCATGTCTCCGCAGCTCCTAGCAGTTCGGCAGAGTTGTCTCCCGAACTTATTCGGCCTCCGCTATCGCTTCCAGGAGTTCATCATCATCGATTTCCCAGCAAGCGATCTCCTCATCATTGACCAAAATCACCGGCACGCGATCGCCAAATTCCATGGCCAAGTTCGGATCGGTATCGACATCTTCCACCTGGAACTGCGCATTTTGGTCCCGAACTAGCGGCTCAATCTGCGCAATCACTCGGGCGCACGAACCGCACGTCTTCCTACTCATCACCGTCACAGTCACCATAACGGCCAGTCTAAAGGTCGACTGTTTCGCTTTACGACGTCCCCCTCCCCACACTTCCCCTGCAAAAGTGACTCTTCTTATCCTTGCCCCATCCGCTCCTTGAATCTCAGCGCGCAGCTTTGCCTAAAGACCGGATACTATTCAACAAGAGCTTCCGATAACGGATGTCGGTTGCATACACCGTGGAAAGAGATTTTCGTGCCGTGAGTGAGTTCAGTGCCGACAACCGCTCCCCCTTCCCCATCGACATGCTGGGTGACCTTGCGTCCTCGCAGGGTAACGTCCGCAACTTCCTCGAGCAGGTAGTTCTCGCTCCGCTCAATGACGAAGCACAGGAGGAAGCTGGTGCTGCAGCGGCTGCCAATGCACTGGAAGCTCTCGGCGAAGTCTACGACGTCGGCGGCGAAGAACTGGCTACGGGATTTCGCAGTGTAGCTGGTGCCGAAGATGCCGCTGGCGGTGCCCGTGTGCTCTCGCAGCCCATTCCAGGTGTCGAACGCGATCAGGGCGCAGCCGCTTTCTTCGATGTGGACAACACGCTTGTCCAAGGCGCATCAATCTTCCTCTTTGCCATGGGTTTGGTCGAGCGCGGCTTCATCAAGAAGCGTGATTTGGCCGGCATGATTTGGAAGCAGCTGAAATTCCGAATCTCAGGCGCGGAAAACGCTGCCGACGTAGCTAAGGCCCGTGAACAGGCATTGGAGTTTTTCGCCGGCCACGATGTGGATGAAATGGTCAAACTCGGCGAAGAAATCTTTGAAGAAAAGATCAGCGACCGCGTTTACCAGGGCACCCGCGATCTTGCGGAATTACATATCCAGGCTGGCCAAGAGGTCTGGCTGGTCACCGCCACCCCGGTGCAGCTGGCCCAGGTTATCGCTAAGCACATCGGACTGACCGGCGCCCTTGGCACGGTCGCCGAGGTCAAAGATGGCAAGTTCACTGGCCGCCTGGTAGGCGATATTCTCCACGGCCCGGGTAAGAAGCACGCGGTGGCAGCTCTGGCAGCCTCTTCCGGGTTGGACATGTCTCGCTGCACGGCATACTCAGATTCCGCCAACGACATTCCCATGCTGTCCATGGTGGGCACCGCCGTGGCCATCAACCCGGACCGCAAGTTGCGGAATTACGCCCAGAAGATGGGGTGGACTATCTACGACTATCGCCACTTTCGCTCCGCAACCTTCGCCACGATGCGGTGGCTCTCGATCGGAGCACTGCTGGCAGGAGCTGTCGGGGGCGCGGGACTCGTCGGCAAGCGACTGTGGGACGCGAACAAGGAAAGTTAAACGCTGCTAGGCGCACTCGAGAGTTAGTGACTGCGTTTATGACAAAAATGGCTCGAAAAATGGCATGAAAGTGTCATAAACGGGTTAAGTAGCAAAAAGTGTGTCTGACTTTCA
>NZ_KV795635.1:818-188869 GCF_001809065.1 Corynebacterium sp. HMSC055G02 | reverse complement strand
TGAAAGTCAGACACACTTTTTGCTACTTAACCCGGAATCGACGGGGCTCGTCGGCGCACTCGCTAGGCTGTTGCCTGGCGGACTTCGCCGACGAGCTCTTCTAGTACGTCCTCCAGCGCAACGATTCCGTTGACAGAGTTCTCCGAAGTACTATCTTCCTCCGTCACCAAGGCGAAATGAGCCTGCTCGCGCTGCATCAGCCGCATGACCGTCTGGAGCTTGGCATCCGGGCTGACGCTTGCGAAGGTGCGAATCAGATTCCGCGGGAAGGGTCGGTCGCGGTGACCGTCGTCAAGCGAGAGCAAATCCTTGACATGAAGGTAGCCGATGAAGCTGCCATCGGCATCGGTGATGGGGAAGCGGGAAAAGCGCGTGCGTGCGCTGAGCTCTTCGATGTCGGCGACAGTGGCGTCGGGGCCAATGGTGACGAGGGTGTCGAGTTGCATAGTGACATCCGCGGCGGTGAGATGCTCGAAGCCGAGAGCTTTGTGGAGGAGCGCGAGCTCGTCATTGTCGAGAAGGCCCTGACGCCCGGACTCGGCGACGAAATCCTGCACCTGACTAGCGGTGAAGGAGGAATCGACCTCGTCCTTCGGAGTGGCGCGAAGAATCTTGCGAACCACGATGTTCGCCGTCGTATTCATCGCCCAGATAACCGGATTGAGTACCCGCACAATCACATACAGCGGAATAGCCACGAACTTCGCCGTCGGGCTGGGAGCCGCAATAGCGATGTTCTTCGGCACCATTTCGCCGACAACCATGTGTAAGAAAGTGACAATCAGCAGCGCCAACGCCAGCGCAACCACGTGGGCGGTGCCCGCGGGGAGTCCCAGCGCTGTCATGTAGGGCTCGAAGAAGTGCGCAATCGCAGGCTCGCCGACGGCACCGATGAGCAGGGAACAGGCGGTAATGCCCAGCTGTGTTGCCGCCAGGGAGACCGACACGTTTTCGATACCGCGCAGCGCGTACTTTGCGCTGGTAGAGCCGCTGACGGCATCCGGTTCAATTTGATCGCGGCGAGCCGAGACCATCGCAAATTCAGCGGCGACAAACCAGGCATTGAGGGCCAACAGCAAAATAAGAGTAAGTAGTGGCATGTTCTAGCCCTCCTTTTCGCTGTTGTGCTCGACGTGGTTGTGACTGGTGCCGTCCTGGTCAGCGCCTTCATCCGTGCGCGTGACCTTGTTGCCGGCGAGGTCCACCTGGACACGAATACGGCCAACGCGGTGACGCGCCATGCGCTCGACTCGAAAAGCAACTTCAGCGGTGGTAGGCAAGTTCTCCTCATCGAGGTTTTCGTGGTCGGTGGCTTCGACCGTAATCGTGTCGCCGAAGCGAGGCATGCGATCCAAGCGTTCGGTGATAAATCCACCAATAGTGTCGGATTCTTCGCCCTCCGGCAGGACCAGGTTTAGGATCTCTCCCAACTCATCAGGGCGCATGAGACCGGAAACAATCACCGTATTGGGGCTAATCCGGCTGTAGAGCAACGAACGATCGTCTTGTTCATCGTCAATTTCACCGACGATTTCCTCGACGAGATCCTCCAACGTCACAATGCCGTCCGTGCCGCCGTACTCATCGACAACCACTGCGAACTGGTATGCATCCTCACGCAGTTGACGCATCAGCGGATCAAGTGTGGTCGAGTCGTTCACCACGAGTACATCTTTGGCCAGGCTCGCAGCCGACGTCGTCAAGCGTTGTGCGTGTGGCACGCTGAGCAGATCGGTGTAGTGCACCACGCCGCGAATGTCGTCGACGCTGTTGCCGACGACGGGGAAGCGGGCGTGCCCGGAATCTGCGACGACCGTCAGCATCTCTGCGACGCTCTGATCTTCGATAAAGATGATCTGTGTGCGTGGCGTCATCACATCAGCCGCCGTGCGCTCGCCGAACTCGATCGATCGCGCCACCAACTCGGCGGTCTGCGGGTTAATCTTTCCTTCATCGCTAGAGCGCGTGACGACGGCACGGAGTTCCTCCGCCGTCCTGGCACTGGCGACCTCTTCCTCAGGGGAGAAGCCGAGCCGTTTTAGCACCCAATTAGCCGCGCTGTTGAGTAGCCAGACCAGCCAGCCGAATGCGAACATGAAGGCATTCTGTGGCCTGACCACGAGGTTTGCGACTTTAGTGGGCTCGGCGATGGCCCAGTTTTTGGGGACGAGTTCGCCAAAGACCATTTGAGTGAAGGTCGCGATAATGAAAGCGCCCGTAGTGCTGATTGCAGTGACGGTGGCGGGAGAGATGCTAGTGCCACCAAATGCGGCTTCGAGGAGGACGCCGAGGGAAGGCCCGGTCAGGAAACCAGCGACGAGGCTGGTGACCGTAATTCCCAGCTGTGCGCCGGAGAGGTTAGTAGAGGTGCGTGATAGAGCACGGTCTACTAAATATGCGGACCTTGAGCCGGCGTTTGCGGCGTTCTTGACGTCGTTTCTATTAACCGTGAGGTAGGAAAACTCGACAGCAACGAAAATTGCGTTGGCGAAAACGAGGAAAAGAAAGACCGCTAAGACGATGAGTGCGGATACAATCACGCGGCATCACCTGAAGTGTTCGCTGCGTTCGCTGAGGATGCTGCGGCGGTTGCTGCGGTGATTGCGCTTACTGCGGCTACAGAGAGCCCGTCAACGTTGGCGCGAGGCTCTGGGTCGTCGGACGAGCCAGATCTATCTGATGTGTCGGATGTATTGGGTCTGTCTGAGCTGCTGGATGTGTCTGAGAGTTCAGGCATGCGGGAAATCTTACTAAAAATTCCTGAATAGACGTGTAGCGAAAAATAGTTGTTTGCTGAGTGAGTAAAGCGGTCCGGGTTGGCGGTTCATTCTGACTGGCTGGTCGGCTGGTTAGACCTGACGGTAATGGCGCATCGGCGGTAATGGGGAGGACGGGACCCTTAGGTCAAAATGTCATAATGTATATTATCGGACAAATAATGAAAGTGGTTGGCCCTGGGGTTTTCTGAATTTCCAGGGCTGCCGCTTTTTCCGCCGCCGCTTTTCTGCTGCCGTGTTCTATCTTGGCGCTTGATCTATGCCGTCGGGATTATTGCTCATTGTCCTTGGCGTTCGCTGCAAGCTCATCCGCGTTGCGGACGGCAATCTCTTCCCGCAGCCGCTTGTTCTGCCACAGCGTCATGCCAATCAGGAGTATGCCGACAGCCACGAGCCACCACGCGCCCTTGTAGGCCACGAATGCAATGAAGATAATCAGTAGTACCATTCGCACCTTTCGTGCGAGCAGCATTGCTTCGTAGGTGTTCATATCGTTGTGACTCCCAACTGGCCTACCAAAATTGTTTTTGGCAGGACTTCTGTGGTGTGTGACTAAATGGCTTTATTGCGTCACAGTGACGAATCGAGGTGTATTTTCGCTGGCTATAAGCCTCTTTGGATTAGCGCTACTGCGATTCTCTTTAGATGGCTGTGTCTGCCAGCCGCGAAACCTACGCGTCCTACGCGTCCTGCTTCTCTGCGACAATGCGCAGATTGAGTTCGCCGTTCTCCTCGATGGATGCAGCTACAAACTGTGGCAGGCGCACGTTGTAATCCAGGCGGTTGATTGGCAAAGAGCCCGACAACAAAACCAAGTTTTCGGTACGAGCGGCCTTCATTGGTACGGTGACATCATTGGTGACACCGCGGATGGTCAGGCGTCCCGGAATCTCGATATTCGCCCACTGGCCGTTATCTGGAATGCTCGAAATATCGAGTGGTTCTGCAAGCTCAAACTTAGCTTCTGGGTACTGCTCAACGCTGAAAATATTGTTGCGGACATTGATGTCACGACGTTCAATATCGCTAGTCAGAGTTGCCATATCAACAACAACGGATGCGTCCTCAAGATTGTTGTCAGCAACCTTCAGCTCACCGGTGACATCGTGAGTGGAACCGGACGTCGTCCGCCTGCTGCCCGGCAGTACCTCGTTAAAAGTAAAACCAACGGAGGTGTTCTGTGAGTTATCGCCACCGATAATCTTCCAGGTGCCATTCGCATCAGTTGTTGCTGCAGGCAGCTCCGTGGCCTCGAAATCCTCTGTACGCACCCCTTCATGCGTGAAAACGCGATACAAAACTGGCCCCACAATAACAATTGCGAGCGCAACAACTGCAACGGCTATCAAAGTAATAATTGACTTACGGACACCAGAATTCATAGTGCTCATCCTATCCTTTTAATCCGCTATGGGATAAACCGTTCCACCTCGCGCGTTTTCATAATCAATTCCTGCGTAATCTCCTGCAGGACGGCAGTCTCCATGCCGTCGTCAAGCGCGGTGCGCAAGTCTTCGGCGAGACAACGTACTTCGAAGAGCCCGTCCCCTATTCGCTTTACGACGTCATCGCCCGCCGGCCTGCTCGTGGCATCGGTGGCGGTCTTTAGCGTGAGATCCGAATTGATTCGCTCGGCAATCGGCCTGGAAGCGCCTTTTGCTACGCCAGTGCGTTTTTCGTACGCACGCTGCCGGCAGGCTTGGCTGCAGAACTTGCGACGGCGACCGCGGATGGCGACCTCCATTTCGCGGCCACACCACTGGCAATTGGCAGTAGTTGTGCTCGGCTTTTGATCTGACACAGAAGTCAATTATGGCATGAATACAGATTAAGGCGTTATAATGTGTGGTCTAGTATTTCTACCAAAGGGGGCACGTTCCACATGGCAGATCGAGTTCTTCGTGGCAGTCGCATGGGCGCCGTTTCGTATGAGACCGATCGCGATCATGACCTCGCGCCGCGAATGATGGTCCGCTACCGCACTGAATCCGGTGAGATCTTCGAGGTCCCATTCGCGGATGACGCGGAAATTCCAGGTGAATGGCTGTGCAAGAATGGCCAAATTGGTGAGCTGGTTGAAGGCGAAGGCACTGAAGCCAAGCCGGTGAAGCCGCCGAGGACTCACTGGGACATGCTCCGTGAGCGCCGCTCCATCGAGGAGCTCGACGTGCTGCTGGATGAGCGTGTTGACTTGCTGCGCAAGCGTCGTCGTAACGCCGCTCGCCTGCTGAAGGCTCAGAAGGAAGCCGAAGAAGCAGAGAAGAACGCTTAAGGTTTGAGCTGGCTTGCGCTAGTGAGCTTTAGGGCGCTGCAGCTGTGAATTACATGCTGCAAAATGGGTCCGGATAAGGTTTTGCTCCTTATTCGGGCCCGTTTTTTGTTGGTGCCTGGCTGCGGCGGGCCGATCCGAGTTACTGACTGCGTTTATGACAAAAATGGCCTGAAAAATGGCTTGAAACTGTCATAAACTAAGACAGTTTCACATTTGCAGCCCCCATTCATACAGGCAGCCCGTATTCACATTTGCAGCCCGCAGTCATACAGGCAGCCCGTCTCCACACAGGTAGGCCGCAATCTTTGGGGCTGCCCTAGCCCTACTTGCGGAATCGCTGCTTAAACTCGTGACCAGCCAGGCGACCAATCTCCGACCCCAGGTTTTTTACCTGCTGCGAGCGGTGCTTGAATCCCCACTTGGTGACCTGCAGCAGAGACTGCTTCACAAAGCTGCCATCCATCTTGGACTCGCCGTACTCGCGCTCAGTAAAGGTGATCGGAACCTCCTCCACCAAGAAGCCCGCCTGTACAGCCTCAAAAGCGAGCTCGGTCTGGAACAGGTACGCAGCCTTGCCAATGTTCTCGAGGTCAAGGGTTTCGAGAACTTCCCGTCGATAAGCACGGTAGCCAGCGGTGATATCCGAGATGCCCGCGCCGAGCGCCAGCGAGATGTAGAGGTTGCCGCCGCGGGAGAGAACCTGACGGCTCATTGGCCAGTTGACGGTCTTGCCGCCCGGAATGTAGCGGGAACCGATGACGACATCGGCACCGTCCTCGAGCTTCTCCAGCAGCAGATGGAACTGCTCTGGTGCGTGGGAGCCGTCGGCATCCATCTCGCAGAGAACCTCGTAGTCGCGCTCGAGACCCCAAGCGAAGCCCGCGCGGTACGCACCCCAGAGACCGCCCTTGCCCTCGCGGTGCAGGACGTAGATGTGCTCTTCGCCGTTGTCCGACTTGTCAGCGGCAGCGATTTCATCGGCGAGCTCACCGGTGCCGTCTGGTGAAGAGTCATCGACAACCAAAATGTCGACGCGAGGCTCCGCTGCGCGCAGGCGTGCAATCACGCCCGGCAGGTTTTCCCGCTCGTTGAAAGTGGGAATGACAACCAGCGTCGACTCATTTAGGGCAGTCACTCGTGATTCTCCTTAGTGCATGTTCTGCTCAGTATCCCGGCCATCAACTTCATCTGCGCCTGCCCTGGCATCTCCGCCACGGCGACGCAGGACGGCACCAACCACACAAAGAATACCGAATGCGGTCAGTAGACCTTCAATCCACGTCCCGAAGCGGGCTGCAAAAGTCAGGTGGGCGTACTGAGGCAGAGTTTCAGTGAGTACCTTCTGCTCGAAGATTTTGCTCCGCTTTACGACGTCTCCGTGCGCATCCACAATCGCGCTCACACCGCTGGTTGCGGCGACGGCCGTGGAGCGTTGGAACTCCATGGCTCGCATGCGGCTCATGGCCAGCTGTTGGTAGGTCATGTCGGTGAAACCGAAGGTGGCGTTATTTGTGGGCGTGGCCAGCATGGTTGCGCCGTGTTTGACTGCGTTGCGGAAGGCACCATCGAAGACCACTTCGTAACAGGTGGCCACGCCTAGATTGACCTTCTTTAAACCATCGGTGCCTGGCGTTGTAACCACGGCATCGCCGTTGCCCGGAGTCATGTCTCCGGCGTGAGCGACCATGTCGGAAAAGTGACGTAGCAGTTCGCGGAATGGCATGGTCTCGCCGAAGGGCTGGAGATAGATTTTCTCGTGCTGGTCGCCGGGGCCGGTCTGCGGATCCCAGACCACCATGGTGTTTTGCACCCCATTGGTGTAGGTAAAGGTGCCGACCACGATGGGAGCGCCAATATTCATCGCGGCGTTTTCGATAATGCGTGCCGCTTCCCCATCCGTAAACGGGCTGACATCGGAGGAGTTTTCGGGCCAGATGACGATGTCCGGCTGCTCTTCCTTACCTTGGTGGACACGTCGGGCCAGCTCATTGGTGGCATCGGCGTGGTTTTGCAGGACTGCGTGGCGCTGGGCATTGAACTCTAAACCGAGGCGCGGAACATTGCCCTGGATAACCGCGACACGGGTGTTGTCAGCGGCCGTAGGCTCAGGCAGCGGTTGGGTCCACGCAGGAAGAACCCAGCCGACGAATAACGCTCCCACCAAAAGCGCAGCGGAGGTTGCATAGGAACGTAGCGTGAGCGCGACCAGTCCCGCACCAACGCAAGCAGCGAGGAAAGTGACCAATGCAGTGCTGCCGATTGCCACTGCTGGGGCCAGCGGGCCGTCGACCTGCCCCCAGGCAACGCGGAGCCAGGGGAAGCCTCCGAAAGGCCAGCGGGCTAGCAGCGCCTCCCCTGCCACGAGCGCAGCGGCCATGCCAGGGAGCTTCAGCGCGAGGGGGAAACTGGATTGGGCAATCAGCCACATCGCAAGCGCCGCCGGAATTGCGAGCAGTCCCAGCACAATTGAGAGCGCCACGTAGGGGCCAATGCCGACGAAGGAGCCGATCCACGGCAGTGAGAAAAGAGCCGTCGCTGTTGCCCAGCTGAAGCCCACCACTACGCTGGATTTCCAATCGGCTGCGCAGAAGAAGGCAAAAATGAGCAGGGCGAGGCCGATCCAGGCCGTCCACCACCAGCTCATGGGCGCATAGCTTAAGAACTGCAATCCACCAGCGAGGATTGCAATGAAGGCGAGAACGAGGCGCTGCTTTAGTGGGGTAAGCGCGCGAAAGCGCGCCTGCCAGCGATTCGGATTCTCCAGAATGTCTTTCGAAGCGTCTTTCTGAGCGACGTTCCCGTGCTCGCTGGAGCGCGCTTGGCGGTTAGTGTGCACTTGTATAAGAGAACTCTCTACGTTTGCGAGTTTTTGAGTTAGCGCTTGTCGCTGTCGTCCTGGTCATCATCCCAGGCGTTGTCCGGTGCCGGTGGGACGATTTTATCCTGTGGGAAGGCCTTGCCATCCGCACCCGGGAAACCACCAGAGAATCCAGGGAAACCCGAAAAACCGCCAGCACCAGCGCCAGTTCCTGGAGCACCCGGGTTCATGCCGTACTGAGAGACCACCATCATGCTGCGGTCACTGAAGTTGCGGAGTCCGTTGAGCAGCGCCACCGATCCGCTCTTACGAATCAGCCAGCGAGTCGGCGGTAGCACCATGAGGAAACCAACAACCGTGGAGACGACGCCCGGCAGGGCAATCAGCCAAGAGCCAACCAACAGGATTGCCGAGTCAGCCACAAAGTGTCCCGCGCCCTTTGCCGAGCGCTTGATTGCCTCCTCCGGATGCTTCTGTCCGTACTCAGTAAGAGTACGAGAAGTATCCAGCAGCAACTTCTGGTAGATGCGCTTGAACTCGATGGCGGCGAAAACCAATCCCAGAATGAATAGACCCAGAACCAGCAGGACGGTCCAGCCATAGCCAATCCATTCACCAAGTGCGATAAAGGCCGCAATCTCGGCGATGAGGTAAATAATTGTGAACCACTTGCTCATAGTTCCCCAGTGTAACCGCCACTAGATGAGCAAGTGGTTACGGCTATCGGCCGGTTAGACGACGACTAGCGGTCGCCTACCGGTCAGCGCGCTCCTCCAAGTCGCCCTCTGTATCCAGGTAGGTCTGGCGCAGCAGATCCATGCGTTCCTGGTCGGGGTTTTCCCACATACCGCGCTCGGCGGCCTCCATCAGGCGCTCGGAAATATCGTGCAGAGCCCACGGATTCGACTGTTCAAAGAACTCGCGGTTTTCCGGGTTCGCAACGTACTCGTCGGTAAGCGTTTCGTACATCCAGTCATCCATGACCTGCGCCGTCGCGTCGTAACCGAAGAGGTAGTCGACGGTTGCGGCCATTTCGAAGGCGCCCTTGTAGCCGTGGTTACGCATTGCCTGCATCCAGCGTGGGTTGACCACGCGGGCACGGAAGACGCGTCGCGTCTCCTCGTGCAGGGTGCGGGTGCGCACGGCGTCCGGGCGGGTGGAATCGCCCACATAGGCCTCCGGAGCGGAACCCGTCAGTGCGCGGACCGTGGCGATCATGCCGCCGTGGAACTGGAAGTAGTCATCGGAGTCGGCGATATCGTGCTCGCGGGTATCGGCATTCTTCGCGGCAACCTGAATACGGCGGTAGGCCGTCTTCATGTCGTCAGCTGCCTCTTCCCCATCGACACCGCGGCCATAGGCGTAGCCACCCCAGGTCGTGTAGACCTTTGCCAGGTCCGCGTCATCGCGCCAGGAACCGGAATCGATCAGCTGCAGCAGGCCAGCTCCATAGGTGCCCGGCTTGGAACCGAAGATGCGACGCGGGCGCTCCTGCTGGTCGGCCTTCGCATGGGCGCGCACGTAGTTGTCCTCATCGGATTCATCAAGCTTGACGACGAGCTGAAACGCATCATCCAAAAGGTCGATAACATGCGGAAACGCATCACGGAAGAAGCCGGAAATACGGACGGTCACGTCAATGCGCGGGCGGCCCAGCTCCTCCAGCGGAATCGGCTCAAGGCCGACAATACGGCGAGATGCGTCATCCCACACCGGATGCACACCAATCAACGCGAGCACCTCGGCGATGTCATCGCCCGAGGTACGCATGGCGGAAGTGCCCCACACCGACAGACCAACCGACTTGGGGTACTCACCGTGGTCGGCGCGGTAGCGCTCAATCAGGCCATCGGCGAGGTTAACACCGGTTTCCCAAGCCAGGCGCGACGGCACCGCCTTGGGGTCAACCGAGTAGAAGTTGCGGGCAGTCGGCAGCACGTTGACCAGGCCACGCAACGGTGAGCCGGAGGGGCCAGCCGGGACGAATTCGCCATCGAGAGCAGAAAGAATGCGTGGGATCTCCTCGCTGGTAGCAGCCAGGCGCGGGAGAATTTCGTCGCGGGTGAACTGCAGCAGCTCGACGACCTGGTCGAGGCCGTTTGGTGCCGCGATATCGGCAAATTCCTCGGAGCCGAGCACATCAGCCGCGATCTGTGTCACCGGTTGGTCGGGATTCTTCACCACGGCGGTTACCAGCGCCGTAGCCAGTGCATCGATAGAGTCCACAGCGTGGCGTTCATCGGTGCCGTCCTCGGCCAGGCCGAGAGCTTCGCGCAGGCCCGGCAGGGTCTGCTTGCCGCCCCACAGCTGGCGGGCGCGCAACATGGTGGTCACAGTGCCGATTAGAGATTCGTCTTCCGGTGCCTGGCTGAGCACGTGGAGGCCACCGCGGATGGCGACGTCCTTAATCTCGCAGAGCCAGCCGTCGACATGCATGAGCATGTCATCGAAGACCTCCTCGTCCGGGCGCTCGTCCCAGCCGAGGTCGCGGTCCATCTTCGCGGCGGTCAGCAGCGTCCAAATCTCCTGGCGGATGGCCGGCAGCTTGGCCGGATCCATGGCGGAGATGTTCTGGTGCTCGTCGAGAAGCTGTTCCAGACGGGTGATGTCACCGTAGGATTCGGCGCGGGCCATTGGCGGAATGAGGTGGTCGACAAGCGTGGCGTGAGCACGGCGCTTGGCCTGTGTGCCTTCGCCCGGGTCGTTGACCAGGAAGGGGTAGATCATTGGCAGCTCGCCGATGGCAGCATCCGGGCCGCAGGAAGCGGAAAGGCCGACGGTCTTGCCCGGCAGCCACTCCAGGTTGCCGTGCTTGCCCATGTGAACCACGGCATCGGCGCCGAAACCGCCCTCCGCCTGCGGCAGCGACAGGAAGCGGTAGCAGGCCAGGTAATGGTGCGTCGGCGGCAGATCCGGGTCGTGGTAGATACCCACCGGGTTGTCACCGAAACCGCGCGGTGGCTGCACCATGACCACGACATTGCCGAAGGTCAGGCCCGCAATGTAGATGTCCTGGGTATCCGGGTGGACGTACAGGGTGCCCGGCGCGGCACCCCACTTGTCCTGCATGTCGGAGCGAAGTTCTTCCGGCAAGGTAGCGAAGAACTTCTCGTAGGTGGCAGCGGGCAGGCGAAGCTCGGCTGCCTCCATAACCTCTTCGGTCAGCCAGTCCGGGTCCTGGCCGCCGGCCTCGATGATGGCGTGCATGAACGCATCTGGTTCATCGGCACCATCCTCGGCGGTGGCATATCCGGGGATTTTGGTGGTGTCGCCGAGGTTGTATCCGGCGTCGGCAAGCGCGTGCAGCACCTTCAACGTGGATGCTGGTGTGTCCAGACCGACAGCGTTGCCGATGCGGGCGTGCTTGGTCGGGTACGCAGAGAGCATGACGGCGACGCGCTTGTCAGCGTTGTTGATGTGGCGGAGCGCGGCGTAACGGGTGGCGATGCCGGCCAGGCGGTCGCAACGCTCGAGATCCGGGACGTAGGAAATGAGCTCGTCGGAGTCGATTTCCTTAAACGAGAACGCGACCGAGATGATGCGGCCGTCGAATTCGGGGACGGCGACCTGTGTTGCGACGTCCAGCGGCGACAGACCTTCGTCGTTGTCCTCCCATGCCGCCTTGGACGAAGTCAGGGCCAAACCCTGGATGATGGGAATGTTCAGGTCTGCGAGTGCGGCGACATCCCAGCCGTCATCGTCCTGGCCGGCCTGCGCGAGTGCCGGGCGGTTGCCGCCAGCGGCGAGCACCGTGGTGATGAGCGCGTCGCAGGAAGCTAGCTCTGCCAGCAGTTCATCGCTGGCGGTGCGCAGGGACGCGGCGAAGATAGGCTTGGCGACGTAGCCGCGAGCCTCGACCGCGTCAGCAAGCGCCTCAATGTAGTGCGTATTTCCCGCCAGGTGCTGGGCGCGGTAGTAAATAATGCCGACGGTGCCGCGGGAATCTTCCGTGGCCACCTTGGAGTCGCGCTCCAGGAAACCCCAGGCCGGCATGCGAGTGGGCTCTTCAAAGCCAAGACCGGTCAGAAGCAGTGTGTCCGACAGGAAATTGTGCAGCTGTGCGAGGTTCTTTGCGCCGCCTTCCGCCAGGTAAATGTGCGTTTGCGTGGCAACGTTTGCGGGAACTGTCGAATACTCGGTGAGTTCGGCATCGGGTGCCTGCTCACCGGAGACGAGGACGGTGGGAATACCGGAGTTCACAAAGTAGTCGATGCCGGATTCCCAGGCGCGGCGGCCACCGAGAAGTCGGATGATGACGACATCGGCGCCGTCGGCAAGCGTGGGCAAATCATCGTCGAGCAGACGCGCCGGGTTTGCCCAACGGTAGGACACCTCCGGGTTGGCCTGAGCGGCCGCGCGGGCGGACAGAAGGTCGGTATCCGAGGTCGACAGCAGCAGAATCACGGTGTAGTCATTCACTTCCTGGGGAGCAACGCGTCCCCGGTCGGCGGGAGTCTGCCTTCTAACCGATGACGAGGTCTGACTGTGACAGTGGCGCGACCGTGCGGATTTTCACCGAGCTTCTCGTCAGCGGCATGGCAGTGGATTTCTCCATCACTCTACTGCAGGGGCTATTGCTAGAGTTCCAGCGACTGCTCCGCCGGCTGATCTGGGAAGTGGGACCAGAGGAAGTCGGTGGCATTAGTCAGTTCCGCGAGCATCGGAACGATATGGTTAATGCCCGTCTTCGGTAGCACCGGTGAAGTCGTGTTTTCGACGTACTCCAGGTCGGTGAAGCCGAGATTCAGCCAGGAATCGCGCAGCTTGCGAACCTGGTTGATGGGGATGATGTCATCATGCTCACCCGAGTAGAGGTACACCGGCGCATTTGGGACGAAGTTGCCGACGCGCTGGCGTGCGAGTTCCTTCTGTACCGGCTCGTAGCGCTTAATCATCTCGCTGAGTGACTCACCGCTAGTCGTGTACTGGTCAGTGGTTTCAAACGAGTGATGGAAACCCAAGCCACCCGCGCAGTAGTTGCCCACGTTGTCCAGCAGTTCTTTGCCTTCGGGGCTGATTTCTTCCTTGAGGACTCGGCGCAGCTCCGGATCCTTATCCAGGACAGAATTGATTGCCAGTGCAATCGCGGCGGTCAGCGTAGTGCCATCAATCTGGTCGAGGACGTTTGCGAGATCGGACGGCGGGCCGCCGGCGGCAGATGCGGCGACGTTGAGCTCTGGAGCGTAGACACCTGCACGCTCAGCGGCTGCAGCGGCTGCGGAGCCACCCTGGGAGTAGCCATAAATTCCCACGGGCGCATTTTTGTCCACGCCGAGCTCGTGTGAGGCAGACACGGCATCAAACAGTGACTGTGCCGAGGCGATGTTGTCGACGTAGTCCTGGTTACCCTGGGAATTGCGGTGGTGGTCGATCATCACCACAGTCGCGCCTCGCTTCAAGTTCGCGACCATCGGGATCGTCTCGTATGGAGCAATAATGTCCAACGGACCGAACTCAATCTTTAGGCCGGTCTGCGAGGATACCGAGGGGTCGCACTTTTCCGCGCCACCCTGCGTGCCCGGCGCGATTGCGACGACCGGACGCGGACCGCTGCCCTTCCACTCCGTCTTCGGCGTCACCACAAGGGCTGTGTCCACACTGGGATTTCCGAGGGAGTCCGTGGAGTTGTAGTGAATACGCTTGGCATCCACATTCCACAGCTTGTCGTTCACCATCATCTCGGCATCCTCACTGCTGACCAGCATGCCGGCATTTGCCGTGCGCGACGGGGTCAGCGGCAGAGAATTCAGCGGAGAGGCTGCGGCCACGCGAGCCTGTTCCGGGGTCAGCTGCCTGCCTGCGCCCTCGCTACCAGACTCCTCATCGTCTTTCTCGATGCCGAGTAGCCTCTCCATATTCGGGTTCGGTACATGGCCGAAACCAGGCAGTTCGCGGTTTGCGCTTGACGACGACACCTTATCCGCCAGCCCACTATCCGATAGGCCCGGGATGTTTAGTGGCTGTGCGTTTGCAGGTGTAGCCAGGCCGATGGTCATAAGACCTGCTAGCGCTACCCCGATTCCCGTTCGGATTGTGCGACGGTTTCGTCGTGAAGCAGAGCGTGTCTGTGTCGAGGCACGGCCGGTGCCGACGGTGTCGTGTGCCTCGTGCGTGAGTGCTTCAGCGTCGTGATGTGGCATGAAATCTCCTGAATAACCCCAGATTGAAAACCCAATGAAAACTTCCCTTAATTCAGAGGAAGTTAGGTTATGAAAACAATAAGGTTTTAAAAAGGTAGATCGGTGGATTTTCAGTGAAGAATTTGTATGTTTTTGCGGAGGGGTATGAAAACTCCACTTCAGGATGGTTTCGTTGGGCTGGAAAGGGGCTGGATAATGTGCCCCTGTTTTCGGGGGCTCAGCTCTGTGTGTGTTTGCGTATTCTTGAGAGTATGACTGCATCTGATCAA
Organism: Corynebacterium sp. HMSC055G02; assembly: GCF_001809065.1. Lineage (NCBI taxonomy): Bacteria > Bacillati > Actinomycetota > Actinomycetes > Mycobacteriales > Corynebacteriaceae > Corynebacterium > Corynebacterium sp. HMSC055G02. The sequence continues at coordinate 174,593 of NZ_KV795635.1, read as the reverse complement.
GGAACCCGCACTCGTCAGGACGGTTGCCCCGGCAGCCGCAAGGTTCATATCGCAGCTGATGGCGCAATTGGTCGTCTGCGCTTCCCCGGAGGCTTTCTCCCCGCGCCGGGCTTCGCCGTACTCGCCGATTTGGCCGAGAATTTCGGCGACGGTGATATTCACTTCACCTCCCGCGGCAATGTTCAGATCCGTGGCATCACCAACACCGGCGCATTCGCCGATGCCGCGGAAGAAGAGAAGCTGGTTCCCTCCACCAGCCACGACCGCGTACGCAACGTTCTTCAGTCGCCGCTGTCCGGTCGCGTCGGCGGTAAAGCTGATGTGCGCGACCTGGTTCAAGAGTTCGACAAGGCCCTCATCGCGGAGCCGTCGCTGGCAACACTGCCAGGTCGCACACTCATGGCTTTCGACGATGGCCGCGGTGACGTGCTCGGTGAGCGCCCCGACTTCGGTGTTGTCGCCCACGATGAGAACACGTTCGAACTCATCATTGGTGGCGCGACCTCGGGGCTTGTCGTCTCGCGTGACGACGTCGTGGAGGCTCTCATCACCACAGCGAAGGTGTGGAATGACAGCCGTGGTTCAGCCTGGCGCATCGCCGAAGCCAATGCGGCCGAGCGCGTTGCTGATGCCGTAGTCGAGGAATTGGGCGCGCGAGTTCGTCGCCAGGAGCCGACTCCGGCTGAGATCTTCGATGCCACCGCCGGGCTGTCCCGCCAGATCGGTTGGATTGACCAGCCGGATGGCCTGGTTAGCCTGGCCGCTGGCCTGCGCTTTGGTGTCCTCCCGGCGCGTCTGGCCCGAGCGATCTCGCACACTCAGGTGCCGGTGCATATCACTCCGTGGTACTCGCTGATCCTGCATGATTTGGAAGAGGAAGTTGCCGAACAGGTCGTCAAGGTATTGGCGCCCAATGGTCTGATCTTCGATCGGAAGTCCACCTGGCTGCGCGTCAGCGCCTGCACCGGACGCCCCGGCTGCAAAAAGTCTCTGGCTGACACCCGCGGCGATGCTTCTCACGCAATTGCCGATGGCCGACTGCCCGAGGGGCGCGTGCACTTCTCCGGTTGTGAGCGTCGCTGCGGCAAGCCCAAGGGCGGTTACTTCGACTATCTCGCCACCGGGGACGGAGAATACGAAGTCACTGCTGTGGACTAGGCTTTAAGCCTATGAAGCGCTTTGAGTACAACACCGACGGTGCGGATATTTACCGTAACTCGTTTGCCATCATTCGCGAAGAAAGCGATCTTTCCCGCTTCGATGCCGATGAGGAAACCGTCGCTGTCAGAATGATTCACGCAGCAGGTCAGACCGACCTGGCCAAGGACATCGTCTTTTCCACGGGAGCTGTGCGCGCAGCTCGCCAGGCTCTCGAGGAAGGCGCTCCTATCTTCACCGATGTCAACATGATCGCCTCGGGTATTACCCGCAAGCGCTTACCTGCTGACAACGAGGTCATCTGCCTGCTGCGTGATGAGCGCGTCCCCAAGCTGGCTCAAGAACTCGGCACCACGCGCACTGCTGCCGCCGTGGAGCTGTGGAAGCCACGCCTAGAGGGCGCGGTTGTCGCCATCGGCAACGCTCCCACCGCCCTCTTCCACCTGCTCAACCGCATTAATGAGGGCTCCTTCCCCATGCCCGCTGCCATTTTGGCCATGCCAGTGGGCTTCGTCGGTGCCGCGGAATCAAAGCAGGCCACTATCGACTCCGGTGCCGAAAACCCAGAGCTGAAGTACATCACCGTCACCGGCCGTCGCGGTGGCTCGGCTATCACCTGTGCTGCCCTCAATGCCATTGCCACCGCAAAGGAGATCATCTAAACCATGTCCGGCTCCTACAGTGCTCAGCCTGGTCATCTCTACGGCGTCGGACTCGGTCCCGGCGACGCAGGTCTCATTACACTCCGCGGTGCCGACATCATCCGCACAGCCGATGTCATCGCCTACCATGCCGGCACTCACGGACGTTCCACGGCGCGCTCAATCGCCGCCGAACTGATTGACGCGCGTGACGACGCTGCCGTGGAAGAACAATTGCAATACCCGGTGACCACCGGGCGCCCAGTCGACTACCGCGAGCAGCTCGCCGGTTTCTATGCAGAGGCCACTGCTCGCCTGCACAAGCACTTGGCCGAGGGACGAAGTGTTGCAGTGCTTTCGCTCGGTGACCCGATGCTCTATAGCTCGTACCAGCATCTGCACCACGCTCTCAGCGAGGACTTCCCCACTGAGATTGTCCCCGGAGTGGCCAGCATTACTGCGGCGGCAGCAGAGATTGGTCAGCCGCTCGGCGAGGCTACCGAAATCGTCAGCGTTGTCCCAGCCACCGCCGATTCCGAGCGCATCGCTGCGGTTCTTGACGCCTCAGACTGTGTAGTCATTATGAAGCTGGGGAAAAACGTTGAGAAGGTGCGCACAGCGTTGCAGTCCGCAGGCATGCTCGAGCGCGCCTACGTTGTCGAGCGAGCAACGATGAATGAGCACACCAGCTACCCGCTGGTCGATGCAGACCCGGAGAAAGTTCCGTACTTTGCAGTAGCCGTCGTGCCTTCCGCTGTCTACGGCACTGAACGGAGCGTATCTGGAGCATCAGAGCCAGCTAATGATGTGGCGACCGGTGTAGCCACCGATACGGCGACTGAGTCGGCTACCCCAGCGGTCGGTGAAGTTATCGTTGTCGGCCTGGGCCCGGGTGCGGAGCGCTGGACCACCCCAGAAGTCACTGAGGAACTGGCCCGGGCCACGGATCTGGTTGGCTACTCCACCTACATCAACCGGGTTCCTGAGCGCGCCGGGCAACGCCGCCACCTCTCCGACAACCGCGTAGAGGCAGAGAGAGCCACTATGGCGCTGGATATAGCCAAGCGTGGAGGTCGAGTTGCGGTGGTCAGTTCCGGTGACCCGGGGGTCTTCGCCATGGCGGCCGCAGTGCTGGAAGTCGCTGACGACGATATGTGGCGAAACATTCCAGTTCGAGTCGTGCCGGGCATGACTGCTGCTCAGGCTGTCGCAAGTCGAGTGGGTGCTCCCCTTGGCCATGACTTTGCGATGCTCAGTCTCTCCGACAGGTTGAAGCCCTGGGAGGTCGTCGTTAAGCGAGTGCGTGCTGTAGCCGGTGCGGACATGGCGTTTGCTGTCTACAACCCGGCCTCCAAGTCGCGGAGATGGCAGATTCGAGAGCTGCGTGCCTTGGCTTTGGAATACCGCGAGCCGACAACGCCTGTGATTGTGGCGCGGGCAGTCGGCTCGGAGCAGGAACACGTCACCGTGACCACGCTGGCGGAGTTCGACCCGGATGTCGTCGATATGCGGACCATGGTGATTATTGGTTCGTCGTCGACAAAGGCGTATCGTGCCGGCAAGACCACTCGGGTCTACACCGCACGCCACTACGGTGAGGGCGGCACCAGCGGAACTGGCGAGTTGCTGCGTTAGCCGCTATGCCCGGCGGATGACGGCGTTGTACGCCTCATCCACCGTTGTGGCGACGGTGGCGATATCCGCGCCGGGCAGCTGCGGGCGCTGCACGATAACGACCGGCTTCTTCAGGTCGCGGGCTGCCTCAATCTTGGCGTAAGTAGCAGCACCACCGGAGTTTTTGGTTACCACGCAGTCCACGGCGTAATCCCGCATGAGCTTGCGCTCCGCTGCGACATCGTAAGGCCCACGGCTGAGAATAATCTTCCGATTCTTCGGCAGCGGCGGCGCGGGCTGTTCCACACAGCGAATGAGGTAACGGCCGTTGGAATCACCGGCAAATGGAGCAAGCTGCTGACGGCCAATAGTGAGAAACGGGCTGTAGAAACGGTCGGCAACAACGTCCGCGGCCTCCTGCATGGAGGACACCTCAATCCAGTTGTCGCCAGGCTGCTTCTCCCACGCAGGGCGATGCAGCGCAACAAGCGGAATACCGGTGGCTCGGGCAGCTTCAGCAGCAGATTCGCTGATCTGTTCTGCATACGGATGCGTGGCATCGATGATGACTTCAGTGGCATCGGAGATGAGCCACCGAGTCAGTCCTGCGGGACCGCCAAAACCGCCAATGCGGACATTGTCGACGGGCAGCTTCGGGTTAGAAACGCGACCGGCCAGTGAAGAGGTGACAAACCAGCCCTCGCCCACTAGACGCTTGGCCAGGGCGCGGGCTTCAGCAGTTCCACCCAGAATTAGTGCACGCATGGAATGGTCCGTCCGTGTTCATCGCGTGGACGATCATCGCTGTAGAGGTAGCTATCCGGGAACGCCTCGGCGGTGAGCACCTTGCCGACAATGATGACAGCCGTACGAGTCACACCTGCATCCTTGACCTGCTGCGCGATATCAGACAGCGTGCCGCGGAGAATAACCTGTTCCGGACGGGATACGAAAGCCACGACTGCCACCGGACCGTGCTCACCATAATGCGGGGTGAGCTCCTCGACCACACGATCGATGTCGTGGGCGGCCAAGTGAATGCACAGAGTTGCGCCCGTGCGGCCGAAGTTCGCCAGGGTCTCGCCCTCCGGCATCTTGGAAGCGCGCCCGGAGATACGAGTCAGCACCACCGACTGGCCAACAGTTGGCACCGTGAGCTCGTGGCCGAGAGCGGCCGCAGCCGCGGAAAATGCCGGCACACCCGGAACGATTTCGTAGTCAATGCCAAGCTCGCTGAGACGGCGAACCTGCTCTGCCAGCGCCGACCACACCGACGGGTCGCCGGACTGCAGGCGTGCGACATCCTTGCCCGCCGCATGCGCTGCCTGAATGGTCTCGATGATGGTATCCAGCGGCATACGCGCGGTATTGATAATCTCTGCGCCTTCGGGACAGTTCTCCAGCACCTCAGGCGGGACAATCGATCCCGCGTAAAGACACACGGGACAGGAGCGAATAAGCCGGTCCGCACGCAGCGTCAGCAAATCCGCTGCCCCCGGGCCTGCACCGATGAAATACACAGTCATTGTGAGTTACAGAGTCCTCAATATTTTCTAGACAAAGAAATTACGTCTATGGTAGCGCAGGCTCTACTGGCTTCACCGCCACCCACTGCACCACCGGCAACGCAGGGCGCCACGCAGTGAAACTGCCGACTGCACCTGCGCGCTCCACGGAAATCCGGGTGACATCCCCGCCATAGTCGCGACGCGCCTGCCACAGCAGAGCCTCCGACTCCAGCGTCACGGTGTTTGCGACGATGGTGCCTCCCGGGGCAAGGCGTTGCCAACAGGTTTCAATCATTCCGTCAGCAGTGAGACCTCCGCCGATGAAAATGGCATCTGGGCGAAGATTCGAGTCTGCCAACACCGCTGGTGCCGCTCCGTGGTGGACGGTCACATTGCCAGACAGAGCCGCCACATTCTTAGCAATTCGCTCTGCACGAACAGCATCGCGCTCGAAAATTTCCGCACGTCCGCCGTGCCGAGCCCACTCAATGCCAATCGAGCCCGTGCCACCGCCGACATCCCACAGCAGAGCTCCCGGCCGCGGATCCAGCGCAGCGACCGTCATTTGGCGAATCGGCGCCTTCGTCAGCTGGCCATCCGAATCAAAGTCATCGTCGCGCAGCCAGCCGCGCGCGCTTCCCGACGGCTCCACCGCCAGCACCGTGAGGTTTCCAGCTGCAACCGGTGGGTTCGCCACCGTGCCTTTGGCAACGGACTCGGGCATCCCTGTAGCTTCCGTGCCGCCGAGATTGGTCAGCGCGGTGAGCTTGGTGTCTGGGCGGTCGGCTAAAACCGTAGCGACCTCTTTTACTGAGTCCGCGTTTCGGCACAGCACCAGGAAGGGCCGCATCGAATCCGCTACCGGTACCACACGCGCGGCTCCAGGTAGCCCCGGCTCCCCTGTCACCAGCGAAATCACCGGAGTGCCATGCAAGGGCCAGCCGAGGTAGGCGCAGGCCAATGAGGCTGACGATGGCGCTGGAATAACCTCCACGGCGCCACGGCCGAGCTCCCGAACTAGGGACGCCCCTACACCGTGGAACATGGGATCCCCACTGGCGAGGATGACATCGACTGCGGGGTCAATATCTGCCAGGGTGGCCTGCCAGTCCTTCCAGAAGCCACCTGGCCAAGGTGAGAGGTCGGCGTCCAGGTTGACGTCGGCAAGCAAATGGAGCTGACGGGGAGAGCCAATGATGCGGCGAGCCGACGACAACGCATCGACAGCGCGCGCGGATAGACCAGCGTACCCGTCGCAGCCGATGCCGACGACGCGAAGCTTTGGGCTCATCGGGGCATCTTCCGCCAAATCCAGCGCGGAGTCAGATGTGTGGCGCGGGCGAGCAATGCCAATTTGCGCGGAACCCAGACGTGGGGCTTCCGACCGTCGAAAGCGGTGACGGCGGCCTCAGCGACTTCGGCGGGGCGCGAGGACATCGGTGCCGGCTTCATGCCTTCGGTCATGCGGCCGATGACGAAGCCAGGCCGGACAATCGTCAGCTGAATATGGCTCCCGTGCAGGCGGTCCTGCATGCCCTGGAGGAAACCATCGAGACCGGCCTTCGCCGAACCGTAGACGTAGTTGGCGCGGCGCACGCGGGCACCTGCGATAGAGGAAAAGGCCATGATGCGGCCCGCAACCTTATCGCGCACAGGCAGCGTGCCGGCGGCGATGTCGGACTCCATGCGCGCGACAATCTCAGTGAGAATCGACGCCTGTGCCGTGAAGTCGGTATGAATGACTGCCGCAGCAGCCTCGCCGGACTCCTCACACTTCCGTTGATCACCGAGGATACCGAACGCGACAATCACCGTGTCGATGGGACCGTGCTGCCAGGCGTGCTCGACGAACTGGCGGTGTGCCGCGATGTCATCGGCATCAAAGTGGATGCGGTGCACCGCGACGGCACCGGAGTCGATGAGCCGACCGGCAATGCCGTCGAGCGCCTCAGTGCGGCGCGCAGCGAGCGTGAAGGTGTTGTGGTTGGCCAGTCGCGCGGCAACTTCCCCGCCGATCTCGCTGGTGGCACCAAGAACGAGTACGTGTCCCATGCGCTAGAAAATACCTTTCCTCTAAACCTCGATTAGACGGTAATTAAATCGTGCGGACCATTATTGACCGATTCTCCGCCGTCTTCGGTGACAACGATGATGTCTTCCAGCCGCATACCGAACTCACCCGGCAGGTACACACCCGGCTCCACCGAAAACGCCATGCCAGGCTCGAGCTTGAGCTCATTGCCAGCCATAATGAACGGCTCTTCATGCGTGGACAGGCCAATGCCATGACCAGTGCGGTGAATGAAGTACTCGCCGTAGCCCGCAGCGGTGAGGCTATTACGCGCAATCGCATCGATCTCTGCAGCCGTCACACCGGGGCGCACCGCCGCCACGGCAGCTTCCTGCGCCTTGCGCAGAGCCGCCCACGCTGCAGCTTCCTTCTCCCCCGGCTTGCCGACGACATAGGTGCGCGTGCAATCGGAGTGGTAGCCAAGCGGCAAGGTGCCTCCGATATCGACGACCACCACGTCACCTTCCTCGATGACGCGGTCGGAGAAATCGTGGTGCGGATTCGCACCATTTTCAGCGGAGCCGACAATGACGAAGTCAATGGCGACGTGCCCCTCCTCCAGGATGGCAGCCGAAATCTCATCGGCGACCTCGCGCTCAGTGCGACCTGCGCGCAGCATACCCGGCACACGAGCGTGAACGCGGTCAATAGCGGCGCCGGCCTCGCGCAGCTGATCAATCTCAGCGGCGTCCTTGCGCATGAACAGTTCCTTCAGAAGGTCTCCGGCCAACACAGTCTTAGCTCCGGTGAGATCCTGGATAGGAATCAAGTGGTCAGCGGTCAAAGAGGCTCCCACTGCGAGGGTGCCCACGTGGCCCACCAAGTCGGCGACAATGCGGTGCGGATTCTGGCCGTCTTCCCACAACACCACATCGGCATTGAGGTCACCGATTGCACACAGTGGCAGGTCCCCGCGCTCAACAGCGGGCAGTACCAGCGTGGTGGTGCCGGATGCAGTGACCACCAGCGCGGTCAGGCGTTCATGCGAAGTGACCGCAGAACCAATGAGATACTGCAGGTCAGCGCCGGTTCCAAAGACTGCAGCGTCCGCATCGCGGCTGCGGAGTAGCTCCGCAGTGCGATCCAGACGCTGCTGATAGATGTCAAAGCTAAAGATACCGTTGCTCATAGTTGCCAACTGTACCCGTCGGCCTGTGCCCGTCGCCGGTTGAGTGGCCTCGGGGCGGCGAGGCTTCGGCTGACCAACGTAACCGGCAACTAATTGTTCAGCGCCACTACGCCCCTGCGAATTGCCTGAATAGCCTCGGCGGACTTGTCGCGAATGTCCGTGGAGTAGCCGGTCTTCTTGATCTGCTGCAGCAGGTCAATGACCTGACGGCACCAGCGGACAAAGTCGCCCGGGGTCAGCTCCGCGCCACTCTCGGCGGCGGCTTGCAGGCAGTACCCCAGCGGTGCACCCGCAGTCCACTGATGAATTGCGGTGGCAAAAGCCATATCCGGCAAGTCCGTTACCGGCAGCCGGTAACGGCGCTCGTCCTCCGACAGTTCCTCCCAGATGCGGTAGGTGTTCCCCAGCGCCTTGGCCAGCGGCTCGGTAGGCACCTCGTCACTGCCTTGACTGGCCTTGCGGTTTTCAAAGACCAAACTCGACACCGCACCGGCCAGTTCCGCGGGGTCCAGATCATCCCAAATACCGCGGCGCAGACACGTGGCCACCAGCAAATCCGAGCCGTTGTGAATCTGCGCCAGCCGCAGGCCTTCCTCGGTAATTGTCGGCTCCGCGCTCTCCGGCCATTCCACGTAGTCCATTTGTGTTAGCAACTGCAGCATGCGGTCGAATGTGCGCGCCAATGTATCCGAGGCGGAATCGACGCGCTTTTGCAGCTTGGCCACATGCGCCTCGGCCTGCCGTAGCGTATCGGCGTGACGAGCCATCGTCTCCACCGCAGGATCGCCATGTAGCGGATGCTCGCGCAGCTCCTGTCGCAGCTTCCTCACCGCCGGCGAGTTGCCACCAGTGCGACGCTTCAGCCGCTTTGGTCCCTTTAGCCCCTTGCGGCCAATCTCTGCGCGCACAATTCCGAGCGCACGTCGCGGATGCCGGTCCGCATCCCGAGGCAGCCTAATCGCGCCGACCGTCTGCGGCGCCGCTGGGAAGATATGCGGCTCCACACGCCCCACGAACCCGCCGACACTGATGACACCGGGACGTGGATTCGACTTCGAATGGTCCTCTCGGTACACCACCGCCAGCTGCACCTTCTTACCCTTCGGCAGCGGAATAACCTCGCCTCGACGGAGTCTGCGCAGCGCGGTCACTGTTTCCGTGTGGCGGTCTTCAATATTGCGGCGCTTGGCGTTCTTCTCCTCCTGGGTCAGCTTCGCGCGCAGATCCAGGTATTCAAGCATCTGGGTTAGGCGCTCGTCGTCACGCGAACTGCCTTCCTCGCTTGACGACGACGCTTCAGCCTCCGCCCCTTCAGCGTGCGCATCGGCTCCCCTGCCGAGCAATTCCGTACGCAGGGCCGCGGCTTCCTGCTTGGCCTTGGACAGTTCGGCGGCGACTCCGACAATGTCGCCATCCGCCTGGAACTGGGCGAATGAGCGCTCCATGACGCGCTTCGAGCCTTCGTAGCCGAGCGTCTGCAGGAGGTTGACGCTCATGTTGTAGCTCGGCGCGAAGGTGGAAATCAGCGGATATGTGCGCGTAGATGCCAGCCCTGCGACAGCCTTCGGATCCATTGCCGGGGCCCACTGCACCACTGCGTTGCCGACAGTGTCGATACCGCGGCGGCCAGCGCGACCGGTCATCTGCGTGTACTGACCCGGCGTGAGATCCACATGTGCTTCGCCGTTGAACTTGACCAGCTTCTCCAGCACGACCGTGCGGGCAGGCATGTTGATGCCCAGTGCGAGCGTCTCGGTGGCGAAGACGACCTTGACCAGGCCTTCGTTAAAGAGCTCTTCGACAATGTGCCGGAACGTCGGCAGCATGCCCGCGTGGTGTGCCGCAAAACCACGGATGAGAATGCGGCGCCAGCGCAGGAAGCCGAGAACCTGCAGGTCTTCCTTCGGAATGTGCGCAACACCGTCATCGATGATCTTGGCGATGCGCTCCTGCTCATCCCGGTCAGTGAGCTCTGCGCGAGTAGCGCCGACCTGCGCCAGCGCGCCTTCGCAGCCCGCGCGGGAGAAGATGAAAACAATTGCGGGCAGCATGTTCATGGAACCGAGCATGCGGATAACATCGCCGCGCTTCGGCGGGCGGAACTTGCGCTGCCCCTTATCGCCCCAGCTATACGAGCGTCCACCGCCCTTGTGCTTTTTGTACTGGTAGCGCTCCCTGGCCCCAGCGTCGCCGTAGCCGAACTCGGCACGACGGCACGCCTCCAACAGGTCCTGATTGACCTTGTCCGACTTCGCCTCGAAGAGTGGATAGAGCCGGTTTCCCACCAGCATGTGCTGATGCAGCGGAACCGGGCGCAGATCCGTGACAATAACGTCCGTGTGCCCGCGCACCGTGGAAAGCCAGCGACCGAACTCCTCGGAGTTGGACACCGTCGCCGACAAACCGATGACGGCCACGGACTGGTCGAGGTTCAAAATAACCTCTTCCCAGACAGCGCCGCGCTCGCGGTCTGCGAGGTAGTGAATCTCGTCCATCACCACATGCGTGAGTTTCTTCAGCGTCGGTGAGTTCGCGTAAATCATATTGCGCAGCACCTCGGTGGTCATCACCACGATGTCTGCGTCGCCGTTAATCGAAGTGTCTCCAGTGAGCAGGCCCACGCGGTCTTCGCCGTAGTCCTCGACTAGGTCGTGGTACTTCTGGTTGCTCAACGCCTTGATAGGTGTGGTGTAAAAGCACTTGCCACCGCGCTCAAGAGCTGCATAAATAGCGAATTCGCCAACAATGGTCTTGCCCGCACCGGTGGGTGCACAGACGACAACGCCCCGCCCTGCCTCAATTGATTGGCAGGCGCGGAGCTGAAAGTCGTCAAGATCGAAATCCTGTTGGCTGACGAAATCGCCGAGAAGAGTCATGCCTCTAGAGTGTCATAAACCGCGCTAGAGAACATCATCAAAGTCGCTCGTCGGACGATTTCGCAAGTCCTGCGTCGGCATCGGAGTCTCCGGAATCATGCCGTGTGGCCGTGGCGGACGCGAATTGCGAGTAGGACGCATCTGGGATGCCCGCGTCGGCGTCGGAGCGTTCACTGGCGTCGGGCCAGAGACCGGGGAGGTCGTCGGGGCCGCTGATGCCGTCGGCATGCCGCCCGGCTGAATCGACGTCGGCACACTTACTGAAGTCGGGGCGTCGATGCCGCCCACGTCACCGATACCGCCGGCGGAGCCAATCGGACCGGAAGCCGTAATCGGTCCGGAGCCTTGCTCGTCATCGACGTCCAACCAATCAGGTCGCTCATTTGCTTTACGACGGTCATGGAGACGACAAATCTGGATTGCGATTTCCACCAGCAACGTCAGTGCCGTTGCCATTGCGACCATGGATATTGGTTCCTGCCCCGGAGTCATGAAGGCCGCAAAGATGAACAGCGACATAATGATGATGCTGCGCTTGTCCTTGATGCTCTCGTAGGTAACGACACCGGCCATGTTCAACATGACCAGGAAAAGCGGAACCTCAAAGCTCACGCCAAAGCAGACGATGAGCGCCAAGAGGAAACCGAAGTATTGCGAACCGGTGAGTGCAGAAATTTGCGTCTCCTTACCAATCTGGAGCAAGAACTCCAGACCGATGGCGACAACGTAGTAGGCCAGGACGGAACCCATGACAAACAGCAGCGCGGCGGCAGTCACAACTCTGCGCGTGGTGCGGCGTTCCTTCCGAACCAAACCGGGAGTGATGTAGGCCCAAATCTGGTAGAGCCACCATGGCGACGACATCACCAGACCGGCCAGCGCACCGACCTTCAGACGCAGCATGAACATTTCAAACGGGCTGGTCGCCAGCAGACGACACTCCGCACCTTCGCCGCCGCCGAGACGCATCTCGGGTGGAAGCTGACAGTACGGATCCTTGAGCAACTCACCCAGGGACTTAAAGTGCACAGGGCCAACATTGACCGAGGTAAACGGTATGCGGAACTGGCCAATGGTAAAGGCGGTCTGATACCAGATAAAGCCCACAACAGTGCCAACGGCAATACCAGCGAGGGCGAGAACGAGGCGACGTCGGAGCTCTTGAATGTGCTCGACAATAGTCATCACGCCCTCGGGATTGCGCTTACGCTGGCGCTTCCGAGGACGTGATGTGGATGTAGCTGAAGTCACGCTTCAACCGGCCTTCTACTACTGCTGCGGCTGGCCAGGGTTGTTCTGGCCAGGCTGCGGCTGGTACTGCTGCTGCGGCTGAGCCTGCGGTGCCGGCTGCTGGTACTGCTGCTGCGGCTGGTACGGCTGCTGTGGCTGGGCCTGCGGAGCCTGCTGAATTGCAGCCTGCTCCTGCTGCTCGTCATCGTTGCGCATTTCCTTGACTTCGGACTTGAAGATACGCATGGAGCGGCCGAGCGAACGTGCGGCATCCGGCAACTTCTTTGCACCAAAGAGCAAGACAAGAACGACCAGGATAATGATGATTTCCCAGGGACCTAGGTTCGGCATCCGCTTAGAGACCTTTCAAATGAATACAAATACAAGTGGCAAGTTGCCACATCGTGCGCGATTAAAGCTTTGATTTAAGCCTTGTCGTTTCGACCATACTCTGCCAAAGCTTCGCGGGCTCGCGCAACAACGGCGTTTTTCAATTTTAAGGGCTCAGCGACCGTTACGCTCGGTGAACGGCGGAGCACAAAGGAGACTGTTGCGGCCAAGTCGGACATCGGCACGTCAGCGACAGATTCCGACTGCCCTAAGCCTTGGTCAGAGACCAGTTCGGTATCCTCTTCTTCTCCCTCATCTTCGGTAAAGAAGACCGGTTCATAGTCTGCGATCCAGGTGGCGTCGGCGTCGATAAGCACACTTGCCCATTCGGACGTTCCCGTTTCCGCACCAAAGGCGTGGGGATCACGGATATCGAAAGGCTCGGGGCGGTGGAAACCGGCGGGAGTGTCGAGGACCTCGGCGGCCTCCAGGCGGTCGACGCGGAAGCTCTTCTGGCGACGGTCTTCCTGCGCACGGTCCACAGCGCGGAGGTACGTCGTGGATTCAACTGTATAAACGTTGACACAGTCAAGCTCACGGACTGTAATCTGCCCTGAGGCATTCCGGTAGCGCACCTTCAACACCTTGCGCTGATGCAGCGCGGAATAAATCTGCTCAGAAAAGGAAAAGGCCTTGCCATTTTCCGCAGCGGTCGAGTCAATGATGGGGACGTTTATTCCCAGAGCACTGCGTAGTTTTGTCGCGGCCGTCTGCGCGGCCTCGGAGGAAGTGGTGGCTGCGGAGTCCTCGATGGTTTCCAGGATGAGCAGCAAGGTCGCGGTTTCTTCGGCTGTGAGCGCACGTGGCTGGCTGAGCACCGTTGCCTGAGGCCGAATGCGGACATCAAAGCTGTTGCGGTAATCAACTTCAAAAGCCCGCACTCCGAGGAGTCCCGGCTGGTCGATGTCGGCAATCTGCTCCACGATTGCCCGAATTCGGGCAAAAGGTATGGCCAGCTCGGTAGCGGCCTCTGTCATTGAACGGTGCTGCGAAAAGTACGGTACGACCGCCAACAACTCGTCGACACTGACATTCGCGTCAAGTTCCCGGGCTGCATGCACTGTCATTAGTTGCCCTCCAAAGCGTTCTTCGCACCATTCGATCCGCCATGGCGAGCGAGTACCTGCTCCAACCGAGCAATAATCTCCGACCGTGCCTCTTCAGGTGATTCCACAATCAAATCCGGTGCGTAACTCAAACCTGTGGACACAATCTCACTCACAGGTGCCGCTGGCAGCTCGTAGCGCCCATCCCCCAACGCGGTCGCTTTCATCACCACATCAGCGCAGGTATTCGGAGCGATACGAACAACCGCCTGATAGGTCTTGCCACCGCGGTGCAACATGTTTTCCGCAATCTGTTGCAAGTCACCATCGGGCATTGGCTGGGTCGCCGACGTCCCTGTATCCGACACATCGCGGATACGGCTGAGCCGGAACATACGCGCGGCCTCACGCTGCGGATCAAAGCCCAACACATAAAAGCGCCCGCGCAGGTTAATCAGACCCCACGGCTCCAGCATGCGCAGTTCATCATCCACGCCGTACTGGCGGGAGTACCACATCTCCACTGTCCGGCGCGGCGAGGTCATCGCGGTCAGCAGTGTGCTGAAATCCACTCGACTCATATCCACCGCATCGGCCACCACCACCGACTCATCCGGCTTCGCAATGGCGCTGCGCTGCGCAAACGATGCGAGCTTCCGCCACGCCGCCACAGCCGTCGAGCTCAGCTCCTCCGAACCAAACGCCGCATTCGCCGCCTGGAAAACCACCGAAGCCTCCGCTTCAGTGAACTCGGGGTCGTGCTGGGGCCACCGTAGTCTGTTCAGGCGCAGACGTTTGACCTTATCGCCCGCGCTTGACGACGAAACCTCCACCGGGACCCCGGCTGCCAGGAGTGCCGCGGTGTCCGCACGTAAATAACGAGCCCGGGAATCCTCGGAAACACGGGAGTAACCCTCGACATGTTTGGAGATCCACGACTCGCTGACCCACCCGGTGTCGTCGGCAAGCGCCAACAGCAGCTGAACCTGACGTTGGTTCCCACTGATCGCAGCGGATCCGGGGTTTTCCGATACCGGTGAGACAGACACGACTGTGGGGCTCCTTTTCCTGGGGCAGTTTCCGGGGACGGAACTAGTTATTCGAATCCGTATCCGAGGTCTTCTTCGCGGCCGTCAGAATCTCGATCATCTCATTGACCTCATCGTTTTCCGTGGCAAAGGGGTCGCCGAGCATAGTGGAGATGGGATCGTCACCGGAAATCTTCAGGTGTGTCCAGTCCACTACGGTCTTCAAACTGGAGTCTTCAGCTGCAACGAGGAAATCACCGCGCAGCTTCGCACGAGTAGTTGGCGGTGCGATGCGGACTGCCTCAGCGACCTGCTCATCGGTGATCCACCGCGAGGCAATGCCACGGGCTTCCAGCGCACGGAAGATGCCTCGGCCGGGACGGATGTCGTGGTAGGCCAAGTCGATTTGATGAAGCTTGGGGTCCTCCAGCGTTAGACCGCGATCCAGGTAGCGTTTCATGAGCGAGTACTTAATGGCCCAGTCAATGTCGTGCTCAATGAGAGACCAGTCACCGGTTTCCACGGCATCCAGCGCGCGACCCCACAGCTCGACGATGCGGCCCATTTCCTCGTTGGACGTGCCGGCCCCGGCAATGCCCTTGTCTTCATTGACCATGTTTTCTTCGCGGACCTTCAGCCACTCCGTCGCAGCGTCCAGGAACTCGCGTTGAATCTGCAGTGCGGTGGCAGTTTCGCCACTGCGCAGTGGAATCTCGGCCTTGCCGGTCATATCGCGGCTCACCGCACGGATGGACTTGATTTCGTTGGCGACTTCGAAGTCCGGCAACTTCACGCCGGCTTCAATCATCTCCAGTACCAGCTGAGTGGAGCCAATTTTGAGCGCAGTCGTCGTCTCACTCATGTTGGAGTCGCCCACGATGACGTGCAAGCGGCGGAATCGGTTGGAGTCCGCGTGTGGCTCATCGCGAGTGTTAATAATCGGCCGGGAGCGCGTCGTTGCACTGGAGACGCCCTCCCACACATGATCCGCGCGCTGCGAGAAGCAGTACTGAATCGGATCGTTGTGATACGGCGAGGTTGGGTACGGCAGGAAAATCTTCCCCGCGCCACAGATGAGCTGTCGCGTAACCAAGAAAGGTAGCAGCAGCTTGGACAGGGACTTCAGTCCCAGTTCACGTCCAACCAGGTAGTTTTCGTGACAACCGTAGGAGTTACCGACGGTATCAACGTTGTTCTTCAGCAGGTAGACCTTGCCACCGATGCCCTCGTCGGCAAGCTCTGCTTCAGCCTTTTCAGCGAGTTCATTCAAGATGACCTCGCCCGAGCGGTCGTACGCTACCAGCTGCGAGACCGAATCGCACTCAGCGGTAGCGTACTCCGGGTGGCTTCCGACATCGAGGTACATACGACCAGCATTGGGGGTGAAAATGTTGGTTGCCCCGTACTTAGCGATCACCGGGCGGAACATGTAGCGGGCAATCTCATCCGGTCCCAGACGGCGCGAGCCATCCAGCGTCAGAGTGATGCCGAACTCGGTCTCAATACCGGTGATGCGTCGGGTCAACGCCTGTGCCGGTACCGGTGTCGGCGTTGCTTCCGGCTCCTGCTGCCCTACCTGCTGGTCAGTCACTTTTTACTGGCCACCCTTCTGGACATACGAACGCACGAACTCCTCGGCGTTGTTCTCCAGCAGACCATCAATTTCATCCAGCAGGTCGTCAGCAGCTGCAACGTGCTCCTGAGCCTGACCGCCGCCAGCGACCTCGCCGAACTCTTCCTCGTCGCCTCCGCCGGAACCGCCGCCGAAAACCTGAGTGTTACCAGCCATGATATTGCTCCTTAAAAATGAACTTTTGAGTATTACTGCTCTATTACTGCACTATGTGTGCCTATTGTTCGCGGATAGCCCCGAGAGTACGCAGATGCTCAACCACCTTGGCCACTGTCTCCGCAGACTCCAACACGTCACCGCATTCTGCGGCAGTGAAACGGTCAACTTCATCCAGCGTAATGTAGGCCAGCGTAATTCCAGGCGACTCCACGTCACGAGTGCTCCGATACACCCCCGCGGTGTCCACCACCAAGCTGGTCCAACTGCCCGCGACGACATCCTTGCCAAAGCGGCGCAGAATGCCACCGCGTACATACGCACGCGTAGACTCCGGTGCGTATTCAACCGCTCGGTCGACTTCTTCCTCGGTCACGAGTGTGCGCATCGAACCGCGGCGCACCAGCGCATGGTACAGCCCACGAGCAGGGTCAATATCCGAGTACTGAATATCAATCAACGCCAACTTCGGGTGGTCCCAGCCCGCGCCCAGGCGGGTACGCAGGCCCTCCATGAGGTTGTATTTCGCCACCCAATCCAGCAGATGGGCTGCCTTGCGGGGGTCGTCGGAAAGCACGTCGAGCACTTCACGCCAGAGCTTGACGACGTCGCCCTGCTGGTCGTAGCTCTCCACGCGACGCAGGTACTCGTACTGCATTTCCACTGCGGACATCCACGTGACATGGTCTGCCAGCTGCAGCTTCTCGGTGCAAGTCAAGTCTCGGGAGACCTTATGGACGGCCTCGACGGGGTTGCGGAGCTGCAGGTCGTCGAAACGCACGCCGTCCTCGATGGCGTCGATGACCAAACCTGTGGTGCCCAGCTTGAGGAAGGTGGCGACCTCGCTCATGTTGGCATCACCGATGATGACGTGCAGGCGGCGGAAGCGATCGGAGTCTGCGTGTGGTTCATCGCGGGTGTTGATGATGCCGCGGTTCAAAGTGGTCTCCAGCGAGACCTCAGTCTCGATGTAGTCCGCGCGCTGCGAAATCTGGAAACCCGACTCCTGCCCCGTCTGCCCCAGACCCACGCGACCAGCGCCCGTGAACACCTGGCGGGTGACGAAAAACGGCGTCAGACCGGCGACGATGTCATCGAACTCGGTTTCTCGGGAGAAAAGGTAGTTCTCGTGGGCACCATACGAGGCGCCCTTGCCATCGACATTGTTGCGGTAGAGCTTCAGCATCGGACCTGGATTGCCCTCAGCATCGGTGGCTTCGGCGGCAAGCTGAGCTGCGCGCAGCATAATCTTGTCACCTGCGCGGTCAGCGATAACCGCCTCGCGGGCGGTTGCCGTCTCCGGTGAGGAGTACTCCGGGTGCGCGTGATCGACGTAGAAACGGGCACCATTTTGCACCAGCAGGTTTGCAGCGCCGACGGCATTCGGGTCAACAATCGGTGGCTGGTGGTAACGGCGCAGGTCGAAACCACGGCTGTCGCGCAGTGGCGACTCTGGTGCGTAATCCCAGCGGATGCGCCCCGACAGGCCCTCCTCCTGCTCATGCGCGAAAGCGAGCACGGCCTGCGTGGAGGTGAGAATTGGGCTGACATCCGGGTTGTCCGGGCTGGAAATGCCGTACTCAATCTCCGTGCCGAAGAAGCGGTTCGACTGTGCAGAACTGGCGGCGGATTTAGCCATGGCGAATCACCTCGACCGAGGCAACGCGCGCCGCTGGACGACCGGAGATGCGAGCCCACTCATCCGGGTTCGAGGTGTTTGGCAGGTCCTCGTTCTGCGCGAACTCCTCCGCCACTGCAGACAGCAGGTGATCCAAGCTAATACCAGCCTCGCCGCCAGCGATAACCGACTTGATGGCGGACTTCTTCGCACGGTCGACGATGTTGGAAATCATCGCGCCGGAGTTGAAATCGCGGTAGTACATAACTTCGCTGGTGCCATCGGCATAGCGAATCCGCACGTACTCGTTTTCTTCCGTCTTGGCGTACATCCGCTCAACAACCTGGTCAATGAGGTGTGCGACATTCTGCTCCACCCCACCGCGCGCTTCCACCTCGGCTGCTTTATACGGCAGCTCTGGAGTCAAGTACTTGCGGAAGATATCCTTCGCCGCAGCCTCATTCGGGCGCTCAATGCGGATTTTCACATCCAAGCGTCCTGGGCGCAGAATTGCCGGGTCAATCATCTCCTCGCGGTTGGTGGCACCAATCACGATGACGTTTTCCAGCCCCTCCACACCGTCAAGTTCACTGAGCAGCTGCGGGACCACTGTGTTTTCCATATCCGAGGAGATGCCCGAACCACGAGTGCGGAAAATCGAGTCCATCTCATCGAAGAAGACAATTACCGGCTTGCCATCCTCGGCAATGTCGCGAGCGCGGTCAAAAATCAGGCGAATCTGACGCTCGGTCTCACCCACGAACTTGTTCAGCAGCTCCGGGCCCTTGACATTCAAGAAGTACGATTGCGCCCGCTGCGCCTCCGCCTCGCTCTTGCCTCGGGATAGCGCAATCTTGCGTGCCAACGAATTAGCCACAGCCTTGGCAATCAGCGTCTTACCATTGCCGGGAGGGCCGTAGAGCAGCACACCCTTCGGCGGACGCAGGTTGTACTGTTCAAACAGTTCTGGCTGCAGGAACGGCATCTCCACGGCATCGTGAATCTGCTCAATCTGACTGTCCAAACCACCGATATCCGTGTAGGTGACATCCGGTACCTCTTCCAGCACCAGGTTTTCCACCTCGGACTTCGGAATGACCTCAAACGCATAGCCCGACTTGCGGTCAATCATCACCGAGTCCCCCGGCTTCGGCGACAAATCCCCCGCCAGAGACACCACGAATTCCTCACCGTGAGTATCCGAGGCCAAAATGCGCTCCCGATCCGGCAGCACCTCACGAACATTGGCGATGTCGCCGCTTTCCGGATAACCGCAGTCCTCCACGATTATCGAGCCCTCATTCAGACGCACCTGCGCACCCGGCCGAAGCGCCCGCTCATTAATCTCCGGCTGCACCCGCAGGCGCATCCGTCGATTTCCGGTAAAAACCTCTGCGGTGCCTTTCTCCGGCCCCGGCTTAAGGAAAATACCGTACGTGCTAGGCGGCTCCAGCATGTCCTCCATGTCTTGGCGCAGTAGCTCTAGCTTGTTACGGGAGTCCCGCAACAGCTCAACCAGGCGATTATTACGAATGCCGAGGTTGTAGTTCTTCTGCTCAAGATCACGGATTTTGTCAGACGGCGTTGTCATGTATCCCAGATTACCCATAGGGCCAGATGCCGTTGTTGCTTGGTCGATTTAGACCGTGTGTCGCATCACGCTTTACGACGGCTACACCTCCCAGCGCGAAGCGGCGGGTCTAGAGCTTCTTTTGATTTCGTCGCTGTGGGCGCGGAGGCACCGTGCCGTCGGCAAGCCTGCGTGCCCACACCAGGAATGCGGTATGCGCCTGCATACGGTGCGCCGGGCGGACGGAGAGATCCTGAACATTCCAGTCGCGGACCAGGGATTCCCAGGCGCGTGGTTCGGTGAAGCACTTCTGCGCGCGGATGCCCTCCATGACTTTCATTAGCTGCGGAACAGTGGCGACATAGACCATGAGCACGCCGCCAGGCTGAAGCACCTTCGAGACGGTATCCAGGCATTCCCACGGAGCGAGCATGTCCAGAATGACTCGGTCGACCGGGCCGCCGAGCGACTCGATGGAGGCCTCGTTGAGATCGCCCAGGCGCAAGTCCCAGTTGTCGGGCTTGTGACCCATGAAGTCGACAACGTTGCGTTCGGCGTGCTCGATGTGATCCTCGCGGACCTCGTAGGAAATAAGCTGCCCGTCAGCGCCGATGGCGCGGAGCAGGTTGAGGCTGAGCGCGCCGGAGCCAGCGCCGGCCTCCAACACGCGCGCACCTGGGAAGATGTCGCCCTCGACGATGATCTGTGCAGCATCCTTCGGGTAAATCACCGCAGCACCGCGCGGCATGGACAGGACGTAATCGACCAGCAAGTGACGCATCGCCAGGTAGACGGTGCCTTCGCCGGAGGTGACGGTGGTGCCTTCCTTGGCGCCGATGAGGTCGTCGTGGAGGATGGTGCCGCGATGGGTGAAGAACTTGCCACCCTCCTCGAGGATGACGGTGAAGTGGCGATTCTTCGAGTCAGTCAGCTGGACTCGGTCGCCGACTTGGAATGGTCCGCTCAATGCCATAGGTGTGTGGGCTCCTTTTGGGGTTTGGTTGGGTCGGGTCATGTCGGGTGCAGCCAAATCCGGGCGGTACTCTAACCTGGCTAGTATGCCCGACAATGCCCAAAGTTCTAAGTCAGCAGTTCAACCTTCCCGCCGCTCTAAGTTGGCGCTGTCGCCGTCGAGAGCTAATGACTACCGCCAGTGCCCGCTGAAGTACCGGTTCCGTGCGATTGACAAGATTCCGGAGCCGTCGACTGTCGCGCAGGTCAAGGGCACGTTGGTGCATGCTGTGCTCGAACAGATGCATGCCTGGCCCCGTGAAGAACGCACTTACCCCGCAGCGGTGAAACGGCTGAAGCCGACCTGGGAGGACATGCGTGCAAAGGACGAGGAACTGATTGAGCTAGTTCCGGAGGATGATTACTACGACTTCCTGGTCGAATGCCGCGGCCTGCTCAAGGGGTATTTCATGATGGAAAACCCCATGGGCTTCGATGCGGCCGAGATGGAAAAGTTCGTTCAGCTGGTTATCGATCCGGATGCGGATCAGACTGTGCCATTGTCAGTGCCACTTCGTGGTTTTATCGACCGCGTCGATATTGCCCCGACCGGTGAGGTCCGGATTGTCGACTACAAGACGGGCAAGAAGCCCTCTCCTCGCTTCCAGGATGAGGCGCTCTTCCAGATGCGGTTTTACGCGCTGGTGTGGTGGCGGCTCACCGGTCGTATCCCGGAACAGCTGCGGTTGATGTACCTGAAGGTTGCCGATGACCTGGTGCTGAGTCCCAACGCGACAGAATTAGAGGCCTTCCAAGCGGAGATTGCCGACTTGTGGTCGGCGATCGTGCGCGACGGTGAAAACGGTGACTTTGTACCGAAGAAGTCCAAGCTCTGCGGGTGGTGTTCTTTCCAGGAGATGTGCCCTGCCTATGGCGGGGTCACACCGGAGTACCCCGGTTGGCCGGGTGCTGTCGGCGATGGCGGCACTGAGTAAAAGCTGCGGATGGGGTGGCTCTCGCGGCGAACTTAGCTTTCGCGGGGTGCCACCGTCGGCGGTAACGGTGTCAGTACAAGTTACTGACTAGGTTTATGACAGGTGAATGGACTTAACCGCTTCGATTTTGTCATAAACCTAGTCAGTTTCTCTATGCGGTGTTCTAGGTAGCCCCCCACTACAGCAGTGCGCTGCCGAAGGCGAAACCGAACGCGACGGACAGGGCAATACATAAGGTGCCTGGGATGATGAACGAGTGGTTAAACACGTATTTGCCAATTCGGGTTGTGCCAGTGTCGTCCATCTCCACCGCGGCAAGGAGCGTCGGGTAAGTAGGCAGTACGAATAGCGCGGAAGTCGCTGCGAAGGAAGCAATCGCAGTGATGGGAGAAACTCCCACCGCGAGTGCAGCGGGCATGATGGCCTTTGCCGTGGCCGCCTGCGAGTACAGCAATGCGGCCGCAAAGAATAGCACGATTGCCAGCATCCACGGCATTGTGGTCAGTAGGCTGCCGGACGCGGCCTTAATGTCGTCGATGTAGTGGTTGATAATTGTGGTTCCCAGCCACGCCACACCGAGAACGCAGACGCTGGCGGACATGCCCGATTTGAACACCGGTGTGTTCAAAATGGTTGCCGCGTCCAACTTGCAGGCCAGCACGATAACAGTGGCGGCGGTCAACATGATTGACATGATCGCCTCGTTTCGTGGGAGCGTGGGGTCAGCGATGAGGCCGACCTGTTCAGTGCTGATGGTCGCGTAGACCATCACCGCGAGAATCGAGAGTAGGAAAATCGCCACGGACCACTTGGCCGACTTGGTTGGCACGTATTCGCTCATCTGGCCACGTGGCTTGGAGACTAACCCCTTTTCCAAGCGGCTTTGATACTCCGGATCGTCGTCAAGCTCTTTGCCTAGGTGATTCGTGACAAAGGCGGTCGGAAGGATGGCGAGGAACGTCGAAGGAATGACAATCGCCAGGAGTGTGAGATAACCAACGCCGCGGGGTTCCATGAGCGAAGCCATCAGCACCACAGCCGCTGAAATGGGTGATGCCGTAATCGCCAACTGAGATGCGATGACCGCCACGGACAGCGGGCGGGACGGGCGAACGCCTCCCTCCTTGGATACTTCGGCGATAACTGGGAGGGTGGAAAATGCGGTGTGGCCGGTGCCGGCGAGCAGTGTCATCAGGTAGGTGACAACCGGGGCCCAGTAGGTGATGTGTCGCGGATTCTTGCGCAGCAACCGTTCGGCAATGTGGACGAGATAGTCCATGCCTCCGGCCTTCTGCATAGCGGCAATTGCCGCGATTACCGACATAATGATGCCGATGACATCGAACGGAATGTCGTCTTTGGTGACCGGAACCCCGGTGATGCCCAGCGCCAAAACGCCCAGCCCACCGGCGAACCCGATAGCAATTGAACCAAGACGCGCGCCAAGGAGGATCGCTGCTAGAACGATAGAGATTTGGACGGCAACTAACATGTGTATCTCCGAAAAGTCACTCGTTAGACTTGTTGCCGCTTAGGACAAATCGTCGAGGCGAGACTCCCCTGCCACGTAGCGCTTCCCCCGGTATTCCGGGTGCATGAGGTTCTCGGTGCTCAGGACCTGGTTGAGCTCCTTCTCGTCCATCAGCCCGCGTTCGAGGACAATGTCCCGGACGGAGCGGCCAGTGCGAGCGGCTTCCTTGCCAATCATATCGCCCTCGTGGTGGCCAATGACCGGATTCAGGTAGGTCACGATACCGATGGAGTTTTCCACATAGCCGCGGCAAACTTCCGGGTTAGCGGTGATGCCGGTAATGCACTTGTCGCGCAGAGTGTCGGTAGCACTGCGCAGCAGTTCAATCGACTCGAAGAGGCATGCGCCGATGACAGGCTCCATCACGTTTAGCTGCAACTGGCCAGCCTCGGCTGCCCAGGTCAGGGTCACGTCGTTGCCGAAGACCTTGAAGCAGGCCTGGTTCGCGACCTCTGGGATTACCGGGTTAACCTTTGCCGGCATAATCGAAGACCCAGCGGCGCGCTCCGGAAGGTTGATTTCATTCAGTCCGGCTCGTGGACCCGATGCCAGCAGGCGCAGGTCGTTGCACATCTTGGAAATCTTCATGGCCGCGCGCTTCAGGGATGCATGCACGCTGACGTAGGCGCCGGTATCGCTGGTGGCTTCGATTAGGTCCTTCGCAGAGGTCACCTTAAAGCCACTGACCTCACGCAGCGCCTGGGTCACGGCCTCGCGGTAGCCTGCCGGCGCATTTACACCGGTACCGATAGCGGTTGCTCCCAGGTTGATTTGCAGCAGGCGTGCCGACGCAGTTGCGATGGACTCCTGCTCTTCCTCAAGGTTGTGGGCAAATGCGTGGAAAGCCTGTCCCAGGGTCATGGGAACGGCATCCTGCAGCTGCGTGCGCCCCATTGTGATGATGTCGTTGAATTCATCACCCTTGGCGTGTAGAGCCTCAACCAGGGAGTCGAAGTGCTTCTGCAGGCTCAGCAGCGACATGTGGATGGCAAGACGGAAACCTGTTGGGTAGGCATCGTTGGTTGACTGGCACTGGTTGACATCATCGTTGGGGTGAATGACGTCGTATCGGCCCTTTTCCAGGCCGAGCAGTTCTAGAGCGAGGTTAGCGATGACCTCGTTGGTGTTCATGTTGAGACTGGTGCCAGCTCCACCCTGGAAGACATCGATTGGAAACTGATCCATGCAGCGTCCCTTTTCCAGGATTTCATCACATGCGGCGACGATGATGTCTGCAACATCGCTGGGCAGCGTGTGGACGCGCTGGTTGGCAATGGCCGTGGCCTTCTTCACCATCACCATGCCACGAATGAATTCGGGCACGTCGTTGATGGTCTTGGCTGAGATTTGGTAGTTGTCGATTGCGCGCAGGGTGTGGATGCCGTAGTAAGCCTCTGCCGGGACCTCCATAGAGCCAAGCAGGTCGACCTCGGTACGTGTTGCGGACATGTGGAAGCAATCCCTTCTAGCCTTTTAGCAGACCTAGTAGACGCAGCCTTGTGGGCCACATTTAGTGGCGATGATTGGTTACACCGCCAAAACTACAGTGCTGGCGTATGTGCCGCATGTACAGGCATAAAGTTACTGCTTCGGTCCGGCTAACGCCGTGCGCACTCTTAGTGTCAATATTACTACCTACGCTAGCGTAGGTAAAGGGTGGATTCAGCTAGGAAGCTCCCACTGGATAGCGTGTAAGGTTCGCGTGACTTAAATACGCGCGATACGGATATTCGAAGCCAAGATCGCCTCGGCACCAATCTTTGCCAGTGCGTCCATGAGCGGGTTGGCCTCTGCCTTCGGAACTAGCGCGCGAACTGCTACCCAATCCTCGTTAGCCAGCGGCGACACGGTCGGGCCGGACAGCCCCGGGGTGAGCTTGGATGCCTCTTCCAGCGCGGACGCACGGATGTTGTAGTCAATCATCAAGTACGTCTTGGCATGCAGAATGCCGGTCATGCGACGCAGGAACACCTGCTGCTCCTCGGTGACCTCTACACCCTTGCGTCCGACAACAACTGCCTCAGAGCTGACCAAAACATCGCCGAATGGCTTCAATCCCTGCTTGCGCAGGGTGCGACCGGTGGAGACAACATCGGCGATAACGTCGGCAACTCCCAAGCGGATGGAAATCTCCACTGCACCATCAAGGCGAATGACGGTGGCGTTAATGCCACGAGCCTTCAGATCCTCGCGCACCAGATTCGGGTACGAGGTGGCAATGCGCTTGCCCTCCAGAGCTTCTACGGTCCACTCCTCATCGGCCGGAGCGGCGTAGCGGAAGGTCGAGGCGCCGAAGCCCAGATTCAGAACCTCATCGACCGGAGCCAGCGAGTCAGCGGCCAGGTCGCGGCCGGTGATGCCCAAATCCAGATGGCCGTTGCCAACGTAGATAGGAATATCCTTCGGGCGGAGGAAGAAAAACTCAATGTCGTTGGCTTCGTCGTGGATGGTCAGGCTCTTGGAGTCGCCTCGACCCGGGTAGCCAGCTTCCTTCAGGATTTCGACTGCCGCCTCGGACAGCGATCCCTTGTTGGGCACGGCAATACGCAGCATGGTGTTGATTTCTCCTACAGGTACTTGTAAACATCCTCGGGGCTCAGCCCGCGACCGACCATGACCACCTGCAGCCAGTACAACAGCTGCGAAATCTCCTCTGCGAGGGCTTCGTCAGATTCGTGCTCAGCTGCAAGCCAGACCTCACCGGCCTCTTCGACAATTTTCTTGCCCTGGAAATGCACACCAGCGTCCAGCGCCTTGACTGTGCCCGATCCCTCGGGGCGCGACTGTGCTTTTTCCTTCAGCTCTGCAAACAGGTCATCAAAGTTCTTCACCCGGTCTATTGTTCCATGTCGTCTACTCGCCCGCGAAAGCAGCCCGCAATAAGCCCAAATTCGAGGTATCCAAATTGCCCGAAATGAAGCGCGCCGGGGGTACTAACGTCCCCACATCAGCCTGCGAAACGCTCACATCCGGCATTGGATTCCACACCACCGTGCATCCCGCAGCGAGTGCAGAGCGCACCCCCGTTGAGGAATCTTCGATAGCCAGGCAGTCCTCTGGCGCAAATCCGGCTAGCTCTGCGCCACGCAAGTACGGATCCGGTGCCGGTTTGCCGTTGGCCACCTCATCGCTACACACTGTTGCGGCGAAGTGCTGCTCCCCCATGACATCAATGCAGGGTTGCGCCACGTGCCGACGGGTATTGGTCACCAACACCACCGGAATGTCACCAGCTCGGGCCTGGTCCAAAATCTCCGGCACACCCGGGCGCCACTCCACCCCATGTTCTAGAACCAATTCTGTGAAGCGACCTTCGACGAATTGGGAGCCCGAGGCAAACAGCTCGTCGTCAAGCGTGCGTCCCGCATGATCAGCACAAATCGACAGCGTGTCCCAGAGCGTGTTGCCGACGCACTGCATGCGCAACTCCGGAGTCAGGCGACGGCCTACGAATTCCGAGAGGTCGTACGTGGCAATCTCCCACAGAGGTTCCGTGTTGATGAGGCTGCCGTCCATGTCCCACAAAATTGCTTTCACACCATGCGACTATGCCAGGCAATCAAGCATTTAGCGATTATGTCAGCAAAACCGTCGGATGAAGGTTTAGAGTTTCAGGAAGGAAAGTATGTTGCGGTGCTGCATGAAACCACCGCATGAACGTGTTCCGCGTGAATGAAAGGCATCGACTCGCTATGACAACCACTGAAGATTCGCTCGCCCAGGCTATCGACCAACCCGAGGCATACTTCATTCCGCTAGGGACGGTCACCGAAGGCGAGCTCAGCTACGAGCGCTTCATGCCCACTAGCTTCACTTATGGGGCGTGGGGGCCGTTTCAGCACGGTGCGCCGCCGTCGGCGCTGCTGACGCGCATGTTGGAGCGCCGCCGTCTGGAAAGCGAGGGGATGCGTATTACTCGCATCGCCGTGGATCTGTTGTCGGCTGTACCGTACACGGAGCTCCGCGCGCGCTCATGGGTCTCGCGCCCGGGGCGGCAAATCGCCAAGGTCGAAGCCGAATTGCTTGCCGACGTCAAGGGTGCCTGGCGGCCAGTTGCCACGGCGTCCGCATGGATGATGGCCACTGCGGATACGCGGGATATTGAGCGTGCATTCGACAAGCAGGTGCCCGGGCCCGAGGAATGCAGCGCCGAGTACATTCCGCTTACCGACGATTGGAGTGGCGGCTACATCGAATCAATTGAAGCCCGCGCCG
The DNA here is from genome assembly GCF_001809065.1 of Corynebacterium sp. HMSC055G02. NCBI lineage: Bacteria > Bacillati > Actinomycetota > Actinomycetes > Mycobacteriales > Corynebacteriaceae > Corynebacterium > Corynebacterium sp. HMSC055G02. Next base: position 147,233 of record NZ_KV795635.1, on the reverse strand, counting down.
GCGCGACGGAAGAGCTGGCCGAGACGCAAATTCACTGGGTTCGCGCGCAGTACCCAATCGTGCTCGGGGAGGAGCCGACTGCGGTGGAGCGAGTCATGCAGGTAGCTGATACCGCCAACGGTATCGGGGCCACGCTGAGCCCGCACCAGTGGGCGTTTATGAATACCGACTTAGTGGTTCACCTGCACCGACTCCCCCAGCTCGGCGCCTCGGAGAAGTCGGCGGAATCGGAGTTGCAGTCGGAAGACGGCGGCTGGGTGGGCATCGCCGCCCGCGGTTCCATTGGGCCGGACGGAATCGGCATGACCGCGGGCGAGCTCTACGATGTGCACGGCCCCATCGGCCGCAGCATGCAGACCTTGCTGGTGCGACCGCAGGGATAACGCGAAGCTACACGTTAAAGTACTTCGCTTCCGGGTGGTAGAGCACGAACGCATCGGTGGACTGCTCTGGGTGCAGCTGGAGCTCCTCAGAGAGCTCCACGCCGATGCGCTCCGGCTGCAGCAGGTCAATCATGCCCTGACGGAAGGTCAGATCCGGGCAGGAACCATAGCCGAAGGAGTAACGAGCGCCACGGTACTTCAGGTCAAAGAAGTCCTGGGTATCGTCGGAGTCTTCCGCGCCAACACTTGTGCCGTCGGAGAACGCGAGCTCGGAGCGAATGCGCTGGTGCCAGTACTCGGCCAGCGCCTCGGTGAGCTGCACGCCGATACCGTGAACCTCCAGGTAGTCGCGGTATTCGTTCTTGGCGTAAATATCGTTGGCGAAGTCAGCGATGGGCTGTCCCATGGTCACCAGCTGGAACGGCATGACGTCGGACTGTCCTGCGGCGATGGCATCTTCGCGCGAGCGAATGAAGTCAGCAATGCATAGGAAGCGACCACGCTGCTGGCGCGGGAAGGTCCAGGACACCACTGGCTCTGCCGCGGGGTCGGGCTGCTCCCCTTCCGCAGGTAGCGGCAGTACGTGTACGGTATCGCCCTCAGAAACTGCTGGGAAGTAGCCATAGACGACAGCCGCATGCTGGAGGATGTTCTCGGCGCGCAGGCGCTGCAGCCATGCGCGCAGGCGTGGACGACCATCGGATTCGACCAGTTCCTCGTAACTCGGTCCCTCGTCGCCGCGGGTGCCGCGCAGACCCCACTGTCCCATGAACAGAGCGCGTTCGTCGAGGGTGGTCAGGTAGTCGTCGAGGGGCAGGCCCTTGACAATGCGGGTTCCCCAGAACGGCGGTGTCGCAACGGGGACATCAGCGGCGACATCGGAACGCTCCGGCACCTCGGGGGCTTCAGCAGCAGCCTTGGCGGCGCGCTGCGCGGCGATGCGCTTGGAGCGCTCACGGCGGGCGCGGCGAGCTTCCTTCTTCTCGCGGGCAGCAATGGCCTCTGGCGAATTCTCGTCTGGGCCGAGGCCCTTCTTAGCTGCCATCAGCTCGTCCATGATGCGCAGTCCTTCGAAGGCATCCCTGCCGTAGTAGACATCGCCGTGGTAGAGCTCGGACAGGTCGTCTTCCACGTAGCTACGCGTCAGCGCGGCGCCGCCGAGCAGTACTGGGAAGCGGGTGGCATCGCCGGCGGAGTTGATCTCCAGCAGGTTGTCCTTCATCACCACAGTGGACTTCACCAGCAGGCCGGACATGCCGATGGCGTCGACATCCAGTTCCTTGGCGGCGGACAGAATCGTAGCGATCGGCTGCTTAATGCCCAGGTTATGCACGGTGTAGCCGTTGTTGGAGAGAATAATCTCCACCAGGTTCTTGCCGATGTCGTGGACATCGCCCTTCACCGTGGCCAGCACAATCGAACCCTTGGAGCCCGTGGCATCCTCGGCATCCATAAAGCCCTCGAGGTAGCCCACCGCGGCCTTCATCGTCTCGGCCGACTGCAGCACGAATGGCAGCTGCATCTGGCCGGAACCGAACAGGTCACCAACGGTCTGCATGCCACGCAGCAGGTCCTCGTTAACAATCGCCAGCGGTTCCTTTTCCTTCATGCCCTCATCGAGGTCAGCCTCGATACCCGTGCGCTCACCGTCGATGATGCGCTGCGCCAGGCGGTCGAACAGCGGCATGGCGGCAAGCTTTTCGGCCCGGGCGTCCTTCGCGTCAGCGGCGGAGACTCCTTCAAAGAGCTCCATGAATACCTGCAGTGGGTCGTACTCCCCGTCGGGGTGTCCCGCTTCACGACGGCGGTCGTACACCATATCGAGAGCGACTTCGCGCTGCTTGTTGTCAATCTTGTTCATCGGCAAGATCTTGGAGCTGTGGGCAATGGCGGAGTCCAGGCCGGCCTCGATGCACTCGTTGAGGAACACCGAGTTGAGTACCTGGCGAGCCGCCGGGTTCAGACCGAAGGAAATGTTGGACAGACCGAGCGTGGTGTGCACGTTCGGGTGGCGACGCTTAAGTTCGCGGATGGCTTCGATGGTTTCGATGCCGTCGCGGCGAGTTTCCTCCTGGCCAGTGGAAATCGGGAAAGTCAGACAGTCGACAATAATGTCCTGCTCGCGCAGTCCCCACGTGCCGGTGATGTCGGCGATGAGACGCTCGGCGATCTCAATCTTCTTGTCCTTTGTACGCGCCTGACCTTCTTCGTCGATAGTCAAAGCGACCACGGCAGCACCGTGCTCAACAACCTGGCGCATAATGCGCTGGTAACGCGAGTCCGGGCCATCGCCGTCTTCAAAGTTCACAGAGTTGACCGCGCAGCGACCACCGAGGTGCTCCAGGCCAGTCTTCAAAACCTCCGGTTCCGTGGAGTCCAGCATGACCGGCAACGTCACCGAGGTGGCGATCTGCGATGCCAGGGTTGCCATGTCATCGCGACCGTCGCGCCCCACGTAGTCCACACACAGGTCAATCATGTGTGCGCCATCGGTGACCTGACCGCGGGCGGTGTTAAGGCACTTCTCCCAATCGCCGGCCAGCATGGCCTCGCGGAAAGCCTTGGAACCGTTGGCGTTGGTGCGCTCACCAATCATGGTGATGCCGGTTGTCTGCGTCAGCGGGGCTGCCGAGTACAGAGAAGCGACCTCATCGATTGGCTTTGCATCCGGATCCGTCGATGGGCGTGCTGCCTGAACAGCAGGGCCCTGCTCAGCGTAAGCGCCTGCACCGGTAATAGCATCGCGAACAGCGGAAACATGCTCCGGTGTGGTACCACAGCAGCCACCGACCATCGCCAGGCCAAACTCTTCAACAAAGCCGCGCAGCGCTGTGGCCAGCTCTGGGGCGGTCAGCGGGTAGGTCGCACCGTTCTTACCCAGCACTGGCAGACCCGCATTCGGCATTACCGATACCGGAATGGAGGCGAAGTTGGACAGGTAGCGTAGGTGCTCGCTCATCTCGTCCGGGCCGGTCGCACAGTTTAGGCCAATCATGTCGATACCCAGCGGCTGCAGCGCTGCCAGGGCTGCACCAATCTCCGAGCCCATCAGCATGGTGCCTGTGGTCTCGACAGTCACGTGGACGACAATCGGAATCTTCTTCTCAGCCTGTCGCATGGCGGCCTTGACGCCATTGACTGCTGCCTTGACCTGCAGCAAGTCTTGACAGGTCTCAATCAAAAACGCATCCGCGCCACCGGAAATCATGCCGAGTCCGGCCTCCGTGTAAGCGTCGCGAAGCTGAGCGTACGGAGCGTGCCCCAAAGACGGCAGCTTCGTGCCCGGGCCCAGCGAACCGAGGACAAAGCGTCGCATACCCTCGCGCCCCGGCCCCATTTCGTCAGCGACCTTGCGGGCGATTGCGGTGCCCTTGTGCGCTAGCTCCTGGATACGGTCTTCAATGTCGTAATCCGCGAGGTTCGGGAAGTTGCAGCCGAAGGTATTGGTTTCCACCAGGTCGGCGCCGGCCTCGAAATAACGCCGGTGAATCGTCTCGATGATGTCGGGACGAGTGTCATTGAGAATCTCATTACAGCCCTCGTAGCCGAGGAAGTCCGCGTCAACGTCGAGGTCAAAAGACTGCAGCTGGGTACCCATGGCGCCATCGCCAATGAGTACACGGCTGTGCAGTGCGGTGAGGAACTCGGAAGAGTGGCGATCAGTCATGAATAGACACCTTAGTCTACTTTCATAACCGCGCCGTTAATCGGGCTGGTTATTCCATCTCAAAGTAGCTTTCCGCCTTCACCGCAGGCAGGTCCAAACCGACAGCCTTCGTTGCGGAATTGATAATCGCGAGAATCTCGTCGAGCTCCTCATCAAAAATCGAGCCACCGTGCTCATGCTCAATCGCAGCCACGCGCTGTAGGCAGTTCTCTACCGCCTGCGTTGCGGCTTCTTCTCGCTTATCGACGGCCAGTTCCGCCGCCTGATCAATACCAGCGGCGGCCTCACGGAGGGCTTCCCCGACCTGGTCGGCTACCGATTCGTCAAAAAGTGGCTCCCAGAACTCGCGTTCCTCGGGCTGCAGGTAGCTGCCGGTGGCAAACATGCGCAAATCGGCAACTAGCTTATCGATGTTCTCTTGCGTTACTTCGACAGCAGACAGATCTGAGTTGCTCATGCTCAAATTTTAACGCCAAGCAGCGCGTCCAGCGCGGCGGCAACGAATTCTCCGGCACCCGCTGCGCCGGTTACTGTGCCAGCATCTGCCTTGTTGCTGGTATCCGAGGACCACTCCGCAGCCCAGGCATCGATAGCGGCCAGAGCAGCCGGCGTATCCAGGTCATTGGCCAGGCTTGCGCGCACATCGGCAACCAGTGCCGCTGCTGCGCTCACAGCCTTCTCATCGGTGGCAGTCTTTGTAGTTGCGCAAGCCGCACGCCAGGCCTCGTGACGTGCCTTGGCCGCCTCCAGCACCTCGTCCGACCAATCGCGATCAGAGCGGTAATGGCTGGCGAAGACGCCAATGCGAATAGCACTCGGGTCGACGCCGGCGGCCACCAGCTTGGAGACAAACACCAGGTTGCCCAGCGACTTGGACATCTTCACGCCGTCGAGCGCAATCATGCCAGCGTGAACATAATGGCGCGCCATACGTGCACAGCCAGTAGCGGCTTCAGCGTGAGCCGCCGAGAACTCGTGGTGCGGGAACGCGAGATCCGAGCCACCGCCCTGAATGTCGAAGCTCTTACCCAGGCGGTTGGTGGCAATCGCCGAGCACTCAATGTGCCAACCCGGCCGGCCCGCACCAAAAGGAGCCTCCCAGCTTGGCTCCCCGGGGCGAGCGGCACGCCACACCAGCGCGTCCAGTGGGTCCTCCTTGCCCGGGCGATCCGGGTCGCCACCGCGCTCCGCAAAGAACTCCGCCATCTGCTCTGCCGAGTAATTGGACTCGTAACCAAAGTTCTCAGTGGCACTCTTGCGGAAGTACACATCCGGGTACTCGTCATCGGTGAGCTGGTAGGCCGAGCCATTCTCCAGCAGCTTCTCGACCATTTCCACGACCTCGCCCACGGACTCAATGGCGCCGATGTAGTCGCGCGGTGGAATCACCGACAGGTTTTCCATATCCGAGCGAAACAAATCAATCTGCGAGGTGCCCAGCTCGCGCCAGTCCACCCCATCGCGCTCCGCACGTTCGAACAACGGGTCATCGACATCGGTGATGTTCTGCACGTAATGCACCGAGTGTCCATTATCCAGCAGCTGACGGTAAATCAGATCAAAGGTGAGGTAGGTTGCTGCGTGCCCCAGGTGCGTGGCGTCATAGGGTGTGATGCCACACACGTACATGGTCGCCTCCGGTCCCGCTTCCACCTGGGAGACCTTCTGATCCGCGGTGTCGTAGAGGCGTAGGGGTACCGATGTTGAGCTTTCGTCGTCAAGCGAATGCGCCTTACCTGTATTGCTGGCGCGGTTGAACACATCGAAACGCGCATCGCCGAGACTGGGAACCTGTGGTTGGGGCCACGAATGCATTAAATACTCACTACCTCACTAAACAGCGTTGATCGTGCCGAAGCCGAGCAACACCATAACAATCAAACCGACCGGGATGCGGTACGCGGCGAACCAAGCGAAGGAGTGGTTCGACACGAACTTCAGCAGCCATGCAATAGACGCATAGCCGACGACGAAGGCAATCAGCGTACCGATGGCCAATTGCGCTCCACTAGCGGCCTGTCCCGCCGCAGGGTCAAACGCGTCTGGAAGCGAAAAAATTCCAGCAGCGAAAACAGCGGGGATAGCCAGCAGGAAGGAAAAGCGCGTTGCAACCTCTCGGTCCAAGTGCAAGAACAGGCCGGCAGACACCGTACCGCCCGAGCGCGACACACCCGGAATGAGCGCCAGGCACTGCGCGAAACCCATGACGATGGCATCTCGCATGGTCAGCTCTTCATAGTTGCGCTCACGACGGCCGAACTTCTCTGCGGCGATAAAGACAAAGGAGAAAAGCACCAACACAGCGGCTGTAATCCAGAGATTGCGCAGGTTATCGCGGATGAGGTCCTTCCCCAGCACACCGATGATGGCAATCGGCAGCGTACCGACAATCACCATCCAACCCATGCGGTAGTTGAAACCGCGGGCTTCCTTATTGAACAGACCGGCAAACCAGCCAGTGAGGATCTGCCAGATGTCCTTGGCGAAGAACACCAACACAGCCAATTCGGTGCCAAGCTGCACCACAGCGGTGAAGGATGCACCGGCGTCCTGGCCCCACAGCAGCTCGGAGACAATCCGAAGGTGCCCCGAGGAACTCACCGGGAGAAATTCCGTCAGACCTTGCACTACGGACAGGATGATTGTCTGCGCCCAGGTCATACCGGTGCCGGCGGTATCGGCAGCGGTATCTGCTGAGGCGCTTAGTGTCGTCATGATAGTCACGGGTGTATAGGCTACTCGTCCGGTTTGTGTTGTGGCTATAGCGAGGTTTCGGTGCGGCGATAGCGAGACCTCTCCCGCGGAACTTTTCCCGCGACCGCACACGGGTGTCCTAAAGTAAAAATCGTGCAACAACGAATTCTGGGCAACAGCGGTTTACGCGTCTCCGCCTTGGGGCTGGGTACGGCCACCTGGGGTGCGGGTACCAGGCAAGACGAAGCCGGACGCATCCTGACGGACTTCCTCGACGCCGGAGGCAACCTTGTCGACGCTTCCCCACTCCACGGCGGCGACACTGTTGCCGACATGCTGGGTGCAGTCATCGCAAAGCGCGGTGTCGCCGACGAATTGGTGCTCTCGGTCGCATCTGGCATACACCCCGAGCGGCCCGTCGGCAGGCGCGTGGACTGCTCGCGTAAGACACTGCAAAAGGACCTCGACGATACGCTCGCACGCCTCGGCGTCGAACACATTGATCTGTGGTCGCCCGGCTACTGGGATGGGCTGACCCCACCGGAAGAGGTCGCCGATACCCTGGAATGGGCTGTGCTCACGGGGAAAGTACGTTACGCCGGAGTGCGTGGATACAGCGGTTGGCAGGCGGCGGTGACGCATGCCGCCGCGGATCGAATCGCTCCGGTGTTCGCACAGCATGAGTACTCGCTGCTCCAGCGAAGCCCTGAGGCTGAACTACTGCCCGCCTGTGAGCATTTGGGGCTCGGCTTTATCGGTGGCGCCCCACTGGCCCAAGGCGTTTTGACCGCCAAATACCAGCACATCATTCCCGAGGACTCCCGCGCTGCTTCCGAACACGCCGACGCAGAGGTACAGGACTATCTCGACACGCGCGGCGTCACGGTTGCAGGCGCGCTGACCACCGCAGCCAAGGGGCTCGGCGTCAGTGCTGCCGTCGCAGCGATTTCCTGGGCACGCGATCGGCCGGGCGTCACCTCGATCCTCGTTGGCGCTCGAGACCGCGCTCAGCTACGCGAAAACCTCACCGCCGAACAACTCACGCTGCCACCGCAGATTTGCAACGCGCTTGACGACGTCACGCTGTAATCAGTAACCGCATTCTTATAAAGACTTATAAGGCACAACGAATGCGAGAGCCTCCCACGGCTGGAGGCGTCCACAAAGTAATCAGGCCGGGGTGGTAGTTTCTATAGCGTGAGTGAAAACAGTCGTCGACGTGTCATAACCTCCCTTCTAGCGGGGCTTTCCGCTAGCGCAGTGGTCCTGGCAGGGTGCTCCTCCGATGTGGAAGGAGACATCGATGCCGGAATGGGCAACGCCACGCCAGTGCCGGCCGCTTCACCCGCTGCTCCCGATACTGCTATCGGGAGGGCCAAGAAGATTGATGAGGGCGTTACCGATGCCGTGCTGGTCGGCGACCGAGTTGTCCTGAAGGCCGGGGACAAAATCTTTGCCGGTCCGCTGAATAACCCAATTGAGCGATCAATGAAGCTGGGCGCGAAGTGTGGTGAGCTCGCGCCGGGCGGCCCTAACGCTTTGCTGCCGTGTGAAGATGGCATCCACGTCATTACTGACCAGGCTACGGAAACGGCCGTTGTCGGCCGTGGCACCAACTACTCCGCCGCAGTTGGCCTGGAAGGCGGCCGCATCATCGGTGCCCATGCGGATAGCAATGTCGTCGATGTGTTCGGCGCTGATGGTGAGTTGGCCAGTGACTTCAAGGCTGCCAATAACGGGTCGCAGCTCGTTGAGATTCCCAAAGCGGACAATGACGCGGACGTCAAGCTGTTAGAGGTCAACCGTCCGGAGACTTCGGTGCATGAGCTCAAGCTCGATGAGTCCCGCGCTGGCTCTGCGCTGCGTGCGGGTATCGGCGTCGGCAAGGTAGCTTCCGGTGATCATGTCATTGCTGCCGCAGACACCAAGGGCAACCAGCTTCTTATTTACACTGCCACTGACGTCATTCGCCTCCACCAGGCAGCTCCGGCCCCGGAGGCTCCGTGGGCGGTAGCGGTCGATGAATCGCGCGGAATTGTCTGGGTGACTTCGACGAAGGTGAACAAGCTGACTGGCTACGACATCAGCTCGGGTACCCCAGTCAAGGTCGCGGACATCAACACGGTTGCAGATCCACAGTCGATTGTTGCCACCGAGGATGGCCAGATTGGCGTCTTCTCGGCTACCGGTGACGGGGCCCAGATTTTTGACTCCGCGGACGTCGATAAGGCAATTGCTGATTTCAAGCAGGATGCAGAGAAGATTCGTGAGGAGATGTCGGTTCGGGAACCAGCCGATAAACTACCGACCGGTGCAGGTGACACCAAGGGAGCAGACGACTCCGAGGGAGAGACTAAGTAGATGCCTTCGAAACTTCGCGCCAAGTCCTATCAACTCGCGCTAAAGGCAATGTTCCAGGTCCCACCGGAGCAGATTCACGAGGCCATCTCGAAGACCCTGAAGGGGCTGCAGAAGTCGGAGAGTCTACAGCGGGCGGTGAGCAAGTTACTCGTTGTTGACGATGCTGTGCTGCGTCAAACCGTGTTCGGCGTGGACTTCCCGCGTCCGCTGGGGCTCGCCGCAGGCTTCGACAAGGCTGCTATTGCTCCGGATTGCTGGGGGCCAATTGGTTTTGGCTACGCGGAACTGGGAACCGTGACTGCCAAGCCGCAGCCGGGCAACGATCGCCCGCGTCTGTTCCGTCTGAAGGAAGATCGCGCCATTTTGAACCGCATGGGTTTCAACAACCCCGGCGCCGCTGCTGTAGCGGAGAACTTGCGGGCGCGTCGCAGTGACGACGTGATTGGTATCAACATTGGTAAGACCAAGGTGACTCCGCTGGAAGAGGCCGTCGATGACTATCGAGAATCGGCTAGCCAGCTCGGCGGCTTGGCGGACTACGTTGTTGTCAACGTCTCCTCACCGAATACGCCGGGTCTGCGCGACCTTCAGGCAGTGGAGTCACTGCGCCCGATTCTGGCAGCGGTGACTGAGGAGACCGACTCGCCGGTGCTGGTCAAGATTGCTCCTGATCTCTCCGACGATGATGTCATCGCAGTTGCTGACTTGGCGGTTGACCTGGGGCTGGCGGGCATTGTGGCTACCAACACCACCATTTCTCGCGAGGGCCTGCGTACGCCCGCGGATGAGGTCGCGGAGATGGGGGCCGGTGGAGTCTCGGGTGCTCCTGTGGCAGCTCGGTCACTAGAGGTGCTGAAGCTGCTGCACGAGCGCGTCGGAGACAAACTAGTTCTCATCAGCGTCGGCGGCATAGAAACGGCTGAGCAAGCGTGGGAGCGGATTGCCAACGGCGCTTCCCTACTGCAGGGCTACACACCGTTGATTTATGGCGGTCCGGACTGGATTCGTGACATTCACCAAGGGTTGGCTCGCCAGATTCGAGCTCAGGGATTCTACTCCATTTCGGAGGCAGTCGGCTGTGGTCTGCCGTGGCGTGGTTAATTGCTGAAAGCCGTTGAGGCTTCCTAACCCAATAAACACGTGACCCCGGGGCCAGCGGCCATGAAGGCGCTGGCCCCGGGGTTTTCTGTATGAGTAGCGTGCCCGGTCGGTTGAGTTGCCCGTGTGGGCGTCGTATCCCTACTCCCCGACGTTCTCCCACCACGGCGTGATGATGGCACGCGCAATCGAGTGGAAGTACAGATTGAAGCCAAGCACGGTCGGCGTCGCATCTTCCGGAACTTCAAGCTTCTCCACGTCGACCGCGTGCACCGCATACATGTAACGGTGTGGGGCATGCTGCGCCGGTGGGTTAGCTCCGTAGTGACCACGCATGCCCGAGTCGCCGACAAGCTGGATAGCGCCTTCTGGCAGCTTAGAGCCGTCTTCGGAGCCAGCTCCCTGTGGCAGACCCTTTTCGGTCGCTGGAATGTTGAAGACAGCCCAGTGCCAGAAGCCCGAAGCGGTCGGAGCATCCGGATCGAAGCAGGTCACGGCAATGGACTTAGTGCCCTCCGGCAGATTTGCCCAATCCAGTTGTGGGGAAACATTCGACGGAGCGCGGAATTCATCCGCAATCTTCTCGCCGTCCTTGATATCTGGCGAGGACAGCTCGAAGGTTGGCAAATCCTTCAGCGGTGCGTACGGATCTGGTCCCGGGAAAACCGGAGCATTTGCAGTGTCGTTTGCGGTGTCGTTGGAATTCGTAGTCATAACTACCAGTGTGCCTACTTTATGAGCGCGCTGCAGGGACTTTACAAGACTCCCTATCTGCAGGGCCTGATTCTCAGTGCGAATCCAAGGCGGATGCGGGGCTAACACCGCTGATGTAATTACACCCAGGTTTGGCGCGCTAATGCCCCTCTGACCTGCCAATTTGTGTTTCATTATGTAGTCGGGATACAGTATCACAGGTCAGCACGGAAGTGCTTCCTACCCGGTCCGGGTGGCGGAATGGCAGACGCGCTAGCTTGAGGTGCTAGTGCCCTATTAACGGGCGTGGGGGTTCAAGTCCCCCTCCGGACACAAGATAAATCCCGAGAAACTGCAATTAGTGCAGCTCTCGGGATTTTTGCTTTGTCTGTCGGACCAATGGGACTGCCCTATTGCAGCGCCGAGGTCAAGCGGAAAACAGAGTCCAGGTAGCGCTGACGAAGGGGCCGGTCATTCCATTCCTCCTGGGTGAGCAGGAAAGATTTGTCGCGGTACTCGTCGGCAAGCATGATCAGTTTGTCCACGATGGAACCGGCGGCGGAAAGAAGCGTGATCTCGTAGTTGAGGCCGAACGAGCGCATATCCAGATTGGAGGAGCCGAACATGGCCATGCGGTCGTCGATAACCATGAACTTGGAGTGCAGGACCGCAGGCGCCGGATAGCGGTAGATCTTCACGCCAGCGGTTAGCAGTGCCTGGTAGTAGGACTGCTGCGCGTGGCCGACCATGAACTGATCGGACTCTTCGTTGACGTAGAGCTGGACGTCGATGCCTCCATATGCGGCAGAGGTCAGCGCCATGAGCATGGATTCGTCGGGGACGAAGTACGGGCTGACGGCGATAATCCGCTCGTGTGCCTGGTAGATCATGTTATTGAAGACGCGCAGGTTCGGCTCCGTGCTGAAGCCCGGACCCGACGGCAGCACCTGGACAACGTTGTAGTTGTCGTTGACTTCGGTGTTGTGGAGTGAATAGTCCCTGGTGGCGTCTGGGGTCTTGTATAGCTCGCTGGTCCAATCAACCGCGAAAATTGCGTCGAAGGCCAGCGCAATATCGCCCTCGAGCTCAATCCACGTGTCCACCCAGCGACGGCCGATCTTATGGTTCTTTTTCTTCTGATATTCGGGCTCAATCAAATTCTGCGAGCCCATGAATACAATGTCGCCGTCAACAACTACGAGCTTGCGGTGATTACGCAGATCCAGGCGGCGCCAGGTGAGCTTCAGCAAGCTCACGGGCAGCATCGGGTGCCAGGAGATTTTAGCCTGGTCCAGGCGCTTTTTCAGCTTGTAGTAGCCGGGGTACTTCCACGAACCAATTGGATCGACCAGTACCTTGACCTCTAGTCCCCTGTCGTGCGCGCGTTCAAGAGCCTGTATGAAAGGCTCCGTGCTGGAATCCAGTGCAAAGATGTAGGACTGCACGTGGATAGATTTCTGAGCCGCATCGATGGTCTCAATCATGCGGTCAATGGAGGCATTGAATTCGGTGAAAAGTCCCTTTTCTGCGCTGGCAATTGCCGGCATTCCCGTGAGCTGACGCGAGAGCTTGAATACGTTGACAACATCATCTTCTATCTCGGCATCATCCGGTACGTCGGGAAGATGCTCGGTACGTTCCGCAATGAGCTCCTGCGCCAGTGCCTGTACCTCGTGCCTACGGCCCGTGATTTGCTGCGAGCCCAGGAAGAGGAACAGAGGTAGGCCGATAAATGGAATCAGCAGAATCAGTAGCAGCCACGCCGTCGAAGCCGATGGGCTTCGGTTTTCCGGCACCCACCCAATCGCGATGAACTTAATCGTGTAGTCGAGTGCGAAAAATAGTACTTGCCACCACGTTAAGTCCTCCACCAGCCACGGGAAGGTGCCCATCAACCAATCCATGCAGATGATATTACTGAAGGAATTTTCAGTACTTTTGGTCGCTGCCCCTTAGGTGCACTCTTCCCCTTTTCGTGACAGCCTATTGTGACATCTGAAATTGAATACTGGTATCAATACGTAGTAAGGTTCAACTCATTGAACATAGTAAGTGTTTGGCATGTCGACTTCGAAAGGACTAACCCCTCCAAATGACTGAGAAGGCTCCTACGAGCACCGAGCTCGACGTTGCCACTAGCGTACTGAAGTTGATGGCAGACAAGACGCGTCTCTCCATCCTGTCGCTCCTTCGTGACGGGGAGATGACCGTCACCGCCATCGCTAGCGCGCTCGATCGCCCCGTCCCCGCGATTTCTCAGCACCTGGCGAAGTTGCGCATGGCCAATATGGTGCAGACCCGCAAGGAAGGCACGTCTAGCTTCTATTCTCAGCCCGACGAGCACCTCACCAACCTGGTGGTCAACGCTCTCCACTTCGCCGAACACACGCTCTACAGCGATCCGCCCCATCACCGCGGTCAGTAGGCGCACACGGATACGCTCGCTTTACTCGCTTTACGACGAAAATCCCACACCCTCCGGAACCTAGTTGGCGAGCCCGGCGTTCGATGCCCTTCCCTGGTCGAATGCCTCCATGATGCGCTGGGCGGCGAGCGTCGGTGTCAGCTGCCCCGAGCGGAGTTGTTTTTCCACCAGGGTGCTCTCTGTCTGCACAGCCTCGTTGGTGTTGAGTCGCTGCAAGAGCGTTTCGTGCACCATGGACCACATCCACTTAATCTGCTGGTTAGCGCGGTTTTCATCAAAGAGATGATTCTCGTGCATAGCCTCGACATGGTCTTCGATGGCTTGCCAGAACTTGTCGATGCCGTCGTCTTCCAATGCCGACATAGTCAGTACCGGTGGCGTCCAGACTTGGTCTGAGGAGCGAACCATCTTCATGGCCGTCATCAGATCACGCGCAGCGCGCTTTGCCGGGCGCAAGTTCTTACCATCCGCCTTGTTGATAGAAATCACGTCGGCCATCTCCAGCACACCCTTCTTGATGCCCTGGAGTTGGTCACCAGCGCCGGCGAGTGCCAGAAACGCAAACGTATCCACCATCTGGGCCACCGCGACCTCGGACTGACCGACGCCGACAGTTTCGACGATGACAATGTCGTAGCCTGCGGCCTCGAGCACCACCATGGCCTCACGCGTTGCCTTGGCGACACCACCGAGCGTGCCCGCAGAGGGCGACGGACGGATGAAGGCTTCATCCGCGGCCGAGAGCCGGGACATACGGGTCTTGTCGCCCAGAATCGAGCCACCGGACTTCGTCGACGACGGGTCGATGGCCAGCACCGCAACGCGGTGGCCTTCCTCGATCAGCTTTAGCCCGAGGGTTTCAATCGTGGTTGATTTACCGACGCCGGGGACGCCGGTAAGTCCGACGCGCATGGCCTTGCCGGAAAATGGCAGCAACTTCACCAGTAGCTCTTGAGCCAGCACCTTATGCGCCGGAGCAGTCGACTCCAGCAGCGTGATTGCCCGAGCCAACTTAGTGCGGTTTCCAGCCCGCACGCCCTCAAAGAGGTCGTCGACATCAATCCGTCGTCGCGCACGGCGGACGACTTCGGGGGCTACAGCGGTCTTTCCCTGAACGACCGTGCCAGCGGTAGTGACGAGGGTGCCCAGGTTTTCTTCAAGATACTCGTTCATCGCTACTTCTCAATTCCGACAACGCGCTGAGCTGAACAGTCAGCCCAGCGCGGATGCGGTAGTTATTTAGGACTCTTCGTCAACGGCAAGGTCGAGGCCCAGCTCGTTAGAGAGCTTGGTCATCATGTCGATTGCCGAATCAGCGATGACAGTGCCCGGCGGGTAAATAGCCGCGGCGCCGGCATCGTAGAGTTCCTGGAAGTCGCCCGGTGGGATAACACCACCGACAACAATCATGATGTCCTCGCGCCCCAGCTTTGCCAGCTCATCGCGCAGGGCAGGAACGAGCGTCAGGTGTCCGGCGGCTAGTGAAGAAACACCGACGACGTGGACATCCGAGTCGACTGCCGATTTGGCGGCCTCCTCCGGAGTCTGGAACAGCGGTCCCACGTCAACGTCCATGCCGAGGTCCGCGTAGGCGGACGCGATGACCTTCTGGCCGCGGTCGTGACCATCCTGGCCCATCTTGGCCAGGAAGATACGGGGACGGCGACCTTCCTGCTCTTCGAACTTATCGGCCATGGCGATGGCCTTGGAGACGTTGGACACGGCTCCCTCCTTGCCAACTTCGTCCTTGTAGACGCCGGAAAGGGTACGAATCTCGGCCTGGTGGCGGCCAAAGACCTCTTCCATGGCGTCGGAGATTTCACCGATGGAGGCCATGGCGCGAGCACAGTCGACAGCGAGCTTCAACAGGTTCTTGTCCAGGTCCCCCGGTTCACCCGGGTTACGGCAAGCGTCGGTCAGAGCGGCCAGTGCCTTCTGAACCTCTTCCTCGTCGCGCTCGGCGCGCAGGCGAGCCAGCTTGTCAATCTGCTCCTGGCGCACGCGGGAGTTCTCAACCTTGAGAACCTCGATGGCCTCGTCCTCTTCGACCTGGTACTTATTCACGCCGATGAGAGCCTGACGGCCCGAGTCAATACGGGCCTGCGTACGAGCTGCGGCCTCTTCAATACGCAGCTTCGGAATGCCCTCGATGGTGGCCTGTGCCATACCGCCGGCCTCTTCGACCTCGTCGATGTGCTGGCGTGCACGCTTGACCAGCTCATTAGTCAGCCACTCGATGTAGTAGGAACCAGCCCACGGATCAACCGGACGCGTCGTGTTGGACTCCTGCTGAAGCAGCAGCTGAGTGTTACGAGCAATACGGGCTGAGAAGTCAGTCGGCAGTGCCAGGGCTTCGTCCAGTGCGTTGGTGTGCAGCGACTGGGTGTGGCCCTGTGTTGCGGCCATAGCCTCAACAGCAGTACGCGCGACGTTGTTGTAGACATCCTGAGCGGTCAGCGACCAACCAGAGGTCTGCGAGTGAGTACGCAGGGACTGCGACTTCGGGTTCTTCGGGCCAAACTTGCCAACTAGCTCAGACCAGAGGATACGGCCTGCACGCAGCTTGGCGATCTCGGTGAAGGTGTTCATCGAGATGCCCCAGAAGAAGGATAGACGCGGAGCGAACCTATCAACTTCCAGGCCAGCGTCAATACCGGCCCGCAGGTACTCGATGCCGTCGGCAAGCGTGTAAGCGAGCTCAAGGTCGGCCGTCGCGCCCGCTTCCTGAATGTGGTAGCCGGAAATCGAAATCGAGTTGAACTTCGGCATCTTTGCCGAGGTGTACTCGAAGATCGAGGAGATGATTCGCATCGAAGGCTTCGGCGGGTAGATGTACGTGTTACGAACCATGAACTCCTTGAGAATGTCGTTCTGGATCGTACCGCGCAGCTGCTCGGTCGAAACGCCCTGCTCTTCAGCGGTGACAATGTAGAAGGCCAGAATCGGCAGCACAGCGCCGTTCATGGTCATAGACACCGAGACGCCGCCCAGGTCAATGCCCTGGAAGAGCTCACGCATGTCGTAAATCGAGTCAATTGCCACGCCGGCCATACCGACGTCGCCGGACACACGCGGGTTGTCCGAGTCGTAGCCACGGTGGGTAGCCAGGTCGAAAGCGACCGAAAGGCCCTTCTGGCCGGCCGCGAGGTTGCGGCGGTAGAAGGCATTGGACTCAGCTGCGGTGGAGAAGCCAGCGTACTGGCGAATAGTCCACGGCTGGTTGGTGTACATGGTCGGATACGGCCCGCGCATGAATGGGGCGATACCCGGGAAAGAATCTACCGGGTGGCCCTCGGCGGCAGCGGCGTCGCGGTCAGCGCGATCGTAGACGCGCTTGACATCGATGCCCTCTGGAATGGTCCACACTTCACCTGCTTCCGCGGCAGCTTCCTTGTCAGTGGCAGCGGCCGCGTCGTCGGTGTTGCGGGAGATGTCAGCGAAATTTGGGATGGTGGTCATTACTTCCTTCACGCTCCCAGTTCGTTCAGCAGTCGGGACAGCTCCGCGACAGCATCGATGGTCATGTTCAGGTATCCGTCGGGGCGAGCGTCCTCAGCGGCATTGGCGAAGCTCTTCTCGGAGCCGGCCACCAGGACCTCCTTAGCGCCGGCGGCGCGGGCGGCCTTGACAGCGTCCTGGCCCGAGGTCTCGTACTCGCTGTCGGCTGCGCACAGCACGACAATCGGTGAGGCCTTCACTGCCTCTTCGAAACCGGCCTCGCCCGGCACAACCTGGCCGGGGTTGGCGACGGCGATACCGCCGGAAGCCAGCAGGTTGGAGGTAAAACCAGTGCGGATGTTGTGCTTGGCCAGCGGACCCAGCGGCAGCATGGCAATCAGCGGACGGTTGCCCTTTTCAGCCAGGAAGTCATCGGAGCGGTTGCGCAGCGCCTCGAAGTCGCTTGCCCAACGGCGAATCGGGTCGCCCTCCGGGCGGGCCTCAGGAGCCAGTGGGGCTTCAGCCAGGTTCGGGAACTCGTTGATAGCGGTGACCTTGGTGCGGCGGTGTGCGATGTCGGCGCGGCGCTTTTCCCAGGTAGCGTCCAGGGCGGCGCGAATATCGGCCTCCGCGGAGGCGAAACCGCCGCCGGCCTCAGTGCCGGTGAAGATTTCCCATGCCTTGTCGGCCATTTCTTCGGTCAGGTCTTCGACGAAGTAGGAGCCACCTGCTGGGTCGGCGACGTAACCAAGGTGAGACTCTTCCAGCAGCAACAGGTTGGTGTTGCGAGCGATGCGAGCCTTGAAAGTCTTGGAGACGTTCGGCATGCCGCCGACAACTGCGTAATCAAACGGCAGAACCTCAACTGAGGAGGCACCGCCGACACCTGCGGCGAAGGAGGCGACAGTCACACGCAGCATGTTGACCCACGGATCGCGCTGGCTGAACATGACCGGGGCGGTCACGGCGTGCATCGGAGCGCGGCCAGCTTCAGGGGCGCCGATAACCTCAGCAACGCGGGCCCACAGAACGCGAGCGGCGCGGAACTTCGCAATGGTGTCGAACTGGTCGTCGGTAGCGGCAAAGCGGAAAGCGATCTGGCCGAGGGCTTCTTCAGCGCTCAAGCCCGCGTCGGTCAGCGCACGCAGGTAGGCGACACCAACGGCGAGACTGTAGCCAATCTCCTGGATGTTGTTTGCACCCAGGTTGGAGAAAACAACGCCGTCGACAAGCAGGGCGCGGACGTCGCCCGGCTGCTTAGCCGCCTTGACGGCCAGCTGAGTGGCCTCGTCGAGAGAAATATCGTCAATACCGGCAAAAGCGGAGGTCAGCGGAGCCGCGGAAAGCTCGACTGCGACGGCGTCCGGATTAGTCGGGTTTGCCTGCTCGATGTAGGACGTCAGTGCTTCCGCAACCTGCGCAGTCTTCTTACCGGCATGCACGGCAATCGGAGCAAGGTCGACGTAGACGTTGTTGAGCAGAGCCGGCACATCAGCGGCTTCGAGGGAGCCGGTGAAGTCCAGGCGGATGTCCGTGGTTCCGTTTTCCAGGGCAGTCAGCAGAGTCTCGTTGACCGCCTTTGGGTCAAGGGCATCCTCACCCGGGTACTGGCGACCGAAGGTCTCCCGAACACCCCAACCGTTGGTGTTGTCCGAAGTGACCTTTGCGCCACGGACGAATGGGAACTGGCCCGGAGCTGGGCTTTCCGCGAGCTCGTCCGCGCGGGTGTAGAGCGGGCGGACATCGACACCGTCGTAGGTGGTCTGAATCAGTCGTTTCCAAATATCGAGCGGTACATCTGCAACGTCTTGCTTGTGCACCCGCGCGAATACCTTGGCCACGCCCTGATACCAGGAATTCTGCAATTCCTCGAAGTTTGGTGGCAGCGTGGAAGGTAATTCGGGGGTCGTTCGGTCAGTCACGACAGACCTTCTCCCTTACATTTTCTAAGCAACGCCCCCATCAATCCACGGCCGAGGAAACTCGGCTGCGACAATTTCCGAATTCTCCGCGACGGAAAGGGATCTAAAGGCGTTGGCTTCCTCCAATAGTCAATAAGAGCCACTAGTCAGACGCTAAGACTCACCCGAGTGTCCGTGCACTGAACTTTTCAGCTACTTGTGCAATACCCTTACGTTCGGTTTGTGCTGACGGGCACGTCAAGTGCTCGAGCCAAGGCATAGTGACCTTGATTCCCATCCTAGTGAAATAATGGGCAAACGCCTTTAGCCGCTGACTACCCCTCCTCGCAGAGCCTCCAACGCGCAGGTCACACGCTTCCCCGCAATCCCCGGTAACCTCAAATGGGTGAACGTATCCGATGTGCGAATTACCCCTACACTCAAAAAGGTTCTGCTGGTGCTAGCCGTAGGTGTGGGGGTCGTCGTCACGCTGTACGTCGATGTTCCCACGGTCGCTACCATCCGGCAGTGGTCCATCGATGCCGGTGACTGGTTCCCGCTCCTCTACTTCCTCGCATACGTTGCACTGACTCAGTTCCCAATCCCCCGCACCGTATTCACTTTGGCTTCCGGAATCCTCTTCGGGCCAGTGCTCGGTTTCCTGCTGGCAATTACTGCGACGACGGTTTCTGCCCTTCTCTCCCTATGCATTGTGCGGTTTTTGGGGCGCGATTGGTTTCGCACGCACCTGACCAACCGCCGTCTTCTCAGTCTCGACCATCGGTTGGAGCAACGCGGCTGGCTCACAGTGCTCAGCTTGCGCATGATTGCTGGCGTGCCATTTTCGTTTCTCAACTACGCCTGTGGACTGTCGTCGATACGCATCGTGCCGTATATCATCGCCACTGCCCTAGGTTCGGCGCCGAACACACTCGCCGTCGTTCTGCTTGGCGACGCGCTGTTGGTCGGCTTCGACGTGCGCTTTGCGGTGGCCACGGGAATTCTGCTCGTGCTTGGCTTGCTGGGACTTCTTGCGGACGCCAAGTTCCCTGTCGTAACCGGTTCTTCGAAACGTTAAAACACCGCTTGGCGCTCTTGAGCTAGACGTGAGTTTTCGGCGAGTTGGTGTGGGGCGCCCGTGAGTGTGCGGAGGGAAGGAAAGTGTCTTAGCCCAACTGTCAAGGGGTGGGGCTAGACTAGAGCGTATGTATTCAGTCTTTGCCAGGTATCGCGGTCGATCTACTCGCAGGGCAGATCACGTTCAGGCCTCTGCGCAGGCACTTTCCGGCCTGGAAGGCGTAGGAACTGTTGAGGTTGCAGGTATCGAAGAGCTTCGCGCAGCTCCTGAAAATGCTGTGGGAGTCACCACGCTTGTGCTGGCGCTATTGGCCGCAGGTGACTGGGCGATAGGTATCGGTGTTTGTCCTCAGGACGACATTGAGCAAGCGCATCTGGCATCGAGCTCAGTCATCGGTAAGGGAGGCAGGGCCGGCACGGTAAAAACCCGCATTCGGACTAACAATCCGCGTGGTAAGGATTACTCGGAGGATATTGGTGCAGCATTCACATTGCTGCACCACGTTATCTCTCGCAGGTCCCCCGAAGGCCGCGAGGCAACTGGTTTGGTTCGCGCTGGTTATTCACAGGTAGAGGCCGCGGAAGAATTGGGAGTTTCAAAGCAGGCCGTCAATCAGCGCCTCGCAGCAGCTGGCTGGCAGGCGGAGCTGGCCGGATGGAACCTGGCCGTCCACCTGCTTCAGCGAGCTGATGAGTTATAAAAGCTTACTGCCCATTTTCTGGGGCGTAAGGGTCACGTGACCATCCTGAAAAATCTGGACGCTCGGCGGAGTGTGTACCGCCGCCTGCATTGGTATTGCCGGTGCCAGGAGCCGAGGGCAGGTCACGTTTGCCGGAAGGAACTGACGGCGCAGCCGGTGTGGCCGGCGCAGCGGGCGCAGCCGGTGTCGCAGGTTCAACCGCTGCCGGGCCGTTCTGGCCACCCAACTGTTCAGGCTGAGCGGGCTGAGCCGAATCAGCGCGGCGATTCTTCTTCCTCTCAGGGGTATTACCAGCTGCTGCAGCTACCGGATCATCAACCGGGCGGTTAGCGACCTCGTTCGCCGCGGCAACTGCACGAGCCAACTCCGGATTAGTCGACATGTCGAACCAGTTCTCGTCGCGGCCCTGCTCAGCCTCTTCCTTGGTCTCTCGGCTCACGGCCGGAGGCTCATAGCGGAAGACACCGTCGGCATCCTTCTTGCCGAAAGCCCTAGCGAAGCTCTCGAGACTGTCGCCAAACTGCGACGGAATCATCCAAACAGTATTGCCGTCCTTATTTGCCAGCTCAGGCAGCTTCTCCAGGTACTGCCAGGCAAGAATCTCAGGTGTCAACTGTGAAGCCTTAACAGCTGCGTTGACCTTCTGGATAGCGCGAGCATTACCCTGTGCCTCAAGGTAGGTAGCGGCGCGAGTACCCTCAGCGCGCAGAATGGTTGCCTGACGCTCAGCTTCAGCAGCCAGAATTGCTGCGTGCTTGTTACCTTCGGCGGCGAGAATCTGTGCCTGCTTACGGCCCTCAGCAGTTTTAATGTCGGCTTCGCGGGTACCTTCCGCAGTCAGAATCATGGCGCGCTTCTCGCGATCGGCCTTCATCTGCTTTTCCATCGACTGCTGAATCGACGGTGGCGGCTCAATGGCCTTCAGCTCCACACGAGCGATACGAAGACCCCACTTGGCAGTGGCCTCGTCCAGCTCGCCGCGCAGACGGCGGTTGATGTAGTCACGGGAAGTCAGTGTCTCTTCCAGTGTCAGGCCACCCACGACGTCGCGAAGCGTTGCGGTGGTGATCTGTTCGACGCCGAAGATGTAGTCGTCGATACCGTAAATTGCCCGATCCGGTTCGTTGACCTGGAAGGTCACGACGGTATCGATAGCCACAGTCAGGTTGTCTTCGGTGATCACTGCCTGTGGCGGGAAGGTAACCATACGCTCACGGGTATCAACCTTCTCGCGCACTCGGTCAATGATCGGGATGATGAAGTTCAGGCCGCTATTCAGTGTCTGCGTGTATCGTCCCAGTCGCTCTACGATTGCCGCTTCGCCCTGAGGGACCAGGACAATCGCTTTGAGAACCAAGGTAACAACCACGAGAATGAAAACGACGAGGATGATAAAGCCTTCCATGGGATTCCCTCGTAGCTAGAAACTGTGTGGTCAGTTATTTAATGGTCAGTAACTAAGAGTGCTCCGAGCGCCCTTTAAGTGAGTTGACTGCTCAGAGCAGCTTGTCCACTACTGCGGTATTGCCCGAAATCTCTACAATCGTGACTCTTTCCTTTGCATCGAAAGTCTGCGCAGTCAGAAGACTGCGCGCGCTCCACAACTCGCCATTGACCTTAATCAGACCCGCTGACGAGGAAACTGGCTCGATGACCTCAGCATGACGGCCCGCTAGCAGTTCCGGACGCGACTCCAGTTCAGCGGACTTGTCCGGTTTTGCCATCTTTTTGCGCAACACAGGGCGAACTGTCAGCACAAGTGCGGCGGATACAACGGCGAAGATAACCACTGACAGCCAAAGCGGCGCTCCAAGCTGGCTCGCACCGGACGCTGCCAGCGCACCAGCTCCGAGCATTAACAGTGCTAAATCTCCGACCGCGAGTTCACCGAGAACCAATAGGAGGCTTGCTCCGAGCCAAAGGAGAGGAATCACGCCCTCACCCTACCTACTTTGCAGAACAAATGTGGGGCGAGTGGAGCCAGTATTTCGGGATCAGTACTGCATATGTGGCTCAGTGACGAAGTCGACCAGGCGCTCAACTGCACCAATCAAATCCGACTCCAGATCACGGTAGGTGTGTACACCTGCGTAGACGCGTCGCCAGCCCTCCTTGGGGTCGTCTCCCCAGCCCAAGCGACGGCAGATTCCTGTCTTCCAGTCCTCCCCGTAAGGAACTTCCGGCCATTCTTCAATGCCTACCGACGAGGGCTTGACCGCCTGCCAGACATCGATAAATGGGTGGCCAGTGACCATCACATGCGGGCCGAGCTGCTGAGTCATGCGGCTTTCTTTACTGCCTTCCACCAAGTGGTCTGCCAGGACTCCGACGCGGCGCTTCGGACCTGGACCAAATTCGGCCAAGCGTTCCGGGAGATTGTCCAAGCCCTCCAGATACTCGACGACTACGCCCTCAACACGCAGATCGTGGCCCCATACTTTCTCGACAATTGCCGCGTCATGAATACCCTCGACCCAGATACGGCTGGGTAGAGCAACCTTAGCCTTGACGTTGTGGACCTTGCGCGAGCCCGATGCCGACAGATCCTGCGAGGGCTTCTTTGGTTGTGCCTTCGGCCGTACCAGAGTCACAGGTTTGCCATCGATGAGAAAACCGCGCTCGTGCATGGGAAACAGCCGCGACTTTCCGTGGCGGTCCTCCAGCCGAACGCACCAGCCGTCAAAAGTTTTCTCTAACCCGATAATCGCACCGACGAATCCGTCATAGGACGCCTCGACGACAACACCATTTTCTGCTGTTACCTCGCGTGCCGGCTGCGGGATACGACGGCGGTGGCCACGTGCGCCAGCAAACACGTCCTGATTGCGATACGGGTCTTGAAAGCTCATGGATACTGAGATTAACAGCATGGGTTACGGAACCGGCGACACACTGCACTAGGATGAGCTGCACTATGCAGCGCAGTGTTCTCGACCAGGTCTGGAGTCCAACTCAGCACATCGCCCTTTGGCTGGGCGCATGGTTGTCGGGTTTGGAAAACTACGATCATCTCCTCGATGCTCTTGACTCGCTCGGCGGGCCCACGTCAGTTCCGGGGACATTCGTGCTTGCCGACGCCATGGTTCCGAATGTCATCGATTGCGACGCTGATCTCGATCGAAGCGACATGCTCCGCCTTCTTCGAGCAGTTACTGACGCGGGAGATTGGCACAGTGACCATCGTCCCCTCGTCCGCCTTATTCTCTCCGGATCCGGTGACGCACCTGCACTGCCTGCGGGAACCGACGCCGCTGAGGCCGCACGCGCAGCAGGCTCAGCCATTGTGATTGCGGATGCGGAGCCGGGTTGGAACCATGCGCTCGTACCAGTGACATCGCCGGTGCCCGGTCTGCTGCAGTGGCACTGGTACACGCTCGAAGGACACATCCCGGAGCCGGCATATCTCTCCCCTGGCGAGGCGGATTTGCAGCTGGCGGATGCGGCGCGAGTTGCGGCTGCCACTATTGCGGCGATGCCGCGTTCACCGCTGACGTCGTCAAGCAGTGGTACCCCGAAGGTGGATCCCCGGCTGATGGTCGGCATGCTTGATGATCATCTGGACATGGCTTTTGTTCCGGATGATGTGCCGCGCCGTGCACTGGGAGTGCTCGCCAGAGCTGATCGGGTGTCGTCGATTCTGGCGGTGGCACAGGGCAGCGAGTCGGGGCACGGCAGCGCCGCGTTTGATGCGCAGCTCATCCCGCTGTGGCGAAAGATTCGGCAGGCGCGGATGAGCGCGGTGGAATACGCGATTCAGGAGTGGACCCGCTAGAGGTTTGCCTTGCCCTGCGGTCCAATTGAGGCCAAGGGAATCAGTGTGGGCGGCGCTTTGCCGGGGTGCAACAGGATGCGGCGCAGGGGGCGCCGTTGCAGGCCGAGCCGAGTAGCGGTTCACTTCCCAGGCGGCGGGGTTCGGCATCTGCGATGCGCTCTTCGATGAGCTCCACGAGCATGTCAGTGAAAGTAGCCGTCGGGCCAGGTGTTGCGACACGCTCGATGACTATGTCGTGATGAGCCATTTCATCCTGTAGCTCAGCATCCAAATCCCAGGCGACCTCAACATGGTCCGAGATGAAACCAATCGGGCACACTACTGCGGATCGAAGGCCTTGGGTGACCTCCGCTTCAACGTGGTCGACGATGTCAGGCTCCAACCACGGCACGTGCTCCGGGCCCGAGCGGGACTGCCAGACGACGTCAAAGTCGGTGATACCGACTGCATCGGCGACGAGCCGCGCTGCTTCGTTGACCTGGCGAGAGTAAAGATTTCCGCCGAGTTCTACCGGCCCAGATGCCTTGTCCGCAGAGACCGGAATAGAGTGAGCGGTGAAAATAAGCCGGGTGTCCTCACGGCGGTCATCCGGTAGCTTGGCAAACGCCTCACGCACGGCATCTGCATAGGCTTCTATAAAGAGCGGATGATCGTAGAAGCTCCGAATTTTCTCCATGTCAAAAGCACGGTCGCCCAGAGATTCGCGCATCCGAGCAATGTCTTCGTGATACTGGCGGCAGCCGGAGTATCCGCCCCAGGCGCTAGTGGCGAAAACGAGCGCTCGTTTAACGCCGTCATCAGCCATCTTTGCCGCGGTGTCTTCAGCCATCGGATGCCAATTGCGATTGCCGAAATAAACAGGCAAGTCATAGCCACGGCGAGTGAGCTCAGCCTTAAGGTTGGAGACAATTTCACGGTTTAAATCGTTGAGCGGGGACTTGCCGCCGAAGTGCGCATAGTGAGCACCGACCTCGTCCAACCTCTCCGGCGGAATTCCGCGGCCGCGGGTGACATTCTCCAGGAAGGGACGCACATCGGCCATCTTTTCGGGACCGCCGAAAGACAACAGCAAAATAGCGTCAAAATTATCAGAAGACATAGGCAACCAGTTTAGTAGCGCAGTCTGAGGACACCATAAGACGACTGCTCAATGCTCATGGTCTCCTGCCTGCTGGGTTCCATCCAATTGCTTTACGACGGCACCCTAACCCGGCCCTATTGCGGAATTCGACGATTGGTCACAAGCAGTGAGCCCACGGTCACTAGCAGCATCGCGAAGGCTGCGATCAGATAGGGCCTCGGATTCTCGGCCCGCTTGAGTTCGTAACCGATATCATCCTCCAGCGAGTCATATGCATCCCGGAGCTGCTCGAGGGAACCGGCGCTGAAGAACTCACCTTTTGTACGACGTGCGATTTCTCGCAGCGAATCGTCGTCGTTAGGCACTGGAATTAACTCGCCCTGAACCGTGATTGCGCCTTGCGCGGTACCGAACGAAATCGTGTTGACAGGCACCCCGGCCTTGGCGGCTTCGGCGGCGGCGGTATACGCGCCGCGGGGATCGTCGAGCTCTTGCGGGACGGTCTGTTTGCCGTCGGAAAGCAGCACAATTGTCGCTGGTGGGGCGCCTTCTCCCCCGCCCTGGACTGAGTCGCTGAACTGATTGATGGCATCGAGCGCGGCAGCGATGGCATCACCGGTAGCAGTCGCTTGATCTAACTCAGCAGCCTGAAGGGCTCGATTCACGGTGTCATGGTTGGTAGTCGGGCTGACCGCAGTGCGAGCGCGGCCAGAGAACGTCACCAGGCCGATATTGAGGTCGTCGGGAAGGTTCTCCACGAACTCTTGGCCGGCTTCTTTAGCAGCAGTGATGCGGTCGGGCGCAACATCCGTGGCCGACATGGACAGCGAAACGTCGACCACCAACATGACCGTCGCTCGGTTGCGGGCGACTTTGGTCTCCGAAATCGGGCCGGCCAACGAAATGATGACCAGAACTAGAGACAACAGCGCACTGATAGCCACGACATGGCGTAGGCGTGCCGACGACTTATTCCCCAGTGACCCAACGATGGTGAAGTTGCCAAAGGCAATGGCACGTTGCTTTCGCTGCTTAGTGCTGATCCAATAGGCCACGGCTGCCACGAGAGGCAGAGCGAGCGCGAGCAGCCAACCTGGGTGCGCAAAAGTTGAGTTTAGGAACGTCATCGCGGTATCAGTTTCCTCACATCCAGTCGCCTAAACAGTCGCGTATAAACCAGTGGCTATAGCCGGTTAGTCGGTGGCCTAAAAATAGCACTAACAAGCGGTTACTCAGACGCTAATGTTGGCCAACTTGTCGGGCAAAATCCAGTACCCAATCGGAATCCGTACGCAAGGTAATAACGCGAGCACGGCATTTGCGCAGTTCATTGATTACACGCTCGTGGTGGGCACTAGCCTGAGCTGCGTACTCGGCGCGGGTTTTGTCGTTGATGTTGAGTTCAATGGTTTCACCAGTTGCTGAATCCGCCATGACCACCGGGCCATCGCCGGGTAAGGCTTCATCGGCTGGATCGACCAGGCGGATTGCCATAATCTCTGTCGAGGCCGAGGCAACGCGCAGCGGTCGCGCCCAATCGAGTGATCCAAGGAAGTCCGAGATGACAACCAATAATCCAGCGCGCGGAGCCTGGGTCATTACTGTGTCAATATCCGCGGCGAGATTGTGCTCAGCGGTCGCGTCAGCCAAGTGCTTGAGCAGCATCAAGCTGTGGGCACGGCCCTGGCCCGCGGGCACTGGAGTGCCACCGGCGATTAATCCAGTTCGGGACCCCGGGGCGTCGTTAAGCATCGTTACAGCGCCGGCAGCGGCGGTGAGCAGATGTCGTTTGGTGGTATCGGCCAAGCCCGTGGACAAACGTGCGGCGGGTTCGGCGACGATCCAGCACTCCAGCTCGCGCTCGGCCTCGGAGGTGCGAACGTGCGGCACTCCAGTGCGGGCTGTCACTGCCCAGTTCATCTGGCGAACATCATCGCCGATGACATATTCGCGGGAGCCAACCGGCTCAGAGCCATCTCCAGTAGCGGTGGAGAGAAAGCTGCCGCGCAAAAGTCCGTTGAGCTTACGCGTAACAGTTAGCTCTAAGTACGCCAGGACGCGTGCAAGATCGTCTTCACGAGCTGACATTAGGAGGCAGTGCCCTCATCGGAGCCAGTGCTCGCGCCTTGGGGAAGGCGCACGTGAGACAACACGATGTCAATAATCCGTTCGGGAGTAACGCCATCGGCCAGGCC
This sequence comes from Corynebacterium sp. HMSC055G02, assembly GCF_001809065.1. Lineage (NCBI taxonomy): Bacteria > Bacillati > Actinomycetota > Actinomycetes > Mycobacteriales > Corynebacteriaceae > Corynebacterium > Corynebacterium sp. HMSC055G02. The sequence continues at coordinate 119,747 of NZ_KV795635.1, read as the reverse complement.
CTCATAGGACAGGACCAAGCGATGACGAAGCACGTCGGGAAGCACGGAGACCACATCGTCCGGCACGACATAGTCGCGACCGGAAAACAGCGCATGGGCGCGGGCAGCCGCGACAGCACCAAGAGTTGCACGCGGTGATGCGCCATAGGAAAGCCAGCGGTCGACATCCTTCAACTCCGCCCGCATCGGATTGCGGGTGAGTTCGATGACGGCCACGATGTAGTCAATCAGTGTGTGGTGGACAAAGACTTCGCGGGTAGCGCGCTGCAGTTCCCGAACACTCTCTGGGGTGAGAATCTGCTGCGCGACTGGAGGGGTGGCTCCCATGCGGTAGACAATCTCCCGCTCTTCCGCCGGAGTGGGGTAACCCACGAGGACCTTAAATAGGAAACGGTCCCGCTGGGCCTCCGGCAGTGGGTAGACACCCTGGTTTTCGATTGGGTTTTGCGTGGCCAGAACCAAAAACGGCTCCGGTACTGGCGTGGACTCCCCTGCGATGGACACCTGGTGCTCTGCCATGACTTCCAGCAGAGCCGACTGCACCTTCGCCGGTGCGCGGTTGATTTCATCAGCGAGCACGATATTTGACATGACCGGGCCGGGCTCGACAATGAACTCCGAGGTGTCCTGGCGGAAAATCCGGGTGCCGACAATATCTGATGGCACCAAATCCGGAGTGAACTGGATGCGGGAGTAGGACCCACCCATCACTGTGGCAAAAGTAGACACTGCCAGAGTTTTCGCAACACCCGGAACACCTTCGAGCAGGACATGACCTCCTGCGAGCATCGCGATGAAGAGCTGCTTAATCAGGTGCTCCTGGCCAACCACGACCTTCCCCAGCTCCGCGTATGCGCGCTCGAGGTCCGTGTGGTCAGTGGGCGTTGGGTAGGTCACAGAGAAACCCTTCTTTAGGTCGGTCGCCCGACCTGTAGAACACGTCGTTAGAAACTAGACGAGGCGGACAACGTTCGGTGTCATTCCGTTATAACGGACTGGCGAGATCTTAACCACAGAACCGGACTGCGGTGCCTCAATCATCTTGCCATCGCCCAGGTAGATAGCGACGTGGCCATGACCATTCGGGCCCCAGAACAGCAGGTCACCACGCTTCATCTGAGATGCCGGGTAGTGCTTTCCGCGCTGGTACTGGTAGCCGGTGTAGTGAGGCAGGTCAATGCCGACAGCGGCGTAGGCGTACAGAGTCAGGCCCGAGCAGTCGAAACCAATCTTGTTGTAGTCGCCGTGGGAGTCAGCTACTCCGCCGTCACGGATGCCCTTGGTCGGGCCGTTGGCGTTGCCACCGCCCCATGCGTATGGGACACCGAGCTGCCCCATCGCGCGTGCGATGACAGTCTCGACCTTCTGGCTGGAAGAACCCGAGGTGCTCTGACCGGTCTCCGGATTCGTCGGCGCCACAGTCTGTGCCGGGGTGCCGCTTGACGACGAGCTGCCGGTGCTAGACGAATCCGAGGTATCGGTGGACTCAGAGGAATCCGAAGATTCGGTCGTCTCAGAGGAACTGGTGGAGCCGGTGGAGCTGTTAGAACCAGTCGAGCGAGTCGAGCCGGTAGTATCCGTGGAGCTGCTCGAACCAGTCGAGTCGGTGGAGCTAGTGGAACCAGTCGAGCTCGTAGAACCAGTGGTGCTAGAGCTTTCATTTGTGGACTCAGAAGAGGAATCCTCATCAGTCTGGTTCGACTGCGCCTCGGCGCGAGTCTTAGCTGCGGCTTCCTCAGCGGCCTTCTTGGCAGCGGCGTCTTCCGCTTCCTTGCGGGCCTGCTCGTTCTCATAATTCTGGCGCTGGGAGTTCAGCTCGTTGACCGCGTTTCGGGCTGCATCCAAAGATGCCTTTGCGGCATCGCGATCGACCTGAGCCTGCTGGTAATCAGCTTGCTCCTTTTGAAGCTCCTCGTTTGCCTCGGAGTACGCGTTCTGAGCATCGGTGTTTCGCTGGTTTGCGGTGGCTTCCGCCTGCTGAGCTTCGTCACTCTTCTTGCGAAGCGTGGACTCCTGGTTAGCAGCCTCGGTTCGATTCTTATCCAGAGAGTCAACGGTCTGCTCTTGACGATCCGCTTCGCGACGCAAAGCGGACAGACGGTTAATAGCCTCGGATGCATCTCGCGCACCCTCGAGAATCGAGCCACTGGAACGTCCCTGGCGCATGATGGTGCGTGCTAGCTCGTCGAACTGCTTCTGGGCACTAGCGAGCTCAGCGCGGGAACGGTCGAGTTGGGTTCGCGCCTCGTCGACCGCCTCGCGCGCACGGTTAGCGGCATCTCGAGCGTTCTCAAGGTCCACCATGGCCTTGTTGACATCCTCGCGGAGAGTGCCCATGCGTAGCTCGAGGTCAGATACCCGGCGCTCGCTGGAAGTTACCTCGGCGACCAGGGACTGCAAGTACGACTCGGCGTTAGAGGCCGCCTCACGCGCTTGACGGATCTGGGCGTCGCTCGGATTCAGTGGTTGTGCAGCTGCGACCTGAGTGTTCGTCGCCAGAAGACCCGCCGTGATAATACCGGCAATTGGACGAGTCCAATATGATGCACGGACTTTGCGATTACTCGGCACCGCGTTACTCCTACATTTCTCCTATGGGTGCGTTCACGCCTCAGAATCGACACCAGCGACTTCCCCATCGTTGGATATCTTCCCGTTGTTGCCTCCAGGTCTTGAGTGGAACTTCGAAAAACGTCGAACCGAAACCAGAACCAAAAGCAACAGCGGCGCTCCCGCGAGTTTTCATTGGTCAATACTGGACCCTTGAGTCCACTATTGGCATCACGAAGCACTTTACGGGTCAAAAAGCTCTAAAAAAACATAAGTAACAAAATTACCAACTGTCCCCCACTTTGTAACCGTTTCGTTATATGCCGTGGCCTGCGGTTATGATGAACCCCAGTTTTCTGTGTGAATTATGTCACTATGTGATGACTTATCGGCGTGCCGGACTGCCGCGGACCTTTACCTGGGGTACCGGGCATAAGAAAAGGTCAAGCGCTCATGCTTGACCTTGGCGAAAATCGTTGACACGGTTACGGCGACTGCAACAGTGTTATCCAATTGAGATAGTGACTGAGTTCTCCACTGCTACCAGTTTTTGGGGCATTTACCCTGTCCCTTGCCGTGGGGTGGAAAACCGGGGACGGTGAATGTATTCAGTGGGGCCGTTAACTCCAGCGTCCGTCGTAAAGCGAACTCTTAGGCGGTTGGGCGTGTGTGTAGCCAGTAGAACGTCAGCCCGACGAAGAGTGCGACGATAACGACGCCTGCGATGAGGCTGTAAAGAGTCCACGGAACGACGTAGTTAGTGAGCTCGTGCAAATAGGCATCGAGACCCGCCGGATAGTCTCGCGGAGTCTCCATCATTGCGTGGTCGGCGCGTTCAATGGCTGCGCGGGGGAAATCGGCAGATGCGGTGGCCACATTGCCCGGTGTGCGCACGACAGTCGTTCCGCCGACTTGGTCCGCTACTTGGCGGGCAAAGGAAAAGATGTCGGTGTTCTTTTGTTCGGCGACGGGGTAAATCTTCTCGCTATCTAGGTAGATGATATTGAAATTGGGCACCCCCCGATTTGCTGCATCGTCGACAATTGGCTGGACCGCTTCTCGGAGCTGTGGGTTATTTGTCACGATGTTGTCGGTGCGTAGCTGAGCGACCACCTTCTCGACGGTTTCTTTCGCTGCCTGTGAATCTGCTGGCGTATGCATTAATTGCCTTCCGTATCGTGCTCCTGTTTTGCGTGAGAATGGTTTCCACGCGCCCCAATTTGGCGGAGATGCTGCTTCGTTTGTCCTATCTATAATGGCCTGCTCTGGATGTGAACGGGGGTAGCGTGACTCGGCGCGCCGCGAGCAATCTACATACAGAACGTTCGTACTGTTATTGTTGATGCAAGGACGGTAACGCTTCCTTAAAAACGTGTGTGTGGGCTCGTGTGCCCCGCGTCGTGATTATTGCTTTAATTGGTTGATAAGGGGCGGCGTGATCGCACCTATGCCTTATGGAGAGCCGAAATTCGAGTGCCGGACTCTTCAGTTAAGGCGACAATTCACCCGAATAGAAATGGAGCTGACTGTGGCTGAAAGCAAGAACTCTTTCAACGCCCTGCGCAAGCTTGAGGTCGGAGACAAGTCTTATGACTACTTCGCTCTTGACGCCGTGCCGGGTATGGAGAAGCTGCCTTACTCGTTGAAGGTTCTCGGTGAGAACCTGCTGCGCAACGAAGATGGCGCCAACATCACTGAGGAGCACATCAAGGCTGTCGCCAACTGGGTTCCTTCGGCTGATCCGTCGATCGAGATTCAGTTCACCCCTGCTCGCGTTATTATGCAGGACTTCACCGGCGTCGCCTGTGTTGTCGACCTGGCTACCATGCGTGAGGCTGTTAAGACTCTCGGCGGCGACCCGGATCAGGTTAACCCGCTGAACCCGGCAGAGATGGTCATCGACCACTCGGTCATCATCGAGGCCTTCGGTAGCGAAGACGCTCTGGCTAAGAACGTCGAGATTGAGTACCAGCGCAATGATGAGCGCTACAAGTTCCTCCGTTGGGGTACTGGCGCATTCTCCAACTTCCGCGTTGTTCCTCCGGGAACCGGTATTGTCCACCAGGTCAACATCGAGTACCTGGCTCGCGTTGTCTTCGAGAACAACGGCCTGGCATACCCGGACACCTGTGTTGGTACTGACTCTCACACGACCATGCAGAACGGCCTGGGCATCCTGGGCTGGGGTGTCGGTGGTATTGAGGCTGAGGCCGCAATGCTTGGCCAGCCAATCTCCATGCTCATACCGCGCGTCGTTGGCTTCAAGCTGACTGGCGACATTCAGCCGGGTGTTACCGCAACCGACGTTGTGCTCACCGTCACCGATATGCTGCGCCAGCACGGCGTCGTCGGCAAGTTCGTAGAGTTCTACGGCGCTGGCGTCTCCAAGCTGCCGCTGGCCAACCGTGCGACCATCGGTAACATGTCGCCAGAGTTCGGTTCCACCGCCGCAATCTTCCCGATCGACGATGAGACCGTCAAGTACCTGGCCCTGACTGGCCGTGACAAGGAGACCCTGGAGCGCGTCGAGGCTTACGCCAAGGCTCAGGGCATGTGGTTGGACGAGAACACTCCGGAGGCTGAGTACTCCGAGTACCTCGAGCTGGACCTGTCCACCGTCGTTCCGTCCATCGCTGGCCCGAAGCGCCCGCAGGACCGCATCGAGTTGGCTTCCGCCAAGGAGCAGTTCCGCAAGGACCTGCACAACTACTCCGACGGCGAGATTAAGGGCGCTGTCAAGGCTTCCGCACCGACCTCCGAGCTGGCCGCAGACTACAACGAGTCCCGCGAGGGCCACGGCGAGTCCGCCGCTAACGGCGCTGAAGGTCGCCCGAGCTCCCCGATTACCGTCACTTCCCCGAAGGGCGGCGAGTACACGCTCGACCACGGTATGGTCGCTATCGCTTCCATCACCTCTTGTACCAACACCTCCAACCCGTCGGTCATGATTGGTGCTGGTCTGTTGGCACGCAAGGCAGTCGAGAAGGGTCTGCAGGCTAAGCCGTGGGTCAAGACCATTTGTGCTCCGGGCTCCCAGGTTGTTAACGGCTACTTCAAGCGTGCTGACCTGTGGAAGGACCTCGAGGCTCTGGGCTTCTACCTGTCCGGCTTCGGTTGTGCAACCTGTATCGGTAACTCCGGTCCGCTGCCGGCTGAGATTTCCTCCGCCATCAACGAGGCCGACCTGGCTGCTACCGCGGTTCTGTCCGGTAACCGTAACTTCGAAGGCCGCATCTCCCCTGACGTGAAGATGAACTACCTGGCCTCCCCGATCCTGGTTATCGCCTACTCGATCGCCGGTACCATGGACTTCGACTTTGAAACCGACGCCCTGGGTCAGGACGCAGAGGGCAACGACGTCTTCCTGCGCGACATTTGGCCGTCCACCGAAGAGATCGAAGCAACCATCGAGGCCTCCATCTCTTCCGAGCTGTACGACGAGGACTACAAGGATGTCTTCGCTGGTGACGAGCGCTGGCAGAACCTGCCGACCCCGGAGGGCAAGACCTTCGCTTGGGACGACAAGTCCTCCTACATCCGCAAGGCACCGTACTTCGACGAGATGGAAATGGAGCCGGCACCGGTTTCCGACATCAAGGGCGCTCGCGTCCTTGCTGCCCTGGGTGACTCGGTGACCACCGACCACATCTCCCCGGCTTCCTCCATTAAGCCGGGCACCCCGGCTGCTCAGTACCTCGACTCCATGGGCGTTGAGCGCAAGGACTACAACTCCCTGGGTTCCCGTCGTGGTAACCACGAGGTCATGGTGCGCGGCACCTTCGCTAACATCCGCCTGCAGAACCAGCTGCTTGACGGTGTTACCGGTGGCTACACCCGCGACTTCACCCAGGAGGGTGGCCCGCAGGCCTTCATCTACGACGCTGCCATGAACTACAAGGAGGCTGGCACTCCGCTGGTCGTCGTTGGTGGTAAGGAATACGGCACCGGTTCCTCCCGTGACTGGGCAGCTAAGGGCACCCTGCTGCTGGGCGTCAAGGCTGTTATCGCTGAGTCCTTCGAGCGTATCCACCGCTCGAACCTCATCGGCATGGGCGTTGTTCCGCTGCAGTTCCCGGAGGGTGAGTCCTGGAAGTCCCTGGGCATCGATGGCACTGAGACCTTCGACATCGCTGGTCTGGAGGAGCTGAACAACGGCTCCATCCCGAAGACCGTCAAGGTTACGGTTACCAAGGAAAACGGCGAGTCCTTCGACTTCGACGCTGTGGTCCGCATCGATACCCCTGGTGAGGCTGACTACTACCGCCACGGCGGTATTCTGCAGTACGTCCTGCGCAACATGATCAAGGGCAACTAGTTTCCCTTTGACTCGTGCGCGCTAGGGCTTGTTACAAGCAGCGCTTCTAGAGGCCGGTAGGTAGCGCTAGCCCGCGGATTCATACCCCACGGGCTAGCGCCCTGCCGGCCTCGGGTTTCTCTACCCCAACCAAAATGAGGCTTGGGAAGTATAGGAATGGCGCTGCCACGTCATGCAGTGAAACATGTCCCTGGGCGTCGCCGGCAAGAAAAGAGTTTCCTTATGCCAAAAGTGAGTAACCAGGATTTAGCTCAACGGCGGCACGAAATTCTCGACGGCGCTCGGCAGTGCTTTGCAGAATTCGGCTACGACGGCGCAACGGTCTCTCGTCTGGAGTCCGCTACCGGTAAGTCTCGCGGTGCTATTTTCCATCACTTCGGATCCAAAGAAGGTCTGTTCTTAGCATTGGCCGAAGAAGATGCCGCAAATATGGCGGAAGTCGCGGAGGCTTCCGGCTTAGTGGAAGTAATGCGTGACATCGTGGCGAACCCAGACAAGCATGGCTGGCTGGGAACTCGCCTTGAGATTGCCCGTCGCCTTCGCAGCGATCCGGAGTTTAAGGGCCAATGGTTGGGCCATCAGGATCAATTGGATGACGCTGTTGCCCACCGATTGACCCAGACATCCTCATCCGGCTCCCTACGGTCGGATTATTCGGTTCGCACGATGCAGCTTTTTCTCGAGCTGATGCTCGATGGCATCATCGTTCGTCTGGCATCTGGTCGCACTGTCGACGAATTGGATTCCGTGCTTGATTTAGTTGAAGACAGCTTACGGCGCAAGGACTAGCCACTCAGGCTAGGCCTGATAGCGTTACGTACCACCCGCTCCCCTAATACGGGAGCGGGTTTCGGCTTTCTGCCGTGCATTTACCCCGTTTGACCGGTGAAGATGCATAGATTTCACTCAATATGGACTAAGCTGTCTATTTATGAGTGTGGGTAAGTTTTTGTTGGTGGCGCTCCGCCCCGCAGATGGTGCGGGGCAAGCCGAGTACCAGGACTTTCTGGATTCCACCGGGCTTGAGCCCAGCCAGTTGGATCTGTTTACCATCGACGCTGTCGGCGCTAAGTTGCCCGACCTGACCTCCTATGACGGCGTATTTGTCGGAGGCAGCCCATTTAACATCACCGACCTTGAGCATTCGGGTTTGCAGAAGTATTCGCACGATGTGCTTTACGACGTACTTAGGAGTCCTGTCCCCGCACTGCTTATCTGCTACGGCGCTAGCTACACAGCCTTTACTTCGGGTGGTTTGGTTAACCTGCGCCACGGCGAAGTAGCGGGTTCTACCCGGGTAGAGCTCACCGAAGCCGCCACTCAAGATCCAATAGCTTCGGTGTTGCCTCCGGTTTTTTATGCGTTGACTGGCCACAAGGAATCCGTTGCGGAACTTCCCAATCACGCAACTTTGCTTGCCACAGGTCCAACCTGTCCGGTGCAGATGTACTCGATCGGATCGAATAACTGGGTTACCCAATTTCATCCGGAGATGAATGCTAACGGACTGCTCCGCAGAATGTCTTTCTACACCGACGTCGGTTACTTTGACCCGTTGGAAGTCGACGCGATTCGACTAAAGGTATCTGATGTGGACCTCCAGGCCGTCTCGTCAATCATCCCCCGATTTATGCACGTATGTACGCATGCAGCCAATCCGAGCCTGCTAGTGGTGCAGTAGTCTCCGTCCCCCTCTAGCTCCCTTTTTCACGAAATTTGTTCCCGCAAATGTCTACCTCCGCCAAGCCCTTCCTCTTGCTTTCCACACGCGGCGAAGATGCCGCAGCTCACGCTGAACATCTCTCATTTGCCAGGAGGTGTGCATTGGCGCCGGCAAAGTTGCATCAAATTCGCCTGGAACAGTCTCGTCCGGGGAATCTGAATCTAGATAACTACTCGGGCGTAATCGTTGGCGGAGGACCCTTTAACGCCTCTGATGACGATAAGAGCTATCTACAGAAGGAAGTCGAGACCTGGTTCGAGGATTTGTTGGCAGAAGTGCTCGAACGAGACTTCCCCTTCTTCGGAGCTTGTTATGGCGTCGGCCTGCTCGGTACTGCTGGCCATGGCCGTGTCTCCCGCAAGCACGGGGAGCAGGCAGCTGTAATCGAAGTAGCTGCAACTCCAGATGGCGAATCAGATCCAATTCTTGATGGTTTACCGGCCCACTTTCACGCCATCGTCGGCCACAAGGAGGCCATCGAAGAACTGCCTGGCGACGCTACGTTGTTGGCAACTGGTAAGGACTGCCCCGTACAGATGTTTCGGTTGGGCCGCAATGCATATGCGACGCAGTTTCACCCGGAATTAGATGCCAACACATTTGCCCAGCGTCTCCAGATTTACGCAAATGAGGGCTACTATTTACCAGGAACAGATCTTAAAGCGGTGTCGGCCGCGCGACAGTTGGATGTTGCTCGAAGTGGGCGTATTCTTCAGAATTTCGCTCGGCTCCATACCGCATGTAGAGACTAATTAGTTTTGTCTAGTGGCAATAAGCAAAAGGAATGTGATTGTCGCATGGAGAGGTGGAATCCCGATTCGGCACTTGCCGGACAGTCACCATCAATTGAAATGTCTGTGCTGCGATCCGGCGCGATTATTATTGCCGTCACCGGCTTTTTGTGGCAGGTTGAATCGGCTGTTCGTTCTGTCCCCTTTGAAAACTTTCTGAGCCACTGGTTCCCTTTTGCATCACTGCTCATATTCATTCTCAGCGATATGTTGCTGATTTGGGCTGTGATTAATAATACGCGGCGAGGCCTTATTACCGCACTGCGTGTGCCGATGTACATCATGTTGGTTTTCCTGATGTTGGTTTCAACCTATTGGGATCTCCCTCATAACCTCGTTGGAAATGCGCTCTGGTATAGCCCATTTTCAGGTTTAGCCCTCGCTGCATTTGCTCTGACAGTGCCACTCCACATCAGTTTGTCCGTGATGGTATTTGTTCCCGGACTTATTGCGGTCATTAATTCGTGGTTGCTGGGACACACTTTTTGGCTCGACATGTTGTCGGATGTTGGTTTCAATCTCATCAACACTTTTCCATTTGTGATTATTGCAGGCTCTGCACAACCCGTCGCAAGGCTTATTGACTTCACCTACGAGAACTCTCGGAAGGTCAATGAGAGAGCGGAGCGTATGCGTGTCCGCGGCGAGGCGATGAGCAGCTTCAACGCCTATGTCCATGACTATGTATTGGCCGCACTGTCTGCAATCGGTAAGGGCTCTAAGATTGACTTCTCGCTAGACGAGCAGACTGGGCTGTTTTTCTCGCCTCGGCAAACAGTAAGCGGTAGAACTTTTGCGGAGTCCGTACGAGCGCAATTGATGTCGGTGAGCCCCGACATTGGGGTAACGCTAGATACCAGCGAAGAAGGCGGTCCAGTTCGGCTGCCAGGAGAAGTTGCTAACACGTTCCTATTAGCCGCAACCGAGGTGGCAAATAATGCCAAGCGTCACGCAGGTGCCGCAGCGGAAAAGAAATGCCACATTCGTGTTGCCTCGGGAGAGGTGTCTATTGATTTTCGTGACGATGGCACCGGGTTCGACCCCGAGGGAATTGACCCGCATCGTGCAGGTATCCGGTTGAGCGTTAAAGGGCGAATGGAGGCCCTTCGCGGTGGAGATGCTCTCGTTAATTCAAAGCCTGGGAAAGGTACTCAGGTTATTCTCAAATGGCACGGTAATACCTCTCCTGTGGAAGAGGAAGATGTAGTCGATTCCTCCGCTCACACGACATCGCTGTATGACCTCATGGGAATGTCAATTGTTTTTTCCTGGCAGTTCTACGGCGCGATCGTCGGCGTGTTGTTCATGGTTCTAGTCAGTAATGGACAATTATTTACCGCGGCCGGGCAAATCAGTCTGGCATTAGCGATCGGCCTTCTCGGGCTGATTATGTATGGCCGCCATTCACAATTGCCGTTAGCCCGTGCAATTGTAACTGGTGTCGCGATCGTTGTATTAGCTGTCGTGGGGCTCTACCAGCCCATTCCAAATAATTTGGAATGGTCGTATTTCTGGCACTTTAGCTTAATTTCTTTTGCATCTGCATTGCTCGCCATCCGCGGCCGCCCCTGGGTTGCGCTGAATTCAGTGCTCGGTGGCGCGATCATGGTGGAACTTCTCAAGTTCTTCCCCTTTGCCCCCTCGGATACGACCCACATCAGTATCTCTGGAGTTGACCTGTTAGTTCGCTCCGTGATGTTGGTCGCGGGAATTTTGACGTCCATCATGGTCCGCTTTTTTATGCGCACCGTTCCGCAGTCTATTCAGGATTATAATCGTGCGCTGTACGCTGCCGGGGCCGCCAAAGAGTACGAAATTAGCAGCCAGAGTAACTACGAATGGCTGCAGCGCCGGGTCGGCCCCATTTTTAGCGCCGCTGCAGTTTTGGAAGAACCGACCCCGCGACTGCAGTTGCGTGCGCGGCTTACAGAGCAGCTTCTCCGAGACGTCCTACGTTCGCCGCATCTAAATGTTGGGTCCCTTCACCAAGCTGTTTGGGACGCCCGCGCAAGAGGTGTTCATGTCCGGCTCCTCGATGACCGCAATCACACGCAGGCCGTTTCCGATAGCACCGATGTGCGCCGTATTCCGCTTGTCGACGACGATTCCGCGGTGGCCAAGTTGATGCCGAACTTCCTCGAAGCAATCGATAACGCCGAAGAAGGATCGGTAACAATTCGCCTATTGCCCCCGGGCAGACGTGCATTTGCATCTATTTCTGATGACAATGGAGTGCAAAGGTTTGATGAAGCCGGTGAGAGGATAGTGATGTCACGTGACTAGGGAGAATATTGCGGGAATGAGCAATGCTTCCATCGACGTCTCGGCTGCAATTGACTCCGACAACATCGGAGATTACAGCGTGCAGTCGGATCGTTTGCTTCGCGTTGCTGCGATTGATGATCATGCCTTGACTCTGCAGGGGCTCGAAACCCTGCTTTCTGCAGAGCCAGACTTTGAGCTCGTCGGCTGTTATCAAACTGTGCCGGAGCTACTGGCCGATGTGGGCACCGATGACCGCCTGGATGTGGTCGTGCTGGATCTACGGCTGGCGGATAATTCAGATCCAGCACAGAACGTTCTGTCGCTGGAATTGGTTACCGATCACGTGCTCATCCTCTCGTCAGCTGAAAGCCCATACCTTGTCCGAAAGGCAGTGCGTACCGGAGTAATGGGGGTTGTGCAGAAATCGGAAACCCCGGAGACAATCGTGTCTGCAGTACGGCTGGCGGCACTTGGCAAGGGCGCGCTGACTACAGAATGGGCATCGGTAGTTGACTCTGATCCCCTGCTCGACTCTGTCGATTTGTCAGAACGCCAGCGTGAGGTACTGGAGCTTTACGCCTCCGGTGAGTCGACGAAGCGAGTCGCGTCGATGACAGGGCTGACACCGAACACCGTGTTGGACTACTTGGGTCGTATTCGAGCCAAGTATGCGGCAGCTGGCCGGGCCGAGAACAGCCTTAACAAGTCGGAGATGTATAGGCTCGCTCAGCAGGACGGTTACCTGCCAGGGCCAATGGATCCGTCTTAAGCCAGCTCGACGATTTCCATGTAGTCGTCGCTCCAGAGGTCTTCGGTGCCGTCGGGAAGCACGATGACGCGCTCGGGCTCTAGCGCCTTGACCGCACCTGGATCGTGGGTAACCAGAACGACGGCCCCGGTGTAAGTGCGAAGTGCATCGAGAACCTGTTCGCGGGACTGCGGGTCGAGGTTGTTAGTGGGCTCGTCGAGAAGCAGGACGTTTGCGCGGGAGCTAACCAGCGTCGCCAGCGCCAGACGCGTCTTCTCACCACCGGAGAGGGTTCCCGCTGGCTGCTGCAGCTTGTCGCCGGAGAACATAAAGGCACCGAGCAGGCTCCGCAGTTCCGGCTCGTTGACGTCAGGGCAGGCGTAGACCGTGTTTTCCCAGACAGTCTTGTCCGGGGCAATCGTGTCATGCTCCTGGGCGAAATAGCCGATGCGCAGGCCGTGGCCGGAGACAATGCCGCCTTCGCCATCGGTGCGCTCCACACCGGCGAGTAGCTTCAGCAGCGTCGTCTTACCAGCGCCATTGAAGCCGAGGACAACCACGCGGGACCCCTTGTCAATCGCAAGATCCACACCGGCGAAGACTTCCAACGAACCATACATCTTGGTCAGTCCCGTGGCGTTGAGCGGAGTCTTGCCACAGGGCGCCGGCTCGGGGAAGGAAATGTGGGCGACCTTATCCTCGACGCGGACTTCGTCGAGACTGTCCATCATGCGCTCAGCGCGAGCCACCATCTGCTTGGCCGCACGGGCCTTCGTCGCCTTCGCGCCTAGCTTCTCGGCCTGCTTGCGCAGTGCGCTGGCTTTCTTCTCCGCGTTAGCGAACTCACGGCGACGTCGAGCCTCATCGGTCGCGCGTGCCGACAGGTAGTTCTTCCAGCCCATGTTGTACACATCAGCTTCGGCGCGCACCGCATCGAGGAACCAGACTTTGTTACACACGGCCTCGAGCAGCTCGACATCGTGCGAAATCATAATCAAGCCGCCCTCATGCTTACTGAGGAATTCGCGCAGCCAGGTAATCGAATCCGCATCGAGGTGGTTCGTCGGTTCGTCGAGAAGCAGCGTCGTGGCGGACTTGCCCGAGCCTTCGGTAGCGGCGAAGAGAATCTGCGCAAGCTCGACGCGGCGGCGCTGACCACCCGAAAGCGTCTTCAGCGGCTGGTCGAGTACGCGCTCCGGCAACCCCAGCGCGTCGCAAATGCGGGCTGCCTCGGCGTTCGCCTCGTAGCCGCCGAGGTCGTGGTAGCGCTCCTCGAGACGCGAAAACTTCCGAATCGCCGCATCGCGTTTCGTGTCAGTGGTCGCGGTCTCCATGATCTCCTGTTGGCGATCCATGCTGCGGCGGATTTGGTCAAGACCTCGCGCCGACAGCACACGGTCGCGGGCGGAGATGTCGATGTTGCCCTCGCGCGAGTCCTGTGGCAGGTAACCAATCGAGCCAGAGCGCACTACTGAACCGCCATAGGGTTCAGTTTCACCGGAGAGAATACGCATAGTCGTCGTTTTGCCAGCACCATTTCGCCCGACGAGTCCAATCCGGTCTCCCGGCTGGACGCGCAGCTGCTCACCCGGCGCAGTGAGCAGGGTACGGGCGCCGACTCGGACTTCAAGGTCATGGGTCACAATCACGAACGAGTAGCCTACCAGTTATGACTTCATTTCCCGTGACCGCCTCCGTCGTCGGCCTCGGGCCCGCCGGAAGAATCGCCGCCCACCGCGCATCCGCTCGCGGCTGGGATGTCACCGCTTATGCCCCCGCCGGTGGCACGCTGCCCTCGACGATTGGTCTCTGGTGCGACCAACTCCCCGACTGGTTGCCCAGCGACTTCCTCGCCGCCACTTTTCAACCCAGCGTCATTCTTGCCGACGGCACCGAACGTCAGCTCGCCCGCAACTACGGCGTTGTTAACAAGGACTGCCTGCAAGAACTTGGCGGTTTCCACATCGAACGCCGCGCACTCACCGATTCCGAAACCACGGGTACTGACATCACAATTGTCACCACCGGGCGCACGCACGCCGCAGTCGGGCGAGGTGGGCAGGTACGGCAGCTCGCCATCGGGCACATCTTTTCGCTTGACGACGTCCCCAGCGCCCACCGCCGCGCAGTCCTCATGGACTTCACTCCGGCTGAACCGGTTGACCCAGCGGCAGAGCCGGCTAGTTTCTCCTATCGCATTTTCTTGGATGACAGGACCTTCCTCATTGAAGAGACCATTCTCGCTACTCCGACTCCTATGGTTGACGGGTATCGTGGCGAAGCCGGTGCTGCAGTCCGGATCGGCGGTGAGGCCGATGACTCCGCACTTTTAGCGCTGTTGCGTAGACGCCAAAGTGCACGGTTGAAGTCCCTGGGGCTTTCGGAAGATCTGGCCATCGATGAAGAAGTGGTGTCCTTTCCCCTACTGGCAAACTTTCCCTCTCGCCGCGGTAACTTCTGGCACAGTGGACCATCCATGGGCACCCTCTTCGGCTTTGCTGGTGGTTGGATGCATCCTGCCACTGGTTACTCGGTGGGTTCGGTTATCGAAGATGTCGACCGCTTCTTGGCCGATATGGAAAAGAAGGGAAGCCGGACGCTGGGGACGTCGTTAAGCATGCGATTGCAGCGATGGCTACGCGAACGTGGGCTCGCGGCGTTGCTGGGGTTCGATGCACGACAGACGGGTGCGTTTTTTCGGGCGTTCTTTTCGTTGCCGGAAAAGGACGTGTTTGCCTATTTGATAGGGACATCCCCACTGACGACGCTTCGCGCTATGGCGAAAGTGGCCGTGCCTTTGCTGAAAATGAGTCCGCGTACGTGCGGAAAGCTCATCGCAGGGTTTGTGTGGGGACCTGGGAGATGGAGATCTCGTTGACCGGGAGCATATACATCAGCCGATTTGTGGGGTGATACCAACAATTAAAGCGGTGTGGTTTTTGCATTCACCGGAGTACAAACGCTTATGATAAATGAATGACTTCGACGCAATCTGAGGAGACTTCCTCACAAAACCATAAGCTTCAGCGCAGGCTGAGAGCTCGCCACCTGAACATGATTGCCATTGGTGGTG
The DNA here is from genome assembly GCF_001809065.1 of Corynebacterium sp. HMSC055G02. Classification (NCBI taxonomy): domain Bacteria; kingdom Bacillati; phylum Actinomycetota; class Actinomycetes; order Mycobacteriales; family Corynebacteriaceae; genus Corynebacterium; species Corynebacterium sp. HMSC055G02. The sequence goes on along the minus strand of NZ_KV795635.1, from coordinate 104,282 downwards.
CCATTGGTACGGGCCTGTTTGTTGCCTCCGGTGCGACCATTTCGCAGGCCGGTCCAGGCGGTGCGCTTATCGCTTACGCTCTTATCGGCATCATGGTGTGGCTGGTTATGCAGTCTCTCGGCGAGATGGCCGCTTACCTGCCGGTGCCCGGTTCCTTCCAGGAGTACGGTCGCCGATACGTCTCAGAATCCTTCGGCTTTGCCATGGGCTGGAACTACTGGTTTAACTGGGCGATTACTGTGGCCGCAGAGCTCGTCGCTGCTGCGCTGGTGATGCGCTATTGGTTCCCGGATGTGCCTTCAATCATCTGGTCCGCGCTCTTCCTCGCGATTCTATTCGGGCTTAACGCCCTGTCCGCACGTGCATTCGGCGAGGGTGAGTTCTGGTTTGCGACCATCAAGGTCATTACCGTCATCGTCTTCCTCGTTCTTGGTGTCGGCATGATTTTCGGTATCTTGGGCGGCTCCTCCCCCGGCTTCGAAAACTGGACCACGGGCGACGCCCCATTCGTCAATGGCGGAATGGGACTGTTGGCTGTCTTCGTTGTAGCTGGATACTCCTTCCAGGGCACCGAGATGGTTGGCGTAGCAGCAGGTGAGGCTGAAGATCCTGAGCGTACGATTCCCCGCGCGATTCGCACTATCTTCTGGCGTATCCTGCTGTTCTACATCGGTGCCATCGCTGTTATTGGTTTCCTTATTGCGTACACGGACCCGAATCTTCTGAATGCCGCCGAGGACAATATTTCCATTTCACCGTTCACCCTGGTCTTTGAACGCGCAGGTATCGCGATTGCCGCTGGCCTGATGAACGCCGTTATTCTGACTTCGGTGTTGTCCGCGGGTAACTCCGGTATGTATGTGTCCACTCGTATGCTGTTTTCCCTGGCCCGTCAGGGACACGCTCCGCGTTACTTTGGCAAGCTTTCTGGGCATGGCGTTCCGCTGCGCGCTCTGATTGCCACCGCTGTCATCGGTATGGCTGGCTTCATTACCTCATTGGTAGGCGATGGTGTGGCGTACACCTTCTTGCTGACGCTGTCTGCGCTCGCGGGCTTTATCACCTGGTTTGGTATCTCTTTCAGCCACTACCGCTTCCGCAAGTGTCTGAAGGCCCAGAATATCCCGTTGGATTCGCTTCCCTACAAGGCGAACTTTTTCCCCGCCGGTGCTGTGCTGGCACTGATTATGTGCTTCTTTGTGGTGGCCGGACAGGCACTTGATCCGATTCGCACTGGCGAGAATATCTTCGCTATCCTCACTCCGTACCTGGGTATCCCGGTCTTCGTCCTGCTGTGGTTTATCCATAAGAAGGTCACGGGCTCCAAGCTCGTTGACCCGGCCACCGCAGACATGACTCGCGAATAGCTGCGAAGAGCTGTGAATAGATGCGAGTAGCTATGCATCTCGCATCTAACTCTCACAACTTGGATTAGCAGTCGAAGACAATAGCGACCCCGCTTGGCACTTTTCAGTGCCAGGTGGGGTCGTTTTTAACTCCGAGTCGGACAGCTTGAAAAAATTGCGGGGATGCTCGTGTGAATACGGGCTGCAGATGTGAAACTGTGCAAGTTTATGACGCTTTCAGGCCATTTTTTGAGCCATTTTTGACATAAATGCAGTCAGTAACTCGCATCGCCCTACCGATCCCGGCCATAAACGCAGTCAGCAACTCAAAAAACAAACGAAAAAGTGCCTAGCTGAACGAGCCAGGAGCTCGTCGCCAAGCACTTTTAACGTAGCGGTTCTCTAATCACCGCTGTCACTGATCATCTAGACCGAGAAGCCGAGAGCGCGCATCTGCTCGCGGCCGTCCTCAGTAATCATGTGTGGGCCCCATGCCGGGGACCAGACCCAGTTGAGGCGGAAGTCGCGGATACCCTCGACCTTCATAACCTCGGAGGCAGTCTGGTCGGTGAGCATATCGGTCAGCGGGCAGGCCGGGGACGTGAGTGTCATGAAGATAGCGGCAATGTCGCCTTCTTCAATCCAGATGTCATATACCAGGCCCAGGTCCACGACGTTGACTCCGAGTTCCGGGTCAACAACCTCGTACATTGCCTCTTCAACCTGGATAGCCAGCTTGTTATCGGCTTCGGTCTGCTCCGGTGCCGGCGGGACGGTGATGGACTCGTACGCATCCCCCTCATCAATGGGAGCACCAGTAGTCATGGTGTCCTCGTCGACAGCATCAGGCTGTGCGGGCGAGGTGGCGTCATTAGCGATTGGTTCAGTCATGGCGATGGCCTTCCTCGTCATTGGTAACGGTTACAGTCGCGGTACCAACGCCGTTGCCTTCAGCAGCGTTGGCCAGGGCCTCAGCGGTTGCGGCCTGGAAAGCTTTCCATCCGAGAAGTGCGCACTTCACGCGGGCGGGGTACTTAGAAACTCCAGCGAAGGCAATCCCATCGCCGATAATGTCCTCATCGCCCTCAATCTTGCCTCGGGACGTGACCATCTTCTCGAACTCGGCAAGCTTGGCCATGGCCTCGTCGACAGTCTTGCCGACAATCTCCTCAGCCATAACTGAGGTGGAGGCTTGCGAGATAGAACAGCCCACGGCGTCATAGGAGACGTCATTGACGACGGTGAGGTCGTCGTTCAGAGTGACGCGAAGCGTGAGTTCATCGCCACACGACGGGTTGACGTGATGCACTTCCGTATTGAAAGGCTCCCGCAAACCCGCATGCTGCGGATGCTTGTAGTGATCCAGGATAACTTCCTGGTACATCTGCTCGAGCTTCATGTCCTTCTCCTTTCTTAAAGCTACGGGGTGACACCGAAGAACTTCTGTGCATGGCGCACTGCGTCGGCAAGCGCCTGAACGTCCTCTTCCGTGTTGTAGATGTAGAAGGATGCCCGGGCGGTCGACTGGGCGTTGAGGATTTGGTGAATTGGCCACGCGCAATGGTGACCGACGCGGATGCACACGCCCTGGTCGTCTAAAACCTGGCCAAGATCGTGCGGGTGAATGCCCTCGACCTTGAAGGAGACTGCAGAGCCACGCTGTTCTGGAGTAGTCGGACCGATGATGGTCACGCCATCAATTTCCTGCAGCTTCTCCAGTGCGAGCGCGGTCAGGTGGTGCTCATGAGCAGCTACCTTATCCATACCGATGGCATCCAGGTACTTCACCGCAGCACCCAGGCCGACGACCTGGGAGGTCATCATGGTACCCGCCTCGAAGCGCTGCGGAGGCGCCGCGAAGGTGGTCTTCTCCATGGTGACGACCTCAATCATCGAGCCACCAGTGAGGAACGGCGGCAGTGCCTCGAGCAGTTCCCGGCGACCGTAGAGCGCGCCGACCCCGTTGGGGCCGAGCATCTTGTGGCCGGAGAACGCCAGGAAGTCCACATCGAGCTCCTTGACGTCGACAGGCATATGCGGCACCGACTGGCAGGCATCGAGGACTACCAGCGCTCCGACCTCGCGAGCACGGCGCACCATTTCCTTCACATCGGTTACTGCACCGGTGACGTTTGACTGATGGGTAAAGGCCACAACTTTGGTCTTCTCGCTGAGCTCCAGCGAGTCCATATCAATGCGGCCGTCTTCAGTCACGCCATACCAACGCAGTGTCGCACCAGTGCGGCGAGCCAGCTCCTGCCACGGCACCAAGTTCGCGTGATGCTCCAGCTCAGTGACGACAATCTCGTCACCCTCGCCGACCTGGTACTGACCTGCGCGGTCGTCGCCAAGCACGAATGCCACTGTGTTCAACGCTTCGGTGGCGTTCTTGGTGAAGACCAGCTCGTCATAGTCGGCGCCGATGAAGCCTGCAATGGCTTCGCGGGCATCTTCGTAGGCGTCCGTGGCCTCCTCAGCAATCTCGTAGGCACCGCGGTGCACCGGTGCATTGTGGTGGGTTAGGAACTCCACCTCAGCATCGATGACTTGCTTGGGGCGCTGCGAGGTCGCTCCGGAATCCAGGTAGACCAGCCGCTTTCCGTCACGGACAGTGCGCGACAGAATCGGAAAGTCCTCGCGGAGTGATGGGCTGAGTAGTTCGGCGTTAGGCATTGATGTACTTCTCGTAGCCGTGCTCTTCCAGCTCGTCTGCAAGCTCCGGGCCACCGGAGGTGATGAAGCGACCATCGTGGAAGACGTGGACGAAGTCCGGCTTCACGTAGTTCAGGATGCGCTGGTAGTGAGTAATGATCAGAATGCCGCCGTCGTTTTCGTCCTGGTAGCGGTTAATGCCGTCAGAGACAACGCGCAGAGCGTCGACGTCCAGGCCGGAGTCGGTCTCGTCCAGGATGGCGAACTTCGGCTTCAGCAGGTCGAGCTGCAGAATCTCGTGACGCTTCTTCTCGCCACCGGAGAAGCCCTCGTTGACGGAGCGCTCGGAGAACGACGAATCGATCTCCAGGTCAGCCATTGCCTCACGGACCTCCTTGACCCAGTGGCGCAGCTTCGGAGCCTCGCCGCGGACAGCGGTTGCTGCAGAGCGCAGGAAGTTGGACATGGACACGCCGGTGACCTCGACCGGGTACTGCATTGCCAGGAAGAGCCCAGCGCGAGCGCGCTCGTCGACGCTCATCTCCAGCACGTTTTCGCCGTCGAGGAGAATCTCGCCCTCGGTGACTTCGTAACGCGGGTGACCTGCGATGGTGTAGCTCAGGGTGGATTTACCAGAGCCGTTCGGCCCCATCACAGCGTGGGTTTCGCCGGAGTTGATCGTCAGGTTGACGCCCTTCAAAATCTCCTTGGGCTCGGCGGACTCATCGGTCGGCAGCACCTGCGCGTGGAGGTTACGGATTTCCAAAGTGCTCATAGTGAAATCTTTTCCTTTAATCGGTGTAAGTGGCCTGTCCCCCGGCACTTCCGGGTTGACAGGACGGAAAGGGTGAGAAAGAAGATAAGCGGTTAGAAGCCAGCGGTGTTGAGCTCTTCGTCAACGAGCTTTTCAAGCTTCTCGCGAACGGACTCGACCGGAATCAGGTTGATGACCTCGCTGAAGAAGCCGCGAACCACCAGACGGCGAGCGGCCAGCTCCGGAATACCGCGCGAGAGCAGGTAGAAGAGCTGTTCCTCGTCGAAGCGGCCAACGGTGGCAGCGTGCCCAGCACCGGCAATCTCACCGGTTTCAATTTCCAGGTTCGGAACTGCGTCGGCACGCGCGCCTTCGGTGAGCAGCAGGTTGCGGTTGAGCTCGTAGGTGTCGGTGCCCGTCGCTTCTGCACGAATGAGCACGTCTCCCACCCACGCGGTGCGGGCCTCACGATGAGCGACATTCGGCTCGCCCTGCAGCGCGCCCTTGTACATCACGTTGGAGCGGCAGTTCGGCACAGCGTGGTCGACCAGCATGCGGTTTTCAAAGTACTGACCGGCATCAGCGAAGTACACGCCCAGCAGATCGACGTCGCCGCCGGGTGCCGTGAAAGCAACGCGCGGAACGATACGGACAACCTCGCCGCCAAACGTTGCGACAGTGTGGCGCAGCGTAGCATCGCGGCCGACACGAACGTGGTGCGCAGAGCCATGAACGGCATCTTCGTTCCAGTTCACCATGGTCACGACGCCCAGCTTGGCGCCGTCGCCGATTACGAACTCGATGTTGTCCGCGAACGTGCCACTGCCTCGGTAGTTAATGACGCAGACGGCCTCGGCATGGGACTGCACGTCAATGACAATGTGGCCGTAGGACACCTTGTCCTCGCCCGGACCATCGATGTCGATGACGACAGGCTCCTTGGACACCGAGTTCTTCGCGAAGGTCACGATGTGCGCATCGTCGAAGTTGGAGTACGCCTGTGCTGCCACGCGGTCCGTTGGGGCGCCGGCGCGACCAAGGCGCTCGTCGTCACGCTTGACGACGTCCACAGCGACGCCATCCTGACCAGCAGTCTCGACCGAAATTGAGGCTGCAACCGGCTCTGCTGCGGTGCCGTTGTGGAGACCGCGGAGCTTACGCAGCGGCGTGAACTTCCACTCTTCATCCTTGCCATGCGGCACGGCGAAGTCCTCCACGTTGAAGGATGAGAAAACGTCGCCCTTGTTCGCCAGCACGCGACGGCTATGAGCAGCCTGGTTTTCGTTGTTAATCGTCGTAGTCATTGGTATTAACCGACCGAACCTTCCATCTGCAGTTCAATGAGGCGGTTGAGCTCGAGGGCGTATTCCATCGGGAGCTCCTTGGCGATGGGCTCGACAAAGCCGCGCACGACCATGGCCATTGCATCTTCTTCTTCGATGCCGCGACTCATCAGGTAGAAAAGCTGATCGTCAGAGACCTTGGAAACCGTTGCCTCGTGGCCGAGGGTGACGTCGTCCTCGCGGACATCCACGTATGGGTACGTGTCCGAACGTGAAATCGTGTCCACCAGGAGTGCGTCACACTCGACGTTGGAGTGCGAGTGCTTGGCACCCTTGTTGACCTGCACCAGACCGCGGTAGGCAGCGCGGCCACCGTTGCGGGCCACGGACTTGGACACGATGTTGGAGCTCGTGTGCGGAGCCATGTGCACCATCTTGGCGCCGGTGTCCTGGAACTGGCCCTCGCCAGCCATAGCCACGGACAGCACCTCGCCCTTGGCATGCGGACCGGTCATCCACACTGCCGGGTACTTCATGGTGACCTTGGAACCGATGTTGCCGTCAATCCACTCCATGGTTGCGCCCTCTTCGCACTTGGTGCGCTTGGTAACCAGGTTGTAGACGTTGTTCGACCAGTTCTGGATCGTGGTGTAGCGGCAGCGGCCACCCTTCTTCACGATGATCTCCACAACAGCCGAGTGCAGCGAGTCGGACTTGTAAATCGGAGCGGTACAGCCCTCGACGTAGTGCACGTAGGCATCTTCGTCGACAATAATGAGCGTGCGCTCGAACTGTCCCATGTTTTCCGTGTTGATACGGAAGTATGCCTGCAGCGGGATGTCCACGTGGACGCCCTTCGGCACGTAAATGAAGGAGCCGCCGGACCAGACTGCGGTGTTAAGAGCGGAGAACTTGTTGTCACCGGACGGAATGACGGTGCCGAAGTACTCCTTAAACAGCTCCGGGTGCTCCTTGAGAGCGGTGTCGGTGTCCAGGAAGATAACGCCCTGGGCCTCCAGATCCTCGCGAATCTGGTGGTAGACAACCTCAGACTCGTACTGAGCGGCGACACCTGCGACCAGGCGCTGCTTCTCAGCCTCCGGAATGCCGAGCTTGTCGTAGGTGTTCTTAATATCCTCCGGCAGGTCTTCCCAGGTCTGGGCCTGCTTCTCGGTGGAGCGAACGAAGTACTTAATGTTGTCGAAGTCGATGCCCGACAGATCCGCGCCCCAGGTGGGCAGCGGCTTGCGGTCGAAGATTTCCAAAGCCTTCAAGCGACGTTCAAGCATCCACTCCGGCTCGTTCTTCTTAGCCGAAATATCGCGAACGACCGCTTCAGACAGGCCACGCTTCGCGGAAGCGCCAGCGGTATCCGGGTCGTGCCAACCGAACTGGTAGGCACCAATGGACTCGATAATCTCTTCGTCAGTCTGCGGAGTGGCAGCCTTCGTGGATTCAGCCACGTCGGTGGAGTTCTCATGGGCGAGGGTCATTCTCCGCTCCTTTCTTGTGGCGATTCAGTAAGTGTCTTTGTTACGGGAGTGAGTGGGATATTCGTAGTGCAGATACCGTTTCCATCAGCGATAGTCGCCAACGGTTGGGTGTGCTGACCTAATAATTTACTAACGGCTTCATGCTCCGCCGCGCAGAGCTCCGGAAACACGGAGGCTACGTGGCTAATTGGGCAATGGTGCTGGCAAATTTGCACGCCGCCAGTGTTCTGGTTGATAGTTGCCGCGTACCCGGCCCGTCGGAAAGCATCGACGACGGCCTCTACGACCTCTTCCTTCTCTGCGTCCTGCCCCACTGGCGTGACGCCGAGCAGAATGTCATCAATGCGCTGACGGGCAAACTGGGCAACTGCCTGCTCACCACCGGCCTTGCGCAGTGCGGTCAGAGCTGCACTGGCAAGATCGTCGTAAGCGTGCCCGAATCTAGCGCGGCCCCGATCTGTCAGGCGATAGGACTTTGCTGGCCTGCCTCGGCCCCGGGGGCCGGTGCTGGGTGCCGGAGCGGTTTCGGCAAGACCTTCGTCCACCAGAATGTCAATATGACGGCGGACGCCTGCAGCGGATAGTCCCAGGGTGTCTGCGATAAAAGTCGCGGACGCCGGGTTGTGTTCCAGAAGCAATTGGAGAATGCGCTTGCGCGTATCACCATCATTGACTGTCGGCTTCCGATCTGCCATGACTGGTGAGTCACCTCCTGCGATTGGACTGCTGGATAATAATGGGTGTCTAGGTGGCTCAGCGAGGCAAGTATCCCACTTGCGCCGCTGGTGTATTAGACAACATAATTGTGTCGTAATTGGGTCACAATGTCCAACGCATTTAAATATCAATGCAACGTCGCTGATTAGAACGCCCTTTCGGCGTGTCGAATCGTCTACTATGTGACCTTGTGAAAACTAACCGACCTACCCCGCGCCGCTCGTCCACCTTCGACGACGCTCTCGGGGTGCGTGACGCCATTCCGAAGATTGGTCTGGCCGGTTCTAGGTCGGCAACCCTCCACCAGGGCTCAGAACAGCCGCTCCAACACCGCATCAATTACCGCGAACTCCGACGCTTCACCTGGCTGCGTTGGCTGGGTGCTCTCGGGGCGGTCTTTATTATGGTCGCTGGGATTGGCGCAGGCGCGACACCGGTGGTTGGAAATGAGTTTTGGGGTACACCACTTGGGCTAATCCTCGGTCGAATGTTGGTGGCAACGACAATCGTCACCTTCGTGGGCATTGGCATGTTAGTCACAGCCTGGTTGGGTGTCGGCGCTTTCGTTCTGGCCGGTGCGCGGACTCGCGTCACCGCAGTGACTACTCCGATGCTCATACGCACCTACGCGGCATGGGTATTGCCCTTGATGTTTACCGCTCCCCTGTTTACGCAGGATATCTATTCCTATTTGGCGCAGGCTGCAATTGTGGAGCGGGGTATGGATCCCTACCTCGCAGGACCTGTTGACCTATTGGGAGCCAACGACCCACTTGCCCGATCGGTGCCATTGATTTGGTCGCACTCGCCGAGCCCATACGGTCCCACGGCCCTCGCAGTGGCATGGGGTATCGCCAAGATAACCAGCGACGGGGTCATCGCTTCCGTCTTTCTGCATCGACTTGTCGCCATTGTTTCGCTTCTCGTGGTGTCCTGGGCGCTGGTGCAGCTTGGTCGCCGCTGCGGCGTTAGCTCTCAGTTCACCCTCTGGCTGGGCACGCTCAATCCGTTGGTATTGCTGCACCTGGTGGGCGGTATCCACAATGAGGCCCTGCTGCTGGCTCTCCTGCTCGTTGGTCTCGAACTGTGTCTGCGAGCTATCCACGGCCCTGCGCAATCGATGGTGCCCGATGAGCTGCCAGAACCCGGACCGATCGGACACGAGAACCAAAGCCGAGGTAGATCGTGGGCGCTGTATGCAGGCGGTATCGTGCTCATCAGCCTTGCCGGAATGGTCAAAGTCACCGGTTTCGTGGCGCTCGGCTTTGCCGGCATGTGGCTGGCCCGAAAGTTTGGCAGCACTTGGAAGGCCGTTGCTCTTTCCGCGGTAGTGACGGGCGCAATAACCGTCGTCACGGCAGTCGTTGTTTCCTTAGGAACTGGTCTGGGCTTTGGTTGGATCACCGCGCAGGGTGGCGCCGCAACGGTGCGCAGTTGGATGTCGTTGACTACCCTGCTCGGGATCATCGCTGGTTTCTTCGGCAGGCTTCTGGGGCTCGGCGATATCAGCGACAGTGCTTTGCTGTTTACCCGCGGCATTGGCGTAGTGCTGGTGGCTGCCTGGCTCCTGCGCATGCTGTTAGCGACGTTCCGTGGGCGCATTCACCCGCTCGGCGGCTACGGCCTCGCGATGTTCGCTCTAGTAATCCTCTTCCCCGTCGTGCACCCCTGGTACCTGCTATGGGCCATCGTGCCCCTGTCCGCTTGGGCCAACCGGGTACAATTTCGCATTGCCGTGGTTCTGTACTCGGCAATTTTCAGTTTTGTAGTACTACCACGCGGCCTGGGGTTGCCTCCGGGCACCGTCGCTCAGATTTACCTACTGGCGTTGGTATTCTTCGTCGCAGTCATGTTCGTCATCTTGGCGTACTCGACGCGATCTAAGGTATTTCGCCTTCATTAAAACTGTGAGATTAGACTGACTAACCGTGAATAACGCTGCCAATTCTCCTGCTCTGCGCCTTGAGAACGTAACGAAGAAATTCGATGACGTTGAGGCTGTATCAGACCTTTCGCTTTCCCTGGATCGAGGTAGGGTTCTTGCGCTCCTCGGCCCCAACGGCGCTGGTAAGACCACAACCGTTGAAATGTGTGAGGGCTTCATCAAGCCGGATGAAGGGCGAATTCGCATTCTCGATCTCGACCCGGTCACTCAAACCACAGCACTGCGCAGCCGCATTGGCATCATGCTCCAGGGCGGAGGTGCCTACCCCGGTGTTCGCGTTGGCGAAATGCTGAACCTCGTTGCCAGTTACTCCGCAAACCCGCTGGACACTGATTGGCTCCTTGAAATCGTTGGCCTAGAACGCCATCGTAAGACGAACTACCGCAGGCTCTCTGGCGGTCAGCAGCAGCGACTGTCGCTCGCATGTGCCCTGGTCGGACGTCCGGAGCTTGTGTTCCTCGACGAGCCGACAGCAGGCCTCGATGCTCAGTCCCGTCTAGCCGTCTGGGATCTCATCTCGTCGCTGCGCCGTGATGGGGTCACTGTGGTCCTGACAACGCACCTCATGGACGAGGCCGAATCGCTTGCCGACGACGTTGCGATTATCGACCGGGGCCATTTAGTTGTGGCCGGTACCACCGAGGAGATCACTAGCGCAGGCGCATCGGCTCTCCAGGGAACGTCGTCAAGCACTGCTATGAAGATCAGCGTTCGAGGCAGCCTTGACTTCGAAGAGGTCAACCGCAACTTCAGCGAGTCCGGTCTTCCACAGCGTCTGCAGCGTTCTGGCGGTGGAGAGTTTTCCCTGATTGGTGAGGCTTCACCGCGCGCCTTGACTGTCTTGGCGCAGAGTTGCGAGCAGCAAGAGGTGCTGATCACCTCGATGAATAGGGCGACGCAATCGCTTGAAGATGTCTTCTTGCAGATCACTGGAACGGAGATGAGGAGCTAATGACTACCGCACCGAGGTCTGATGCCTCCCGCTTTGCGAAGGGCATTTTCGCCCCAGCGCCACAGCGTTCGGACATGGCGAAGTTGGTCATGTCGCAGGCGTGGTTGGAGACGAAGCTCTTCTGGCGACATGGTGAGCAAATGCTCCTCACCATCATTATCCCGTTGGCGATGCTCATCGGCCTGGTGATGGTGCCGGTGTTGGAGCTCGATGATCCGCTCGAGCGTATCTTCCCCATGGTGCTGGCGATTTCCGTCATGTCTGCAGGGTTTACCGGGCAGGCAATTGCCGTGGGCTTTGACCGCCGTTACGGAGCCCTGAAGCGCATCGGCGCCTCAGGCGTGCCACCCTGGGGCATTATCGCAGGCAAGATTGTGTCGGTCTGCACCACCGTCACGTTGCAGTACGTACTGTTTAGTCTCGTGGGGCTCGCCCTTGGCGCAGAGCTGTCGATTGGCGGCTGGCTGCTGGCTTATGTGGGGATGCTTCTGGGAACGTTCGTCTTTACCTCATTGGGCTTGCTCATGGGAGGTACGTTGGGAGCCGAGCTAATCCTAGGTCTGGCCAACTTGATCTGGTTCATCCTCATTGGTGCTACTACGTATGTGGCCGTTGCGCCATCGTTAGATGACATCAGCTCTGTACTGCTACACCTCTTGCCGTCCGTCGCGCTTACCGACGTGATCTCCGCGGCATTGGCCATGTCCGTCCATTGGTCAGCTGTCGGGGTGCTACTCGTGTGGGGCGTCCTTGGCGCTGCATTCGCGGCCCGCTGGTTCCGTTTTGATATGCCGAATGACTAGGAATCTGTCGGGGAATCTGCATAGAAAAGCGCAGCCCAACGCAGGGGTTTCGCTTATTACCATTTTCCGCCAGCATGGGTAGAATTTCTTAATGTGAATACTGCAGATCGAAGTTTGCCCCTATCGTTTTTGCCGCTGACACCAATCGGGCGCCAGAAGCTCTATGCCCTGCTGGTTTTGATTGCACAGGCGGCAATTGCGGTAACCGGTTCTATCGTCCGTGTTACTGGTTCAGGTCTCGGTTGTGCTTCGTGGCCTGAATGTCACCCAGGCAGCTTCGTTCCTGTCGCGGGGGAAGCAGAAATGCTCCATCAGATTATTGAGTTTGGCAACCGGCTGCTCACCTTTGTGCTGGTTGCTCTGACACTTCTGCTCTTCCTTTCGGTTATGCGTGTCGGTCGCCGTCAGGAAATCAAGTTGCTGGCCTTCCTCAACGGTCTCGGCGTTATCGTCCAGGCTGTTATCGGCGGTATCTCCGTTTGGGTTGACCTGAAGTGGTACGCCGTAGCGCTGCACTTCCTGCCTTCGATGATTCTGGTCTGGCTCGCTGGCATGCTTTTCGTCAAGATTTCTGAGCCTGATGACGGCACTGCTACCCGCATGTACCCGCGCTATCTGCGCTATCTGGCTGCCGCCTCCGGCCTGGCCCTGACGATGACGCTGATTACCGGAACTATGGTCACCGGTGCGGGACCACACGCTGGAGATGCTTCGGTGCTCCCGGAGGATCGCCTCCAGCTACCGATTGTTGACCTGGCACATATCCACGCTGGTTTTATGTACCTCTACCTTGGCCTGGTTATCGGCCTCATTTTCGGTCTGCTGGCCTCGGAAGCCTTTGCACCTGTGCGTAAGGTTGCCATCGCACTCGTTGTGTTCATTTTGGCTCAGGGCGTAGTTGGAATGATTCAGTACTGGTCCGGTGTACCGGAGGCATTGGTGCCGGTTCACGTTGCCGGATCTGGTATCTGCACCGCTTTGACTGCAGTACTTTTCCAGCACGGTTACCGCACTGTCGGTGGGAGCGCAGAAGTCACTGGCTCGCTTGAAGGCGATGCGGCTGCCGCCACTGTTGCTTCGGAGAAGAACGTCGAGGTTACCGCGTAGCTAGCTGCCGGTCAGCGGCTGTGTTAACGACTGTGGTTACCGGCCGTTGATTCCTGCTCGAACCGCCTAAACACGCGCTTTGGTTGTGCGTGTTTAGGCGGTTCTGCTGTCTGCTCGGCTCCGTGTGCTCGGATGTGCGTTTCCCAGTGGCTAGCGGGCTGCGCGGCCGGTGCGGGCTGCGCGGGCGGTGCAAGGGGGCGGTCTGCCCACTTATCGATCCGAGTTACTGACTATGTTTATGACAGAAATCGCGCGAAAAATGGCCTGAAAGTGTCATAAACTCGCACAGTTTCACATTTGCAGCCCCGTGCCCATCTCCACACACAAAAAGAGACCCTTCCCGCAACCGGAAAGGGCCTCTTCAAAGGAGCTCAGCAACTGCCCTAGAACATGCTCGAAATTGTCTGCAATCCGAGTACGGCATCGAGAGAAAGCGCCACACAGACGATAGACAAGTAGTTGTTCGACATGAAGAACAGCTTCATCGGCTTGATCTTGCCACCGGTCTTAACGTGGCGGTGCAGGTCAATGGCGCCCCACAGGAACCAGGCACCAGCGCCAACGGCGCCAATCAGATAAATCCAACCCGCGTACGGAACCAACAGCAGAGTGGTAATCACGGTCGCGGCGGTGTAGTAAATAATGCGCTTGGAAACGACGATTGCCGGCTTGACCACTGGCATCATCGGCACGCCAGCGGCCTTGTAGTCCTCCTTGTAGCGCAGGCCCAATGCCCAGGTGTGCGGCGGAGTCCAGAAGAAGATAAGCAGGAACAGGATGAATGCCTGCCACCAGTGAGCCAGCCCCGTAATCTCCGGGTTGTTGTCAGTGATCACGGCCCAGCCGACCATCACCGGCATACACCCCGCAGCGCCACCCCAAATTACGTTCTGATCAGTACGTCGCTTCAGCCACAACGTGTAGACGAAGATGTAGAAGGCAATCGTAATCAGAATGAAAACGGCGGCCAGCAGCGAGTTACACAGCAACCACAGCCATAGGAACGACGCAATCATCAAGACAGTGCCGAAAATCGCTGCCGCTCGACGGCTAACCTGGTTGCGCGCGAGCGGGCGACGGCGAGTACGGCGCATCTTCTGGTCAATGTCGTAATCCATGACCATGTTGAAGGTGTGCGCAGCTGCGGCACCCAACCAACCACCGAACAAGGTGAGAAGAATCAGTCCAACGTGAACATGACCGCGATCAGCCTGAAGCATTGCGGGAATGGCCGCGACGAGCAGGAGCTCGATAATTCTTGGCTTAGTCAGTGCAATATACGCCTTGACTGTTTCCAACAAAGCAATGTCCCTTTCACGCGCCATAAACAAACCCCCCGTTTACAGATAGTCGGATGTAACGGTCGGAAAGTTCCCGACGAGTTTTTCCGCAAAATTAAATGAGGGGCAGGCAATCAGTTTACCGGTAATCATAACGGTTCCAATAATGACCGTCGTAAAGCATGTGCGGCGCGCCCTCTGAGACTTATCTCTCAGCTATTCGGCCCGGTTTGAACCCGGAGCGCGCAATCCTAGTTAGTATGGAAGAGAATTTTACTAATCCATTTGGATACTAGGAGTCATTCACGTGACACTGTCGACTGAGCATGAAGCACGGGTTGTGCGCAACTACCCCTCGGACTGGTCTGACTTGGATACGAAGGCCGTAGATACGGCCCGTGTGCTGGCTGCAGACGCCGTTGAAAAGGCAGGTTCGGGGCACCCCGGCACTGCGATGAGCCTCGCACCGCTGGCTTACTCTCTTTACCAGCGCGTTATGCGCCATGACCCGAAGGATACGAAGTGGATCGGCCGTGACCGTTTCATTCTCTCCTGTGGTCACACCTCTCTGACGCAGTACGTCCAGCTCTACCTCGGCGGTTTTGGCCTGGAGCTCGATGACCTGAAGGCGCTGCGTACGTGGGATGCACTCACCCCGGGTCACCCGGAGTACGGCCACACTGACGGCGTGGAAATCACCACTGGCCCGCTGGGTCAGGGGCTGGCGTCGGCTGTCGGTTTTGCCATGGCTTCGCGACGGGAACGTGGGCTGTTCGACCCGGAAGCTGCTCCGGGTGAGTCTCCGTTCGACCACTACGTGTACGTCATCGCTTCTGATGGTGACGTTCAGGAGGGTGTCACTGCCGAGGCCGGCTCGCTGGCCGGCACTCAGCAGCTGGGCAACCTGATTGTCTTCTGGGATGACAACGGCATCTCCATCGAGGACGACACCACCATTGCTTTCACCGAGAATGTCGCGGATCGCTACCGTGCTTACGGCTGGCAGGTCATTGAGGTCGACGGCGGCGAGGACGTCGCAGCACTCGAGGCTGCTGTCGAGGAGGCCAAGAAGGATACGGAGCGTCCGACCTTCATTCGCGTTCGCACTGTGATCGCTTACCCGGCTCCGACGAAGATGAACACCGGCGCTTCGCACGGTGCTGCTCTTGGTGGCGAGGAGATTGTCGGCATCAAGGAAGCTCTCGGCTTCGATACCGACAAGAGCTTTAACGTCGCTGACGAGGTCATTGAGCACACCCGCAAGCTGGTTGAGCGTGGTGCTGAGGCTCACGCACAGTGGCAGGTCAAGTTCGACGAGTGGGCTGCGGCTAACCCGGAGCGCAAGGCTCTGCTGGACCGTCTGACCGCTGGCGAGCTGCCGGAGGGCTTCGACGCTGAGCTGCCGACCTGGGAGCCGGACGAGAAGGGCGTTGCTACCCGCAAGGCCTCTGAGGCCGCGCTGCAGGCACTGGGCAAGACCCTGCCGGAGCTGTGGGGTGGCTCGGCTGACCTGGCTGGCTCCAACAACACCGTCCTGAAGGGTGAGCCGTCCTTCGGCCCGAAGTCCATCACCACCGGTACCTGGACCACCGACCCGTACGGCCGCAATCTGCACTTCGGTATCCGTGAGCACGCCATGGGCTCGATCCTCAACGGCATTCTGCTCCACGGTGGCACCCGTCCGTACGGCGGCACCTTCCTTATCTTCTCGGACTACATGCGTCCGGCTGTCCGCCTAGCATCGCTGATGGGCATCTCCCCTATTTACGTCTGGACTCACGACTCCATTGGTCTGGGCGAAGACGGTCCGACGCACCAGCCTGTTGAACAGCTGGCTTCGCTGCGCGCTATCCCGGGTGTGTCCACTGTCCGCCCGGCTGACGCTAACGAGACCGCTCAGGCTTGGGCCGCTGTTCTTCAGGGCGAGGCAGGCCCGAAGGCTCTGGCCCTGACCCGCCAGAACGTTCCGGTCTTGGAAGGTACCAAGGAGAAGGCCGCTGAGGGCGTCCGTCGTGGTGCGTACGTGCTTGTCGACGGTGCCAAGGAGACCCCGGACGTCATCCTGATGGCTACCGGTTCGGAAGTTCACCTCGCTGTCGAAGCTGCTGACAAGCTGGCTGAGGAAGGCGTCAGCGCCCGCGTTGTCTCCGTTCCGTGTCTTGACTGGTTCGAGCAGCAGGACGATGCCTACCGCGAGCAGGTTCTGCCGAAGTCCGTCCGCGCTCGTGTCTCGGTTGAGGCCGGTATTGCAATGCCGTGGTACCGCCACCTGGGTGATGCTGGTCGCGCTGTCTCCCTGGAGCACTTCGGTGCATCGGCTCCGTACAAGGAGCTGTTCGAGAAGTTCGGCATCACAGCAGAGGCTGTTGTCGATGCCGCCAAGGAGTCCATCGAGGCTGCTAAGTAAGTTTGTTAAAACCTGGCGCTATCGGCCGTTGTCGGGACGGGATTTGTGAAAACCGTACCGCGCTCCGGTAGCGCCAGTATTGTTTGTGACGCACAGTAGTTTAAGGACATACAACTTTTAGCGAAGTCTTTAGGCAACGAAGCGGTATTGACAGAAAGGCGTTAAACACTATGGGAAACACCACGATGGAAGCGCTCGCCAAGGTAGGGACTTCGGCGTGGCTCGACGATCTTTCGCGCCAGCGCCTCACCTCGGGCGATTTGAAAAATCTTATTGAAGAGCTTCGGGTTGTCGGTGTCACTACTAACCCGGCAATCTTCTCTTCGGCGATGACCGCCGGTGAGGATTACGACTCTCAGCTGGCGCAGCTCACTGCAGAGGGTGCGAACCCGGCAGATGCTGTGTTCGCGATGGCAATCGACGACGTCCGCGATGCCTGTGACCTTTTCGCTGGTGTATCCGAAGAAACCGACGGTGTCGATGGCCGTGTTTCCATCGAGGTCGATCCTCGCTACGCCGACAACTACGAGGCCACGATTGCGCAGGCCCGTAAGCTCTGGGAGCGCGTCGGCAAGCAGAACGCGATGATTAAGATTCCGGCGACCGATGCTTCCCTGCCGGCTGTCACCCAGGCTCTGTCCGAGGGAATCTCGGTAAACGTCACCCTGATTTTCTCGGTGGAGCGTTACCTGCAGGTCATTGATGCGTTCATCGAGGGCATTGAGCGTGCGAAGGACAACGGCGTGGACCTGGCTTCGGTTCACTCTGTTGCGTCGCTGTTTGTTTCCCGCGTTGACACCGAAATCGATGCTCGCCTGGACAAGATCGGCTCCGTGGAGGCCCTGGCTCTGCGCGGCAAGGCTGGTCTGGCCAATGCCCGTGCAGCTTACGCCAAGTTCGAGGAGACTTTCTCGGCGCAGAATATTCGCTGGGCACAGCTGGAAAACGCCGGTGCTAAGCCGCAGCGCCTGCTGTGGGCTTCGACCGGTGTGAAGAACCCGGCTTACCCGGACACTCTCTACGTCACTGAGCTGGCTGCACCGCAGACTGTGAATACCATGCCGGAGAAGACGCTGCGTGCTGCCGCGGGCTTCGAGGGCGAGGTTCGCGACGCCGTCAGCGGCCAGGGTGACGCAGCCAACGCCGTTATGATTCAGCTCAGCGAGATTGGCATCGACCTCGATGACGTCTTCGCTGTCCTGGAGCGCGAGGGCGTGGAGAAGTTCGTGGACTCCTGGCAGTCCTTGCTCGAGTCGATTGCACAGCGCATGGAGCAGCTGAAGTAAGCCTGCTGATTATCTAGGTGCCTGTTGGTAGTGGCTGCGTTTCTGGCTGGCGCCAGCAGGTCGCCTGGCGATCCGAGTTACTGACTGCGTTTATGTCAAAAACGGCCCGAAAAATAGCCTGAAGGTGTCATAAACTTGCACAGTTTCACATCTGCAGCCCGTAACTTTTGGGGTTGTCAGTTTCGGTTCGCCTGTTGTGTTACTTAACCCGCATGTTCAACGTTGGACATGAAAAAGCTCCCCGCGCAGGGGAGCTTTTTTAATGGAGCTAGGACGCGGCGAAGGCGGGGCGCACAGTGGGCAGCGGGCGTTTCTCTTCCTTTAATGCCCAGGCCATCACGAACGCAGAGATTACGGTGATGATTGAGGCAAAGATCGGCACAGCCGGCCAGGGGGCGCCCGGTACGGAGTCGGTCACGTCCAGCAGATAGCTGAAGAGGAAGAGCGTGACCAGGGCCAGGCCAATGGTGATCGATCCTGCACGAGTGCCCTTCGCGCCGGCGACGGTGCCGACTGCGGTGCTCGCCACGGTAGCCATGAGGAAGCTCAAGAAGACGCACAGCGCGGTGAGCAGAACTGTGGTGTAGTTCTGCCCGGAATCCTCAATCATGTACAGCTCCCCGTTAGTGTCCGGAAACAGGGCCGGTCCGGAGGTGACAATGAAGCTATCGAATCCGCGGTAGTAACCGGACTTGTTCTGTTCGATGACCATCGCCGTGACGATGAAGGCGGTAGCCACCAACGATGTGCCCAAGATTGCGATGATTGCGGAGCGTACCCAGCGGGCGATGCTCACGCCGTAGTCACGCAGGGTGACCGAACGCCGGGCTGTGATGAGGAAGAGGATGCCCAGCGCGATAATGCCAAGCAAGGTGTTGCCGGTTCCGCTGCCTACGAGCATGCGCCCGAAGGCCGAGTACAGGATGGCCACGGCGGCAACACCGAGGAAGGTTTTCTTGTTGGTCGCGATGAAAGCTCCGGTGCTCATTTCTTGCTCCGTTCGATGTAGGAGGAGGTGCTTGCGAGGTCGATGAGGGCCGCGGGGTCGAGGTAGCTCACCTCAACGCCGAGGGCGCGGGCATGCGCAGCGGCAGACGAACTGAGCTCTGTAGACAGGATTGCCTCGCAGCGCTCGCCGAGGGTTTTCTTAGCGAGCACTGGGCCGGCCACCTGCGCCACGAGATCCGTAGGGCCGCGCAGCACCGGATGGCTAGCGCGCAGCTTATCGACGTCATAGGGCCCGTACGCATCCTGCTTGTGGATGACAATCAAGGTGTCGACTAGGCCGGCTAGATCCTGGGAGTGCTGCGAGGTGACCACAAGGTTGGCCGATTCGGCCGAGTCGATAAGCATGCCGCGCAATGTGGCGCGGTGCTCGACATCGAGGCCGTTGAAGGGCTCGTCGAAAAGCAATGCTTCCTTGCCCGATGCCAGGGTGGCAGCGGCGATAAGCAGCTGGCGCTGGCCCAGGCTGAGCTTTTTGATAGGGGTGTCAGCGGGGAAATCGAGGAGGGACTCCGCGTGGGGCACATCGAGCTGATCCCAGCCGGTGCGCAGGATCTGGAAATATTCGCGCGGGGTGGCACCGAAGACCTGGGTGTCGGGTGCAGCCTTCGCCAGGGCCGCCGTAGGCATCTGCGCGAGGGTACGCAGGTAGTAAGTCTTGCCGGCGCCGTTGGGGCCAATCACGCCGTAGATGCTCATTTCTCCTCCTCCAGCATGGCGATGATGTCGTGGAGCGTGAGGCCGAGAATGCCGGCCTCCACTTTTAATGGCTCGATGTAGGTGCGCTGGAACGCTTCACGACGCTCAGCGCGAATGCGCTCACGGGCGCCTGGGGTGACAAACATGCCGAGTCCTCTTTTCTTCTCCACGAGCCCCACCATCGACAGTTCCGTCATGGCCTTGGCAGCCGTGGTTGGGTTGACCTGATAGAACTCCGAGAGCTCCTTGGTTGAAGGGGCGCGATTTTCAGCCGCGAGCTCCCCGGACAGAATCATTGATTTCAGATCCTCGGCAATCTGGACGTAGATGGGCCGAGAATCCGCCTCCTTCGCCTGCATATCCACCTCCATGGTGTACGGGTATACCACCTATGTCATAAACCTAAAGCAGAAGAAAGGGGCCCGTCAAGGCCCCATCGAAGGAATCGGAAACGATTCCACCGGACTTTTCTCGATATGACATTATGTAAACCGTGAGTGATTCTCTGCAACGCAACGATCCGAACTCCCCTACTGCCAGTTCTCGGCACAACGGAGATGGCAGCACCAACCACCACGGATACATCAACCCGCTGCGCGACCCGCAGGATAAGCGCTTGCCGCGTATTGCGGGGCCGGGCGGCATGGTGATTTTCGGAGTGACGGGCGATCTGGCCCGAAAGAAGCTTCTGCCTGCCATTTACGATCTGGCCAACCGCGGTCTGCTGCCTGCCTCCTTCGCGTTAGTTGGCTACGGTCGTCGCGAATGGTCGAAACAGGACTTTGAGGATTATGTGCGCACCGCAGTGGAACAGGGCGCCCGCACAGACTTCCGTGAGAGTGTCTGGCAGCGCCTGGCTGAGGGCATTCACTTTGTCACCGGTACCTTCACCGATGACGAGGCCTTCGATCGCCTGGCCGCACAACTTGAGGAGCTCGATCGCTCCCGCGGCACCGCTGGCAACTGGGCCTACTACCTGTCCATTCCGCCAGCTAACTTCCCCGATGTCTGTCATCAGCTCGATCGTTCGGGGCTGGCGCAGTCGGGCGAGGATTATTGGCGTCGCGTGATTATTGAGAAGCCATTCGGACACGACCTAGCCTCCGCTCAGGAACTCAACCGGATTGTGAACTCGGTCTTCCCAGAAGACGCTGTGTTCCGCATCGACCACTACCTGGGCAAGGAAACCGTCCAGAACATTCTGGCCATGCGTTTTGCCAACCAGTTGTTCGATCCGATGTGGAATTCTCACTACATTGACCACGTCCAGATCACCATGGCCGAGGACATTGGTTTGGGCGGTCGCGCTGGCTACTACGACGGTATTGGTGCAGCTCGTGACGTGATTCAGAACCACCTACTCCAGCTCCTGGCGCTGGTGGCAATGGAAGAGCCCATCGCCTTTACCCCGGAAGAGCTGCAGGCGGAAAAGATTAAGGTTCTGCGTGCCGTCGAGCCAGTGCGTCCGTTTTCGAAATACACCGCTCGTGGCCAGTACACGGCGGATTGGCAGGGCAGCAACTTCGTGCCGGGATTGCGCGATGAGGAAGGCTTCGACCCCGAATCCACGACCGAGACCTACGCCGCCTGTACGCTGCAGATCAACTCCCGTCGCTGGGCCGGTGTCCCCTTCTACCTGCGCACCGGCAAGCGCCTCGGCCGCCGCGTCACTGAAATTGCGCTGGTCTTTAAGTCCGCACCTCACTTGCCTTTTGCGGAGACGATGACTGCCGCTCTCGGTCAGAACGCCATGGTGATTCGAGTCCAGCCAGACGAGGGCGTGCTCATGCGCTTCGGCTCGAAGGTTCCGGGCTCGGCCATGGAGGTGCGCGATGTCAACATGGACTTCTCCTACTCCGAGGTGTTTACCGAGCAGTCGCCAGAGGCCTACGAGCGCCTGATTCTGGATGCGCTTCTCGACGAGGCCAGCCTCTTCCCCACTAATGAGGAAGTCGAGCTGTCCTGGAAGATTCTTGACCCCATCATCGAGTACTGGGCCAAGCGCGGTCGTCCCGAGGGTTACCCCGCAGGTTCGTGGGGGCCGTCCTCCGCTGACCACATGCTTGAGCGCGACGGTCGCGCTTGGCGACGGCCATAGGTTGCCGACCTCTCAGTTCTTAAGAATTTTCTGACAGAAAGAACACTTTCATGATTGTCAATTTGCCAGACACTGACACCGCGAGCATTGCTCGTCAGTTGGTGCAGCTTCGAGAGCAGGGCGGCATCGTTACCACGGGCCGTGTCCTTACCCTGATCGTTTTGGCCAAAAGCGAAGACGACCTGGAAAACATTATTTCCACGGTCAACTCCGTTTCCCGCGAGCACCCATCCCGTGTGCTGGTATTGGTCTCTGATGATCCACGCCTGGACAATCGCCTCGACGCGGAACTCCGCGTCGGTGGAGATGCCGGTGCCGCTGAGATCGTCGTTATGCACATGTCCGGTGAGATTGGTCAGCACCACAGCTCTGTGGTGACTCCCCTGTTGCTGCCGGATACGCCGGTCGTGGCGTGGTGGCCGTCTGAGGCGCCTCAAGTCCCAGCGGCGACACCAATCGGCAGGATCGCCCAGCGCCGTATCACCGATTCGTTGTGTGACCCGAATAGTAACGCTATCTACACGCGCCGTACGGGCTACACGCCTGGCGATTCCGACCTGAGCTGGTCACGACTGACGAACTGGCGCGGTGTGTTGGCCTCGGCTTTCGACTTGCCGCCGCACTCGCCGGTGACCTCCGTGTCCATCTACGGTCCACAGGAGTCGCCATCGGTGGAGGTCGCCGCCGGCTGGTTGGCAGATCGCCTGGGGCTGCCGGTCAACCGTTACTCCACCGGGGAGAAGAAGATTCCGGTGGACGAAAAGGGCCGCGCCAAGCCACCGGTGACCTCCGTCGCGTTTGAGCGTGAAAATGGCCAGACCCTGCGCATCGATATTGAAAGCGCTACCACTGCATCGGTCACCAACGGAGAAAAGCCCCCGTTCAAGGTCGCATTGTCGCGTCCAACACGCTCCGAGTGCTTGGCAGAGGAACTGCGTCACCTCGATCACGACACTGCCTACGGACGTGCCCTGCGTGGTCTCAGCCAGATTCACACCGTAGGCATGCAGGCCCCAACGTCCACGATCACCAGCTTCGCGAACGAACCAGGAGTCTCTGACAAGTGACAACCGATAACGTCTCGAATACCGTCCCCGCCCCTCAGTTCCATCGCGCCGCAGACCAGGCCGGCATCGTCGAGGCTGCACGTCAACGCTTCATCGATGCGGTTGTCGCCGTCCAGAATGGCAACGTCTCTCCGGTCACCGATGACGGTTTTGTACGCGTCGTTCTCACCGGCGGCGGCGCGGGTACTGCCCTGCTCAGTGCGCTTGCCGACGATTCTGGAGACATCGACTGGAAGCGAGTCCTGGTGTTCTTCGGAGATGAACGCTTTGTCGCTGCCGACTCGGCAGACCGCAACGCGCTGGCGGCCCGTGAGCGTCTCTTGTCCCCCGTCGGCGTTCCTGAGCAGAACATCTTCGAGTTTGCTGCTGCCGATAGCGGCGTGACCACCACGGAGGCCGCCGAAAGCTACGAAGCTATCGTTCGTCAGAAGGCTCCAAACGGCTTTGACCTGCACCTTCTTGGTATGGGCGGAGAGGGACACATCAACTCGATTTTCCCACACACCGCAGCGCTCGCTGAGCAGGAACGCTTGGTTGTGGACGTGCATAACTGTCCGAAGCCACCACCGACCCGCATCACGCTGACTATGCCGGCCATCGCCAGCTCTCAGCGTGTGTGGCTACTAGTAGCCGGTGGTGAAAAGGCCGAGGCGATTGCGGCGATCGCTCAGCAGGGCGACCCGGCGCAGTGGCCGGCGGCCGGGGTCCGCGGTGCTCAAGAGACCGTTGTCTTTGTTGACGATGCTGCGGCTGCACAGCTGTAGGCTGTCCCTGTACTCCTAAGCTCAGAAACAGCAAAATTCCCGTCGATAAGCGAAATGCTATCGACGGGAATTTTTATTACTTAAAGGCCTTCGGTGGGGCGTGCTGCGTGCAGAACCTACCAGCCGAAAGTATTGAACAGCAGCAACAGGACAATGCAGAGCAACCAGATAATCACGGTCACAATAGTGACGCGGTCAAGGTTCTTCTCCACCACAGTCGAACCGGACAGATTCGACTGCATGCCGCCACCAAAGAGGCTGGACAGTCCGCCACCCTTACCCTTGTGGAGCAGGATGAACAGCGTCATCAGGATGGATGTGATGACCAGGACAATCTGAATGGCGAGGTACACGCGCACTTCCTTTTGAAACGTCGCTTCTTTAAGAACTCCAACTATACTAGCGCAATTGCTCCGCTGGCTAGGTATCCCTAGCCGGAGTTGCGCAGTGCAGTTGCCAGACCATTCATGGTCAGCTGAATGCCCCGACGCACCTTGTCGCGATTATCGCCGGCACGGTAGCGACGCAGCATCTCCAGCTGGATGATGTTCAGCGGCATAAGGTACGGGAAGCGCATGTCCACCGAGCGCCTGAGCAGCGGGTTGTCCTCCAGCAGGTGCTTGTACCCGGTTACCTTCAGGAACATCTCCAAAGTCAGGTCGAACTCAGCCTTGATGATGCCGTAGATGCGCTCACCGTCGGCCTTATCTTGGCACAGGCTAGCGTAGGCGCGCGCCAGGTTCAGGTCAGCCTTGGACATGACCTGCGCCATGTTCGACAGCACCGAATTGAAGAACGGCCAAATCTCGTTGAGCTGACGGAGCTCAGCCAGGCGGGAACCGTCTTCGTCCTCGCCGATCCACTCCTGCAGTGCAGAGCCGACACCAAACCAGCCCGGCACCATAGAACGCTGCTGCGACCAGGACAGTACCCACGGAATTGCGCGCAGGTCAGAAATGGTCTGGGTCTGCTTGCGTGAGGTCGGACGCGAACCGATGTTCAGGCTGCCGATCTCATCGACCGGGGTCGACGACGTGAAGAAGTCAATAAAGCCCGGGTCCTCGTGCATGAGCTTCGAGTAGGCCTCGCGAGACAGGTCGGAAATCTCCGACATAATCTCGTGGGCGCGAGCTGGGTTCTTCAGGTCATCGACGTCGAGCAGAGTCGACTCAATCGTTGCCGAAACAAGTGCGGCGAGGTTCCTGCGTGCCGCTGCAGGGTGACCGTACTTGGCAGAGATAATCTCGCCCTGCTCGGTGATACGCACCGACCCCTGGACTGCACCCGACGGCTGCGCCAGAATTGCCTCGTAGGACGGTCCGCCACCACGGCCAACGGTACCTCCGCGGCCGTGGAAGAGACGCAGGCGAATGTCGTTGTCCTTCGCGGCTGCCACGATGGCGACCTCCGCGTCGTAAAGCGCCCAGTTTGCAGCGAAGTACCCGCCGTCCTTGTTGGAGTCGGAGTAGCCGAGCATGACTTCCTGCAGATCTCCGCGTGCGGACACGTATGCGCGGTAGACCGGAATGTCCCACGCAGCACGCAGCACGTCGGCACCAGCCTGCAGGTCTTCGATGGTTTCGAACAGCGGAATGACGTCAACAGAACCGGTCGGCTGGGAGCCATTCGGGCGAATCAGACCGACTTCCTTGAGCAGAATCATCGGCTCCAGCAGGTCGGAGACCGATGTACACATCGAAATGATGCAGTGCGGTACCGCGTCGTGACCGTACTTGCGCACCGCACGAGATGCCGCACGCATAATGCCTAGCTCGCGAGCCGTAGCTTCGGAAAGATCTGCGGAAGTCGAAACCAGCGGACGGGAGGACTGCAGTTCCTTGGTCAGCAGCTCGACCTTGTCGGCTTCCTTCAATCCCGCGTAGTTGTCCACCACACCGGCAGCGGAGAACAGCTCGGTGAGGATTTCCTCATGAGAGTCCGAATTCTGGCGGATATCAATCGAGTACAGGTGGAAACCAAATACCTCCACTGAATCCATCAGGTCGCGCAGGCGGTGATCGGCGATGAGGTCATCGTGGCTGGACCGCAGGGAGTCGTCGATAATCGAGAGCTCTTCAAGTAGCTCCTCGGCGCTGTCATACGGAGTGAATTCCGACCAGTCGCCCTCAATGATGGACTCGTCGAAGAAGTTCACCGCTGTTGCCGCCACGCGACCGCGGATACCGTGAACCGCACGACGGTACGGCTCATCTTCGCGGTTTGGTACGTCATTGTGGCCGCGGCTGGCCAAGCCGACCAAATCTACGGTGACCTTGGTCAGGCGGTCGCTGAGACTGAGCTCGCGCTCCAGCAGGTGCAACTGCGAGAAGTAGTGACGCAGGATCGTACCCGCTGCCCTATCGGAGGCGTAGCGCAGCGTCTCCTCCGTCACGTATGGGTTGCCGTCGTGGTCACCGCCGATCCACGAACCCATGCGAATGGTTGGATTAGCCGGCAGCTTGTCGCCGCCGAGCTGACGCAAGTGCTTGACGACGTCTCGGTTAATCTGTGGCACAGCTTCCAGCAGAGAAAGCTGGTAGTAGCGAAGACCAACTTCGACCTCGTCGCGAATATCCGGGCGGTTCATGCGAATCAGAGCCGTTTGCCACAGCGTCAGGATCCGGCGACGGATATCGGCATCAATCTCAGCGAGTCGGTCCGCGGTGCGCGCATTCATCGGGGCTGCCTGGATCTCGTGGCGGCGCCGCATTGCGGCCGTGATGTGCTTCTGCACATCGAACACTGTGCGACGACGAGTTTCCGTTGGGTGTGCGGTCAGAACCGGGACGACCTCAATGTGGTCCATCATATCCGCAATGGCGCTGCTGGAAACCTTGGCGTCGCGAAGCTTCTGCCATGTTGCTTCCAGCGTGGAGTCCTGCGGCGGATCGCCAGCATCGAGAGATGCCTCGATGCCCAGCTCCTCGTGCAAATCCTCAGCGAGGTTAGCTAAAAGTGCGAAGTGCGTGAAAGCACGGATGACAGGGCTTGCCTCGGCAGGGTCAATATCGCGGAAGAGGCCGGTGAGCTTCTCGATGTCGCCATCGCCACGATGGAGTTCGAAGGCTGCACGGCGAGCATTTTCGACCAGGTTAAAGACCTCGTCACCCTCTTGCTCGCGGATTACCTGCCCAAGAATTCGACCCAGGTGGCGAATATCCTCCCAGAGCAAGTCCTGCTGCTTCGCGGTAGCGGTCGAAGAGGATTGCTCATTGCTTGCAGTGTGTCGGTCAGTGTCACCATGTACTTGTTCGTTCATTGAGCACGTCCTTTGAAAATTGCCGGGCATTCGAAGTGGAAAGCCTCGGGAAATGTATTGCGCTGACTTATTGCCAGTCGGTGTGCCTGGATTGAGTCCGCCTAAAGGCAATAACCCCGAATCGGTTTTATGAGAATCAATAAAACCAATCCGGGGTCGCGCATGACGCCTATCTTATCAGTTGTTCTGAATTTATATGCACTTAGGCGTTCTGAGCGGCATCTGCAGCAAGTGCGCAGAGCTTCGCGAATGCTTCACCGTCGAGCGAAGCGCCACCGACGAGGCCGCCGTCGACGTCGGGCTTGCCGACGATCTCAGCGACGTTCTCGGCCTTGACGGAACCACCGTAGAGGATGCGCATTTCCTTTGCGATGTTCTCGTCCGCAATTTCAGCGACGGTCTCGCGGATAGCTGCACAGACTTCCTGAGCGTCTGCAGCCGATGCGACCTTACCGGTGCCGATAGCCCAGACAGGCTCGTAAGCGATGACGGTCTTGGCCAGCTCAGCGTTGGTCAGATTAGCCAGGGAGCCCTTGACCTGAGAGACAACGTACTCGACGTGCTCTTCGGCCTCTCGGACCTCCAGCGGCTCGCCGACACAGACGATTGGGTTCATGCCCTCGCGCAGTGCTGCCTTGGCCTTCTTTGCGACCAGCTCATCGTCCTCTGCGTGCATATCGCGACGCTCGGAGTGACCAACGACGACCCAGGTGCAGCCGAGCTTTGCCAGCATCGAGGCGGAAATCTCGCCGGTGTAAGCGCCGGACTCGTGGACTGAGACATCCTGCGCGCCGTAAGTGACGCCGAGCTTATCGCCCTCAACCAGAGTCTGGACCGAACGCAGGTCGGTAAACGGCGGGATGACAGCGACGTCAACCTTGTCGTAGTACTCCTTTGGCAGAGCGAACGCGAGTTTCTGCACCACACCGATAGCCTCGAGATGGTTCAGGTTCATCTTCCAGTTACCAGCAATAAATGGTGTACGTGCCATAGTGGTGGAATTCACTTCCCTATCAATTAGCGGATTTTTAAGCGATGAAAATCCGGTGGTGGAAAAATCTTAGTCTTCCAGGACGGAGACGCCCGGCAGAGTCTTACCCTCGAGGAACTCCAGCGAAGCGCCACCACCAGTGGAGATGTGGCTGAAGCCGTCCTCGTTCAACCCCAGAGTACGTACTGCTGCTGCGGAGTCGCCGCCACCGACGACGGAGAAGCAACCGTTGTTAGTGGTGGCATCGATGATGGCCTGTGCAACCTCGCGGGTGCCAGCTGCGAAAGCCTCCATCTCGAACACGCCCATCGGGCCGTTCCAGAACACAGTCTTGGACTCAGCGAGCACCTTGCCGAATGCCTCGGCGGAAGCCGGTCCGATGTCCAGGCCCATCCAGCCTTCCGGAATCTCGGTGGCGTCTACCACCTTGTTTTCAGCGTCTGCAGCGAACTTGTCAGCCACGACTACGTCGGTTGGCAGAACGATCTTATCGCCGTAGCGGTCCAGCAGATCCTTACAGGTGTCAATCATCTCTTCCTGCAGCAGGGATGCGCCAACGGCGTAGCCCTTGGCAGCCAGGAAGGTGAAGCACATGCCGCCGCCGATGACCAGGGAGTCAACCTTCGGCGCGAGAGCCTCAATAACGCCCAGCTTGTCGGAAACCTTGGAACCGCCGAGCACGACGGTGTACGGCTTCTCCGGGGTCTCTGCAACCTTGCGCAGAACCTCAAGCTCAGCCTGAACCAGATTGCCGGCGTAGTGCGGCAGCTTCTTAGCGACGTCGAAGACGGAAGCCTGGGCGCGGTGAACAACACCGAAACCGTCGGAAACAAACGCTCCGTCCGGAACTAGTGCAGCCAGCTCGGCTGCGAACTCGGCGCGCTCTGCCTCGTCCTTGGAGGTCTCGCGCGGATCGAAGCGGACGTTCTCCAACAAGAGTACATCGCCCTCGGTCAGGCCATTAGCGCGCTCGTGCGCGTCCTCACCGGAGACATCACCGGCGAGCGCGACGTACTGCTCCAGGCGCTCAGACAGAGCCTCAGCGACCGGGGCCAGGGAGAACTCGGACTTAACCTCGCCCTTCGGGCGACCCAGGTGAGCCATAACAACGACCTTGGCACCGGCTTCGACAAGCGCGGACAGAGTGGGCAGCGAAGCATCGATTCGACCCGGATCGGTGATAACGCCGTCCTTCAACGGAACGTTAAAGTCGGAGCGGACGAGGACGTAACGGCCTTCAATACCTTCGTTGATCAGGTCTTTGACAGTCTTAACAGTCATCTCAATGAAATCCTTGTGAAAGTGTGTAAAAACGGGCCGTGGGTGGCGTGCCCTACTCAGGCACAACCACCCCGGCCCGTTCGGGGTCTGGGATTAACCAGGTGTGTTATTAGAGGCGCTCACCGACGTAGACAGCCAGGTCGACGAGGCGGTTGGAGTATCCCCACTCGTTGTCGTACCAGGAGACAACCTTGACCTGATCGCCGATGACCTTGGTCAGCGGTGCGTCGAAGATCGAGGAACGCGGGTCGCCCTCGATGTCCTTGGAAACGATTGGGTCCTCGTTGTAGCCCAGAACACCCTTGAGCTCGCCCTCAGCAGCTTCCTTGATGGCAGCATTAACGGACTCGACGGTGACCTCGCTCTTAGCAGTGAAGGTCAGGTCGGTGACAGAGCCGGTCGGGGTCGGAACACGCAGTGCGTAGCCGTCCAGCAGGCCCTTGAGCTGCGGCAGAACCAGAGCGACTGCCTTTGCAGCACCGGTGGAGGTCGGAACAATGTTCAGAGCAGCAGCGCGGGCGCGACGCAGGTCCTTGTGCGGAGCGTCGTGCAGACGCTGGTCACCGGTGTATGCGTGAATGGTGGTCATGAGACCGCGCTCGATGCCGAACTTGTCGTCCAAAACCTTAGCCATCGGGGCCAAGCAGTTTGTGGTGCAAGAAGCGTTCGAAATGATGTTGTGCTTCTCCGGGTCGTAGTCAGTGTGGTTGACACCGACAACGAAGGTTGCGTCTTCGTTCTTAGCCGGAGCGGAGATGATGACCTTCTTGGCGCCAGCCTCGATGTGAGCCTTGGCAGCGTTGGCATCGGTGAAGAAACCGGTGGACTCAATGACGATGTCGACCTCGTGCTTGCCCCACGGCAGGTCCTTCGGGTCGCGCTCAGCGTATGCCGCGATGCGCTTGCCGTTGACGGTGAGGGACTCATCGTCGTAGGTGACCTCTGCGTCAAGCTTGCCCATGATGGAGTCGTACTTGAGCAGGTGAGCCAGGGTCTTGTTATCAGTGAGGTCGTTTACAGCAACGACTTCCAGGTCAGCGCCCGCAGCGAGCAGGGAGCGGAAGAAGTTGCGGCCAATGCGACCAAAACCGTTAATACCTACACGAACCGTCACAATAATCTCCTTAATGGATTGGCGAATCGATGCCACTTGTCAGGGCGCTGATTGCGCTCCAACAGGTTCACTACAGAAGTGTACGTTGGGTTTTTCATTCGCGCAGCGGTGGTTTGGTGCGAAAATCCCAAATAAACGGAGATTTATCCAAAATTACGCACCTGACTAGGCATAACAGGTGCTTTACTCGTCAACTTCTTTGTCAAAAAGTTCGTCTGTAACGACTGCAGTTGTGGGGGGAATTCCGAGTTCGTTTGCTCTTTTGTCCGCCATGGAGAGCAAACGGCGGATGCGTCCTGCGACGGCGTCCTTGGTCATTGGCGGATTGGCCAGCTGCCCAAGTTCTTCCAATGAAGCCTGCTTGTGCTCGATGCGCAGCTGTCCTGCAGACACCAAATGGTCTGGTACATCGTCACCGAGAATCTCTAAAGCACGCTCTACTCGCGCTGCTGCAATAACGGCCGCACGAGCCGAGCGCCGCAGGTTGGCATCGTCGAAGTTTGCCAAACGAGTGGCCGTCGCTCGCACTTCACGACGCATACGCTGTTCTTCCCACTGCAGGCGAGTAGTCTGGGCTCCCATTCGCGTCAGCAGCGCACCGATTGCATCGCCCTCCCGGATGATTACGCGATCGCCACCGCGGGACTTATTCTCCTTGCTCTTAGCCGTAATTCCGAGCCTACGAGCACATCCCACCAATGCGAGTGCCGCTTCAGCAGAAGGAGCAGTGACTTCCAAAGCTGAGGACCGCCCCGGCTCAGTCAGTGAACCATGTGCCAAAAAAGCACCCCGCCATGCAGCTTCCTGATCAATTTTCTGCCCCATGATCAGCTTGCGTGGTAGCCCACGTACAGGACGTCCTGCAGAGTCAATCAGGCCAGTTTGCCTAACGACGAGTTCCGCGCCATCGGTTACCCGCACGATGTACTTCGAGGTCTTTCGCAAGCCACCGGGAGACAAGACATTGAGGCTGGCTTTGACATCGTAGAGTTCGGCCAGCATGGAGCGCAGGCGGCGTGCGACAGCGCCGGAATCCAACTCAGCCTCCAGCACAATCGAACCTGCCACCAGGTGGAGTCCTCCTGCGAAGCGGAACAGGGTCGAAATCTCCGCTGCCTGAGCGCTTTCCTGCGAAACTGACACGCGGGCTAGTTCGTCTTTGACCTTCGCCGTCAATGCCACGATGCTGTCCATCCTCATTTCATGTGTGCGAGCTGGGTTTGGGCCTGGTTAATTTAGGTAAAATTAACCCCATTTGAGCTTTAGCAATAAACCTCAAGGATAGTATCCGGTACCAATCGAGTGGCAATTAGTTGATTGTCTATTGCATCCTCGCAGGAGAATGCATTAAAACCCTCGACTGGCCGGACGCTTTAGAGGAACTGACGAAGTGCGACAGCTAGTTTCTCCGGCGAATGCCGACCCGTCAGAGCTCCGTGGTCATCAACTTCTTGCACATCGGCGAAGACAACCTGCGCGTCTAGGCTATCCGCCGCTCGCTGCAGGTATTCTCGTTCGGTATCCGCGAGCGGCGTGTTGTCGTCGACAAGCACGTAATTGAGCTTCAAGTTAGGTGCATGCTGCGTGAGCATATGGATGTGCCGTTCGGAAGAAAAACCGGCGGTCTCCCCCGGCTCGGCGACAAGATTCAGCACCACGACGGTTGTGGCATTGGTTTCTTGCAGAGCATCCCGCAGCCCGGGCACCTGAAGATGTGGCAGAACCGAAGTAAACCACGAACCCGGACCCAGCGTCACCAAATCGGCATTGAGGATAGCTTCAATGGCCTCCTCGGATGCCGGCGGAGTCTCAGGAATCAGCCGGATTCGGCGCACCTGGCCAGGTGTCGTGGCCACTGCGACCTGGCCACGGACCTGGCGCACAACGCGAGCATCCTGCTCCAAGCCAACGACTTCGGCCTCAATCTCTAGCGGGATCGGCGACATGGGCACGACTCGACCCCGGATTTGCAGCAACCGGCCAATTTCGTCAAGCGCGTCGACTTCATTTCCCATCACACTGGTGAGGCCAGCGATAATCAGATTGCCAATCGCATGCCCTGCCAGTGCGCCAGTTCCGCCAAAGCGGTGCTGCAGTGTCTTTTCCCACAGATCGCCTTTTTCCGTATCTGCGGAAAGCGCGGCGAGTGCCATGCGAAGGTCTCCAGGGGGAATCTGCCCCAGCTCACGACGAAGGCGACCCGAGGATCCGCCGTCGTCGGCAACTGTGACCACCGCTGTGACATGGTCCGCAACCTGACGGTCAGCTCTCAGCGTGGCAAATAGACCATGACCGCCACCCAGACTGGTAATTGATGTCAATTTCTACACCTCCACTAAAACCGCTAGTTGCGGTCAATATCGCGGTGGACGACGTTGACGTTGATCCCGGAAACTCCCTCGAGCTTCTTAGCCAGCGCCTCCGACATGGCCACACTTCGGTGATGGCCTCCGGTGCATCCCACAGCGATAGTCATAAAACCCTTGCCCTCACGGCGGTACCCGGGCAAAACCAATTCAATCAAGTTTGTGACGTTGTCCAAAAACCCCTGAGACTCAGGTTGGGACAGCACGTAGTCGGCCACGGCTTTGTTGGTACCGCGGCCCGCACGCAGCTCAGGTACCCAATAGGGATTGGGGAGAAAACGGACGTCGAAAAGCATGTC
Organism: Corynebacterium sp. HMSC055G02; assembly: GCF_001809065.1. Classification (NCBI taxonomy): domain Bacteria; kingdom Bacillati; phylum Actinomycetota; class Actinomycetes; order Mycobacteriales; family Corynebacteriaceae; genus Corynebacterium; species Corynebacterium sp. HMSC055G02. The sequence goes on along the minus strand of NZ_KV795635.1, from coordinate 71,314 downwards.
GGCATCGCGCGGCGCACCGTGCTTAAACCCAAATGATTCGATGGTGATCTGCTGAATCTTGCTAGCGGTATCCGACAACTGATGCTCTAACTCACGGCGCAAATCGTGCACGCTCATGTCAGAGGTATCCACTACTAAATCCGACATGCCCTTTATTGGCAGCAACATCTGACGTTCAGCGGCAATACCCTGTGAAAGCGTGCCATTTTCCTGCAGCGGATGGGTGCGGCGGACAGAGTCGTAGCGGGCGATGAGGGTGTCGTCGTTGGCATCAAAGAAGATGACATAGGGCTGGCGCCCCTCATTGCGGAGTCCGTCGAGCACCTCCCCCAAACTGCCGGCGAACGCGCGCGAGCGCACGTCGGTGACGATAGCGAGGCGCTCTACTGGAGAGTCCGCTTCAAACGACAACTCGACCATGCGCATAATCAACTCCGGGGGCAGGTTGTCTGCGACATACCAGCCCATCTCCTCCAAGACGCTGGCGGCCGTATTGCGTCCGGAACCGGACATGCCGGTAATCAACACAAGTGACTTTTCAGCCTGAGGGGAATAACCCGAAGTAATCATGCCATCACTCTAATACAATTCCGCCCAACCGCTCTCGGTTTTACTAGCGGAAGTAAACCCCCTAGCACTGTTTCAAGTGCGGTTTTAGCCACTTGTTTACCTACTTCTACGCCTACTCTCCCGGACCGACATCCGAGTTTGGCTCTGACGACTTCTCGTCTGGATGGAGGTAATCGTAAACAGTTTTCGCGAGCATCGGCCCGAAACCAGCCACTTCTTCGATCTGCTCGACGCTGGCCTTCTTCAGCGCCGCAACGGAACCAAAGTGCTTGACCAACTCACTGCGGCGTGCTGGCCCCAGCCCCTTAATGCCATCAAGCACCGACGAGCGCATGCGTTTAGATCGCTGCTGACGGTGATAATTAATGGCAAAGCGGTGCGCCTCATCACGAATTCGCTGGATTAGGTACATCGCTTCCGAATTACGCGGCAGAATGAGCGGCTCATCATCGTCGGGAATCCACAGCTCTTCTAAGCGCTTGGCAATTCCCACCAACGTCACATCGGTGACCCCGAGTTCATCGAGGACCGCCTGTGCGGCTGCGACCTGCGGTGCACCACCGTCGACGATGAACAACTGTGGCGGGTAGGCAAACTTGCGGTTACTCCGCGACTGCTCATCGACGGCATCAGTCGTCTCTTCGACGAACATCTCGCTTGCATCATCGGGCATGGCGAGCTTGTCCTCGTTATGGCGCAGAAAACGACGGCGCACCACCTCAGCGATAGAACCGACGTCGTCCGAGCGACCGTCACCTGCTGCATCTTTGATTCGGTAGCGACGGTAGTCGGACTTCTTGGGCAATCCATCCTCGAAGACCACCAACGAGGCCACCACATCGGTGCCCTGAATATGCGAGATGTCAGTGCACTCGATGCGCAGCGGCGCTTCATCCATAAATAGCGCGTCCTGGAGTTCGGAGAGAGCCTGCGATCGAGTAGTTAGATCTCCACTTCGCTTTAGCTTGTGCTGGCGTAGCGCTTCAGCTGCATTTTTCTGCACGGTCTCCATGAGCGTCCGCTTGTCACCGCGTTGTGGGACGCGAATATCTACATTGGTGCCACGAATATCGGCCAAAAATGCAGTAACCTCGTCAAGATCGTCGGGCGTGGCCTGAACGAGAATTTCGCGTGGCACAACCTGGGCGGCAGTGGTTGATTCATCGCCGTCGACATCCGCGTGCTTGGCGGCGTCGCCATAGAACTGTGTCAGGAACTGCGTTAGCAGCCCACCCAAGCTGGGGTCAGTCTCTCCCTCTCGAAACTCCGTAGTCGCGTACTCGCCGGACTTCTCCACTACCCAGCCGCGCTGACCGTAAATACGTCCCGCCCGAACATGGAAAATCTGCACGGCCGCTTCCAGTTCGTCGGTTGCTAGCGCAATAAAGTCGGCATCGGCGGCGTCGGAAAGCACGACTGACTGCCGCTCCATGACCTTGTCGATGGCAGCGAGGTTGTCGCGCAGACTAGCGGCGCGCTCGAAGTCTAACTCGCCGGCAGCTTCCTCCATTTCCTTCTTTAAGCGCCTCGTGACCGGGCCCGTATTTCCCGACATGAAGCTGGTAAAACCACGGACAATTTCGCGGTGTTCCTCGGCACTGACACGGCCGACACAAGGCGCCGAGCATTTGTCGATATAGCCGAGCAAACAGGGCCGCCCCAGGGCTTGCTGCCGGTTGAAGACTCCCTTTGAACAGGTGCGGGCTGGGAAAACTCGTGTAAGCAAGTCGAGAGTTTCTCGGATAGCCCACGCGTGTGAATAAGGCCCGAAATAACGCACGCCCTTCCGGCGCGGTCCTCGGTAGAGAAAGAGCCGCGGGTACAGCTCTCCAACGCTGACGGCCAACATCGGATACGACTTGTCGTCGCGGTACATCACGTTGAACCGCGGATTAAAGCGCTTGATCCAGGTGTACTCCAACTGCAGCGCTTCGACTTCATTGTGGACGACAGTCCACGTCACCTTCGAAGCGGACTGCACCATCTGGCGGGTGCGGGGATGAAGCCGAGTTAAGTCCTGGAAATAGTTAGACAAACGCGCACGGAGATTCTTCGCCTTGCCGACGTAGAGAACGCGCCCGGTTGAATCGAGAAAACGGTACACCCCCGGCTCCGTGGGAATGGTGCCGGGGGCGGGACGGTACTGAGAAGGGTCAGTCACTTACGGTGTCCTTAAAACGTGTCCTTGGGTTAGTCCTCCGGCATGAACTTGTCTTCAAGTTCACGGAACCGGCGGATGTCTTCCACGACGCGGCTGCCGTCGGCCGACTGGATCGCGAGCATCGGCACAAACTCAAAGTCAGGCAGCTCCAAGCGAGCCCAGCGGGACTTCTTTGGAAAACTCAGGCCGTAGATATCGACCCACGGGTAAAACTTCGCATTGAGTAGATTGCGGACTTCCACACCCCTGGCATTTACGCGAACGCGAGCCCGAGTCAGCAGCAGGATTACCCCGGCGATGATCAAACCAATCATTGGGAAAGCCAGCTGGTCGATAGCGGTCACCGAAGCTCCGGTGTTACCAAAGTCCACCACGATACCCATGAAGATATGGATAGCGAAAACCACAACTGCAGCGATAATCGCCCACAGACGCAGCTTTTGCGAGGTGATTTCCAACAGCCATTTGTCTTCGTTACCGGTGTCGACGGCAGTCGAATTGCTGTGGCGTTCGGAGTTACCCATTCTTACTCAGCTCCACCTTCACGAAGGGACTTCAACACTGCGACGGTGTGCAGCGCTGCGGCCATGGCCTCGCGACCTTTATTCTCCGCGGCGCCCTCACCGCCGGCACGATCAATTGCCTGCTGTTCAGTGTTGCAGGTCAGCACACCATTGCCAACTGGCGTTTCACAGTCCAGTGCGATCCGCGTCAGGCCCTCAGTCACCGAGTCGCAGACATAGTCGAAGTGCGGCGTACCACCGCGGATAACGCACCCCAGCGCCACCACGGCGTCGTGAGTTCGGGCGAGCTGTTGCACCACAACCGGAATCTCCAGAGCACCGACGACAGTCACATCCGTAACTACAGCGCCGACCTCCTCGGCCTGGGCCAGCGCTTCACGACGAAGCTGCCCAGTAATCTCCTCGTTCCAGTGAGAGGTGACCAGACCGACGGTCACACCAGTGGAATCGGGAACGGAAATTTCAGGAAGACCTGCGCCACTCATCTACTGTGCTCCTTCTGTCGAAATGCCGTGGGTCTCCATGTACTCATCCAACCAAGGGAGCTCATGGCCCATGCGTTCGCGCTTTGTCAACAAGTATTTCAAGTTATCCTCGTTGACCTCAACTGGCACCGGTACCCGGCGGCTCATCTCCAGTCCATAACCACCTAGGCCGGCACGCTTGGTCGGATTGTTCGTCAGCAGCGCCATAGTGGTGACTCCAAGATCCTGCAGGATCTGTGCACCAGTGCCGTACTCACGGGCATCCGACGGCAAACCGAGCGCGAGATTGGCATCAACGGTGTCAGCGCCTTCATCTTGCAGATGGTAGGCCTGCAGCTTCGGCATCAAACCAATGCCTCGGCCTTCGTGCCCGCGCATGTACAGGATGACGCCGCGCCCCGCTTCGTGAACCATGCGCATGGAGTTGTGCAGCTGCTGACCGCAGTCGCAGCGGCGAGATCCCAGTGCGTCGCCGGTGAGGCATTCGGAGTGCACACGCACGAGGACGTCCTGACCATCGTTGGAAGAAACACCCCCCACAACGAGAGCAACATGCTCGACACCGTCGATAAGGCTCCGGTACCCAATGGCACGGAACTCGCCGTAGTCGGTCGGCAGCTTGGTTTCGACAACGCGTTCAATCAAGTGCTCGTTGTGGCGACGGTATTCGATCAGCTGCTCAATGGAGATCAGCGCTAAATCGTGCTTGTCGCAGAAGCGACGCAGTTCCTCCGCGCGCGCCATACCGGTCGGGTCTTCCTCGGAGACAACCTCACACAGCACGCCGGCAGGACGAAGCCCTGCCAGGCGGGCGAGATCGACCGCAGCCTCGGTGTGGCCGGCACGGACGAGGACGCCACCATCGCGAGCTCGCAACGGGACCACGTGTCCTGGTCGGGTGAAATCGTGCGGGCTCGACGTGGGGTCAGCCAGAGTACGAATGGTGTTCGCACGATCTGTGGCGGAAATACCGGTCGTACCGGTGTTGGCATCCACGGTCACTGTGTATGCGGTACCGCGGGCATCCTCATTCTCTGACACCATCGGTGGCAGATTCAGACGCTCGCAGTCCTCGGCGGTCAGGGGCGCGCAGATGTAACCAGAGGAATAGCGAACCATAAAGGCAACAAGTTCAGGCGTTGCCTTCTCGGCGGCGAAGATGATGTCGCCCTCGTTCTCACGATCTTCATCGTCGACGACGACCACGGCCTTACCGGCTGCGATGTCCGCAATGGCCCGCTCTACAGAATTGAACTTAATCACAGTCTTGTAGCTTATCTTTCCAACATTTTCTCGACGTACTTGGCTAGCACATCGACTTCCAAATTGACCTTGGTGCCTACCGCGGTCGAACCAATAACGGAGTCCGTCAGCGTCGTCGGTATCAGGCTGACTTCAAAGAACCCCTCGCCTACTGCAGAGACGGTCAACGAAGTACCATCCACGGCAATTGAGCCCTTTTCCACGACATACTTGGAGAGATGCTCCGGCAGCGAAATCCGCACTACTTCCCAGCGCTCCCCTGGCGTGCGCGAAATAACCTCGCCGGTGCCATCGACATGTCCCTGCACGATATGGCCGCCAAGGCGTTGACCGACTGCGGTTGCACGTTCGAGGTTGACCTTGGAGCCGACCTCAACTTGGCCGAGGCTCGACCTAACCAGAGTCTCTTGCATGAGATCAGCGGTAAAGAAATCATCGCCAAACTCCACGACGGTCAAACAAACGCCATTGACAGCAATGGAATCACCGTGGTGCACGTCGTCAAGCACGGTGGTCGCGCGAATGGTCAGAGTAATGGAATCGGCTTCGCGGTGGATTTCGCGAATTTCGCCGAGTTCCTCAACAATTCCCGTAAACATAGTGGTCAGGAAAATCCTTTACCGTTTGTTATAAATTGAAAGATTTTTACAAAATTAACTCTAGCCGGTCTACCCGCGATCTTTGCCACTGCGGAGAGCCGTAATCAAAATGTCATCTCCCAGAGTCTCGACCGCGACGGTACGAAAGCGCGAGATGTCAGTGATGGTGGTCTCATGGTTGGCCGATGTCACCGGCAGACCAGCTCCGAGAAACGCCGGGGCAATGTAAGACTCAATCGCGTCGACAGCATCGGCTTCTAAGAAAGCGCTGGCGAGCCGTGGGCCGCCTTCTACCAGCACGTCAATAAGTCCCATATCCGCCATTGTCTCCAGCGCCACTTCCACATCGTGAGTGCGAATGTGGCGGAAGTTATCGCCGCGGATATTCGCATCGGCGGCGACCTCCGAGGTGCCGATCGCGATGCGCAGGGGTTGCGTTGACAGCTCCTCGCCGTCTGGTGTGCGCGCGGTCAATCGCGGATTGTCAGCGAGCACTGTTCCCGTTCCGACGACAATCGCTTGCCGACGTGCACGATCGATATGTACCCGTGCCCGCGCCTGCTCCCCCGTAATCCACTGCGAGGTGCGGTCGGTAGCGGCGGCGAAACCATCCAGCGTGCCCGCCGTCTTCAGCGTGATGTGTGGGCGCCGAGTGCGCTGCCAGTGTAACCATGGACGCAGATAGCCATCCGCCACACGATTGCGTTGGAACTCCTCGACCACGTCGATTCCCTTGTATCGCAACCACTCGCTGCCGCCAGCGGCCACGGGATTAGGATCGGCGACCGCAAATATGACGCGGGAAACTCCGGCTGCCGCAAGTGCCTCGGTGCACGGTGGTGTACGGCCGATATGATTGCACGGCTCTAGTGTGACCACTGCAGTACCGCCCTGAGCTCGTGCCCCCGCCATTTCCAATGCTTGTGGCTCTGCGTGTCGGCCACCTACCGGCTCAGTTCCGGCCACTCCTACCGCAATCCCTGCGGTATCGAGGATGACGCAACCAATCGGTGGATTGGGATAGGTGGTGCCCCGAACTCGCTGGCCGGCTTCTATGGCCAATGCCATAGCTTGAGCGTCAGTCAGCGGCTGTGCGGAGACGAGATCCGGAAACTGTGCCACCGTGCTTCACCGCCGTCTACTTAGTTGCAGCAGTAGTGGCCAATGCGCGCAGCTCATCGACAGCCGCCGCACGATCATCAGCGCCGAAAACGGCCGACCCTGCAACGAAGGCGTCGCAACCGGCGGCGGCAGCGGATTCGATGGTCTTGGCGGAGATACCACCGTCAATCTCGATCAGAGTATCCAGACCTTCGGCATCAATGCGCTGACGCAGCTTCTCGACCTTGGTTAGCTGATCCGGCATAAAGGACTGGCCCCCGAAACCGGGTTCGACACTCATGACCAGCACCTCGTCGAATTCGGCGAGGTGATCCAGCCACGGCTCAATTGGGGTACCCGGGCGCAGCGAGAACCCGGCCTTCACGCCCTGGGAACGAATGTGGCGTGCCAGTGCGATGGCATCGTCGACGGCTTCCACATGGAAAATAACGGAGCTCGCCCCCGCCTTAATGTAGGTGTCGACCCACTTCTTCGGGTTCTCAATCATGAGATGGACATCCAAGTACTTGTCCGTCACCGCAGCTACGGCCTCCAGCACCGGAGCGCCGAAGGACAGGTTGGGAACGAAGTGGCCATCCATGACGTCGATATGCAGCCAATCTGCATTGGCTACAGCCTCAACCTCGCGGTCGAGGCGAGCGAAGTCAGCAGCGAGAATGGACGGGGCAATAATTGGTGCGCTCATAACCTCTGAGCCTAGTCGTTCTTGCGCAAAACTGAGAAGAACATCGCATCGGTACCGTGGCGGTGTGGCCACATCTGCACAGATGGATACGGTCCGACATCAGTCATCGGCGCTACCAACTCGTGTGCATTCAGCTCCGTCACCGGCAATTCCGTCACTGCCCTATCGACAATGCCCCTGGTTTCCCGCAGATGCGGAGAACACGTGGAATAGACGATGATGCCACCCGGCCGTGCCAGACGCACAGCTTCACTGAGCAGTTCAAACTGCAGCGCAGTCAAGGAGTTCAGATCGGACGGCGACTTCCGCCAGCGCGCTTCCGGGCGACGGCGAAGCGAGCCCAAACCAGAGCACGGCGCGTCTACCAAAATGCGGTCAAAGCCTGCCTCCAGCCCGGTATCGCGACCATCCGCAACCGTTACAGTCACTGGCAGCCCGGCCGTGGCCTTCTTCACCAGTTCTGCGCGAGTCGCAGATACCTCAACAGCATCGAGCTTCGCGCCCTCAATAGCAGCGATGCCACCGATGAAAGCTGACTTACCACCGGGGCCGGAACACAGATCTAACCAGCGGCCGCTGTCTTCACCGGCAACGGGTGCCATGGTGACGGCACGCGCAATGAGCTGAGAACCCTCGTCCTGCACCGCAGCCAAGCCCTGTCGGACCGGCTCCAATTCTCCTGGGGCACCGGAATCCAAGCGCACGCAGTACGGCGACCACGGTCCCTCTTCACCGCCGGTAATCAGTGCCAATTCTTCAGCCGTAATCTCGCCCGGACGAGCGACCAAGTGCACCAACGGGCGCGCATCGTCGGCAGCGAGTGCCTGCTGCAGCTCACCGGCTTGTGCACCGAGTGCGCGGGCAAACTCCATCGCAATCCAGCGCGGGTGGGCATGCTTCATCGCTACGTAGCCAATCGGATCGGTCGCAGGATCCGGCGCAATCTCAGCCACCCATTCGCTTTCGGTCTTCGAGGAAACCTTCCTCAAAATGGCATTGACAAAGCCGCGCGCACCAGGTCCCGCCACCTTCGCCACTGCCCGCACCGAGGTATCGACCGCAGCGTAGGCGTCGACGCGCGTACGCAGCAGCTGGTACGTGCCCAGGCGCAACACATCCATCACCGGTCCAGCAATATCGCTTAACGGGCGTGACGACGATGCCTCAATCACGGCATCCAACAGGCCTTCCGCCCGCAGTGTGCCGTACGTCAGCTCCGTTGCAAAAGCAGCATCCCGACCCTTGAGCTTGTGTGCCTTCAGCAACTTGGGCAGCAGCAGGTTCGCGTAAGCATCATTCTCGCGAACGTCGGCTAGTACCTTCAGTGCGACCTTGCGCGGCTGGTCAATGCCACCGCGATTGTCCCCACCTCGGTTGTCACGGTTACGGTTGCGGTCATTGCGGTTCTGTCCGCTGCGGTTGCCGCGCTGCCGTCCGCCACCGGTGTGGCGGGGTTTGTCGTTGCCCATTTACTCGCAGACCTTTCCGCCGGGTTGGCTACCTCGCGCCCAGTCGGACGCATCCATCATCTTCTTACCCTGTGGCTGCACCTTCACCAGCTGCACATAGCCATCGGCACAACGCACAGATACTCGGTGCTTCTCCACTACCAACTCACCCGGTGTGGCGGCTGCCGCCTCCGGAGCAGCTGCCTTTCGCACCTCGTCGACCGCGGCGCTGTCCTCGTCGGAAAGCGGGGTGAGCTCTCCGACCTTCAAACGTGCACCGTCGAGAGTCGTCCACGCACCTGGGGCAGGCGTGAATGCACGAGCGCGGCGGTCAAGAAGATGACGCGGCTGAGTCCAAACGATTCGGGCATCCTCCGGCCCGAACTTAGCGGCGTAGCTGACATCCTGTTCCGGCTGAGCGGTCGGACGCAACGCACCGGCTTCGATGCCGTCCATGGTGGCAGCTAGGAGATCCGCGCCGGAGTATGCCAGGCGGGTCAAGAGGTCGTCGGCATTATCAGTCGGGCGAATCGCTTCGGTGACGGTACCGAAAACTGGTCCGGTATCCAGGCCCTTTTCAATCCGGAAGGTACTGGCACCCGTGACCTCGTCGCCAGCGGCGATAGCTGCCTGCACCGGCGCGGCACCTCGCCAAGAAGGAAGCAGCGAGAAATGCAGATTGACCCAGCCGTGCGTCGGTACATCGAGCAAATCCTCCGGCACGAGATTGCCGTAGGCGACCACCGGGATGCAGTCGGCGTTTAATTCGCGGATCTGCTGCTGGATCTCTTCATCGCGCAGGGTCGTCGGGGTGAGCACGGGAATGTCGTGTTCCAAGGCCAGAGCCTTCACCGGCGAGGGCGAAAGCGACTTACCGCGGCCACGGCGGGCATCGGGGCGAGTGAGAACAGCGACGATTTCATGACGGGAGTCTTCGAGCAACTTCTTCAGTGCAACGACAGCAGGTTCCGGGGTTCCGGCAAAAATCAGGCGCACAGTAAGTGGATTCCTTCCTGGTGGACCTAGTTGTTCTAGTTAATCTAGTGATGAAACTCGGGGCGCCACACCCAGGGGTCTAGGCGCAGGTGAGTTAACCGCGGTTGAGGAACCAGTCCTGCTCACGCAGAGAACGCATCGCGGTCTTGCGCTCGTCGCCCTCGAGACGCTTCAAAAACAGCACACCATCCAGGTGGTCGCTTTCATGCTGCACACAGCGAGCCAGCAAATCATCAGCTTCGAAGCTCACCGGTGTGCCGTGGCGATCCTGGCCAGTAACGCGCACACGTGCGTGTCGAGTCACGGGTCCATTAATACCCGGGATAGATAGGCATCCTTCGATTTCGTGGACAGTCTCGTCGCCGATGGCTTCCCATTCCGGATTGACGATGTGCCCGCGGGTGCCGTTGCAGTCGTAGACGAAAACGCGCTGCAGCACGCCGACCTGGTTTGCCGCGAGCCCGACGCCCTGTTGCTCGTCCATCGTGTCGAACATGTCATCAATCAGGTGCGACAGCGTCGCGTCGAAATCAGTGACGGTATCCGCCTTGGACAGCAACACCGGATCGCCGAAAAGACGTACCTCACGAACTGCCATGAACTTAGAGCCTCCAAGAAAACTGGTGTGAATCAAGCGATAACGCGCTCATTTTAGCAGCTAGCCGAAATTAATCGGATCGACGACAACGCGCACCGGCGTCGGGTCCTTCCTGGTCGCTCGAACGACCTGTGCTGCCTTCAACGCCGCTCCCACCGCCCGTGCTTGCCGACGGTCACAGCGCACCAACATCCGCTGAATAGGTGTACCCGGTTCCACGCCTGCTGGTGGTCTGGCGTTGCGGGGAAGGTCTACCGGCCCCAGGATTTCCGCGCCCGATGGAACCTCCAGGGACTCCATGAAGTTACGCAGGCCCTCTTCAGTCCCGTCCACCGCTGCCACGTGAAAGGCCGGAGGCAGAGCGGCGGCTGTACGGTCGGCCAATTCCCTGTTCGCAGCGCCTACCGCGTCCCATGCCAGAAGATCGGCCACAGTCGGGACTGCAGCATCCGCATCGATAACCACTGCCCCTCCTCGCTCCCGCGGGCGCGCAAGCGTGACAGCTCGAGACCAATGCGCATAGGCCTCTTCATGAGCGCGCAAGTCCTGCCGGCCGAGCATCGCCCAAGTGTCCAGCAGCATCACTGCTCCGTAGCCCTCCGGCGCATAAGGCTCGGCTCCCGGCGTGGCCACCACGACCCTCGGGCCTTCGGGAATGTCGTCAACAATCCGTTCGCCAGAGGAAGCGACGACTGGGAATGGACTGAAAATACGACCAAACTCTTCCGCCGTACGTTCACTGCCGACCACGACTGGCCGAATCTTGGTGGAACCGCAGCTATGGCAACGGTGGTGGATGTCGATGCGGCCACACCACCGACAGGTCGGCGGCGCCGGATCGTCCGGGTTATCGGACGGTGGAATTCCCAGTGGACCGTTACACCAGCGACAGCGCGCAGGCGCGCCACAGGAGCGACACGACAATGTCGGTACATATCCCTTGCGGGGTACCTGGACCAGAATCGGAAGCTCTTCGCGCAGCGCGGCTTTTGCCCGTCGAAAAGCGATGGCAGGAAGGCGTCCCCTACTCACGTCATCCGGGTCTTCGGAAGTGTCCGTGGAGGCAATCATCTCCGGCATGGATTCAGCGAGGGCGTCGGCGCCTGCAACCAGATTGTGCGCCCAACCTGAGGAGACCAGCAGCTGCACCTCTGCTGTACGGCTATACGATGCAAAAATAAGAGCGCATCCCTCCTGCGCACTTCGCGTGACCAGCACCTCGCGAGAGTGGACGTAGGGTGCGCGGGGGTCTACGAGGTTGTCATCGCCATCATCGACAATCACTGCTAAACGCAGATTCTGCACTGGGGCGTACGCTGCCGAGCGCGTTCCGACGACTATGCGCCCCTGGCCGTGCAGGATATCCAGGTAGCGGCGATAGCGGGACTCGGGACCGAGACCAGCCCCGAGAAGAGTGAGCTGACGGGCAGAAATGAGCTCGCGAAAAGCGCTCTCGAAGCGTGCCTGCGTGCGTGCGTCCGGCACAATGATGAGAACACCGCCACCATCGCGGGCGACCAAAACGCTGAGCGCGGCGAGCATGGCTGCCACCTGTTCCCCTGGAACTGGCTGCCACGCTGCGCGTGCCGGGGCGCCCTTGCGGACGGAATCGACAAAGGATTCGCCGAAGACATAGTTGCCCCACGCGGAAAGGTCCGGATCCTCGGTGGCAAGCTTTCCCAATTCCTCCCACGTTGGGGGCATCTTCTCCTTGCGGGCACGTTCGGCCCGTGCATGACGGGTTGGGATGGCGGATCGAATGATGTTTGAGCGTGTTGCGCCGTAATACTCCGCCAGAGAATCCACCAACCGTCGAAGCTGTGGCGGATAGACAACCTCAGTGCTGATGACATCCTTGAGATAGGACAGTTTGCCGTCGTGAGTGGGCGTGGCACAGCGCTCCAGCACCAGCGCATTGACCAATTGGCCGTGGAATCGAATCCGCACCCGGCAACCGACAACCGCTTCCTCCGCTAGCGCGCGCGGAACCAGGTAATCGAAGGGGCGATCCAACTGCGGCAGCCCCAAAAGTGGAAGCACCCGCGCGACAGGCAGCTTCTCAGCTGCGGCGGCGGGTGCGAAAGGGGCGTCGGTCATAGAGTCTTACTCTACTTCCCCACCCCAGGGTCATGCTGGCGGGTGGTGTTTATCCCAGGCCAGCGGCTGCGCGGAGCTCTTCAACACGGTTGAGTTGCTCCCACGGCAGGTCCAAGTCAGTTCGGCCGAAGTGACCGTAGGTGGAGGTCTGCGCATAAATCGGGCGCAGCAAGTCCAGGTCACGAATAATAGCGGCCGGACGAAGGTCGAAGACCTTGTTGATAGCCTCGCGGATGGCGTCGTCCGAAACGTGACCGGTGCCGAAAGAGTCGACGTAAAGGCCTACCGGGCGAGCGCGGCCGATAGCGTAGGCGACCTGAATCTCCAGGCGGTCAGCCAGACCCGCAGCCACGGCATTCTTCGCAACCCAACGGGTGGCATAAGCGCCGGAGCGGTCCACCTTTGACGGGTCCTTACCCGAGAATGCGCCGCCACCGTGACGAGCCATACCGCCATAAGTGTCGACGATAATCTTGCGGCCGGTCAGGCCGGCATCGCCCATCGGGCCACCGATAATAAACTGGCCAGACGGGTTGACCAGCAGATTCAATTCTTCGGTAACAAAGCGCTCGCGCAAGTTAGCGTCGTCGAGCACCCAATCGACTACGTGAGTCTTAATCTGCTCGGTAATCCACTCCTGGGTCACATCCGGGTCGTGCTGCGTGGACACCACAACAGTGTCCAAGTACACCGGGTTATTGTCTTCGTCGTAAGCGAAGGTGACCTGAGTCTTACCATCCGGTCGAAGCGATGGGACGATGCCTTCCTTGCGTACCTGCGTCAAGCGGCGAGCCAGGCGGTGTGCCAGCGCAATCGGTAGCGGCATGTACTCCGGAGTTTCGTTGGTAGCGTAGCCGAACATCAGCCCCTGGTCGCCAGCGCCCTTGAGATCTTCTGCTTCGACTTCGCCATCAGAGCTGCGTGCTTCCAGAGAAGTGTGCACACCGTCGTGAATATCTGAGGACTGCTCACCGATCGAAACGGAGACGCCGCAGGTCTTGCCGTCAAAGCCCTTTTCAGAAGAATCGAAACCGATCTCCTTCAGTCGACTCCGGACAATACCGGGGATGTCAACGTAGCTCTTCGTGCGAACTTCGCCAACAACATGGACTAAACCGGTAGTCACCACAGTCTCAACGGCGACCATCGATGCAGAATCCTGCGCGAGCATAGCGTCAAGGATGGAGTCCGAAATCGAGTCGCAAATCTTATCTGGGTGCCCCTCGGTAACAGATTCACTGGAAAACAGCCGAAGATTAGAGGCCACGAGCAGTACAACTTTCTTCTAGATCATTTCCCCAGCCCTGCGATGTCGCTGCGGCGTGGGTTTTCGTTTGATTCGATAATTATAGACCAAGCGGTTCAGTCGCCGTAGTAGGCACCGGCTACTCCGCTGGCTGAGGTTCCTGTCGCAGCTCGGAGACTGCATCCAAAATCGAACCGGCTACCGAGAACTTTGAGCCTCGCGGCACGTCCCACTGCTCGCCATCGAGAGACAGCAACCATCCGACATTGTCCGTCGCACCGAAAGTTTGCCCACCTGAGACGTCGTTACACATGAGCAAATCGCAGCCCTTGCGCACAATTTTCTGCTTCGCAAGCTCGAGTGGCGTCGTCGTCTCGTCGCCGGTCTCAGCCGCAAAGCCCACCATCGTCGTGGTTGCCGGAATCTCGCCCGCTTTACGCCGCTCCACAGTGGTAGCCAGAATGTCAGGGTTTTCTACGAGCTGGATGTTGCTCAAAGCGTCGTCTGCGACGCCCTTCTTCATCTTGGCCCCAGCGGTCGATGCCGGACGGAAGTCGGCGACGGCAGCGGCAAAAATGCAGACATCGGCCAACTTGGAGTGTTCGTGGGCGGCCTTGGCCATCTCCAAAGTGGAATCAACCTTTACAACATTCGCGCCCAGCGGTGTCGGCAACTGATCTGTATGTCCTGCCACCACAGTGACCTGAGCGCCACGCTGTGCTGCCATCTCAGCTAGCGCGAAGCCCTGACGCCCTGAGGAGTGGTTGCCGATAAAACGTACCGGGTCGATAGCCTCACGGGTGCCACCGGCAGTAATCATGAAGCGCACGCCCTCGAAGTCGCGGCGGAAGTGGCGCGGATTCTCGACTGCCGCTAATGCCAGCGAAACTATCTGCTCTGGCTCCGGCAGACGACCTGGACCAGTGTCCTTACCAGTCAAACGGCCATGGGCCGGATCGAGGACAATAGTGCCATGGCGACGAAGAATCGCGACATTATCGCGCGTAGCTGGATGGTTCCACATCTCAGTGTGCATGGCAGGAGCCAGAACCACCGGGCAGGTCGCCACAAGCAAAGTTGCGGTGAGAAGGTCGTCGGCACGCCCGTGTGCGGCACGCGCCATAAAGTCGGCAGTCGCGGGAACCACGACGACGAGGTCGGCCTCCTGCCCCACGCGGACATGCTGAACTTCATCGACTGCGTCAAAAACCGTAGTCGACACCGGGTTCCCCGACAGCGCCTCGAAAGTAGCCGCACCTACAAAATTCAATGCGGACTCGGTGGGAACGACGCGAACATCGTGACCGAGTTCCTTGAAGCCACGAACAACGTGTGCGGCCTTATATGCAGCGATGCCGCCGGCAACCCCGACGACAACCTTTAAACATTCGGATACGTCAGCATTACCGGCGGCATGCATACAGATATCTCCCCTTAAGGAAATGCTCTAGCCCTCAGTGTGGTCCAGCAGACCAGCGTTGATTTCACGAAGAGCGATGGACAGAGGCTTCTCAGCGACCCCCGGAGTAACCAGCGGGCCAACGTACTCCAGCATGCCTTCGTCAATCTGCTGGTAGTAGTCATTAATCTGGCGTGCACGCTTGGCAGCGAAGATAGCCAGAGCGTACTTCGAAGAAGCCTTACCAAGCAGCTCATCGATCGGCGGATTGGTAATACCAATTGGCGGGTCGAACACTGCCTCGGTGGCGGTATTTTCCTGGGTCACGAGAAATCTTTCCTCAATAGAACGTGAGTTACTGGGGTGACAATAGAAACCGTCGGAGCAATAGAAACACCATTGCTTGGAAACGATTTCTACTATCGATGATGTGGAGTCGCCCTGTTACTTGCCAGTAGTCAGCGCCTGAGCGATGGCCGCCACAGCATCATCGACATTGTCGTTGACAACAACCTCATCGAATTCGTGCTGAGCATCCATTTCCACTCGCGCGGTTTCCAGGCGACGCTTGACTTGCGCCTCGGTTTCCGTGCCACGACCAGTGAGCCTGCTGACGAGAATCTCCCAGCTTGGCGGAGCCAAGAACAGCAGGTGAGCATTCGGCGCTACCTTACGGATGGAGCGGGCTCCCGCCAGATCCACCTCAACGAGTACCGGACGTCCCTCGGCGAGAGCTTTATCCACCGGGCCACGCGGCGTTCCAGAACGCTGCAGACCACCGTGGATTTCAGCCCACTCGAGCATCTCTCCTGCATCAATATGCTGTTGGAACTTCTCCGGGGTCACGAAGAAATAGTCGCGGCCATCGACCTCACCCGGCCGTGCGGCGCGGGTGGTCATGGAAACGCTGAAGTACAGTCCGGGAACCTCGGCACGGAGCCGACTGACAACAGTGGATTTTCCCACACCGGCAGGGCCGGCAAGGACTACCAGCTGACCGTTTTCATTCCCGGCCACTGCGACTAGTCCTCCACTGCGTAGCCGAAGCGCTCCAGCAGAGCGCGACGCTGACGGTCACCCAGGCCACGCAGGCGGCGGGTCTGAGCAATCTCCAGGTCATTCATGATGTCCTGTGCCTTGACCTTGCCGACCTTCGGCAGAGCCTCGAGCAGAGCGGAGACCTTCATCTTGCCGATGATCTCGTTCTCGTCAGCCTGCTTGAGAACCTCTGGCAGGTCGATAGCGCCACGCTTCAGCTTGTCCTTGAGCTCTGCGCGTACCTTGCGGGCCTGAGCTGCCTTCTCGAGTGCTGCTGCACGCTGCTCCGGGGTCAACTGCGGAAGGGCCACGTGTTCCTCCGTAAAAATAGATTGGTTAGTTTCTTATTTACTTGCACGAGCCTCGCGTCCACCAAGGGCAGGCAACGACACCGTGCTTAACGATTGGAGACCGTACCGCACTTACCGGTTGTTGAGGCAAATGCTGACGGGGTGTCGATAAAAATGACACCAGGGCTTTATCCGCCCCACCTTTCGGTCGTGGTCAACCAACTCCGGCGATTGTAGCACCGTTTGCCCAGGAGAATGGAAATTGACCACGGTTTTTGTACGAAATCTCCCAGGAATCGTCACAGTAACTTGCCTATACCTACTCCGCCGCCACCTGAGGCTCATTAGGATAATCTCGGCAGCTAGGTACGGAAGAAGCCCGCAGGGGCAACTGTTCTATGAGGTGCGCCCTGCGGGCCTCTGCCAAATCGTCGATTCGCTGCTAACTCTCGGATAGGAACGGAGCCGCAGCTTCAATAGTTGCGCGCCGCAGCGCAGCAGGATCAGACCCAGCGGAGAGAATTGCACGCGAAATATTTGGCAGTGCAAGCCCCTTGGATTCCCCTGCCAGACGATCTACATCGGCCGGGGTTCCACCCTGAGCTCCCACACCGGGCATGAGAATGGGACCGCGCAGGTCACTGAGCACCGGGGCGTCGTCAAGCGTTGCGCCAACAACAACGCCGATGCTGCCCGCCTTTGCACCAGCGTCAATCTGGCGGGCATTAATAGCGGCTGCCTGGTTGACCATGGTCTGAGCCAGACTCTCACCCGAAACCGTCGCCTTCTGTACGGACGCACCTTCCGGATTGGACGTTGCGGCCAGCACGAACAGGCCGCGTCCGTTCTCCAACGCCAACGAAAACGCCGGATCAAGAGCACCGAACCCAAGGTACGGAGATACCGTCAGTGCGTCGGCGGCTAGCGGCGAGCTATCCGACAGCCAGGCATCAGCGTATGCAGCCATCGTCGAACCGATATCGCCCCGCTTGGCATCTGCAATCGACAGCGCACCGGCGTCCTTCAGATCTGCCAACGTCCGCTCCAGGACGGCAAAGCCCTTGGAACCGTAGGCTTCAAAGAACGCCACCTGGGGCTTGACGACGGCAACGATGTCACCGAACGCCTCGACGCATGTGGCGGCAAAACGCTCTAGACCGTCAGCCGAATGCGGCAACTGCCAGGCATCCAGCAGCCCCGGGTGCGGGTCGATGCCCACGCAGAGCCGACCGCGCTCGGCGACAACCTCGCTGAGGCGATCGCCGAAACCTTTGACTGTCCGCACTGCGGAACCTTCAGCCTTCGCGGTCATGTTAGGCCTGCTCCTGAGCAGCCAACTCTGCCGGGTGGAGTTCCTGCAGAGCCTTAACGCTCATCTCACCGTTGCGCAGTGCCAGAATGCCCTGCAGTGCGGCGACGGCCCCCTGAGCGGTGGTCACACAAGTTACGCCCTGGCTCACAGCAGCAGCGCGAATCTCATATCCGTCAGAGCGTGCGCCAGCAGAACCGGACGGGGTGTTGATAATGATGTCAACCTCACCGTCGCGAATCATGTCGACGATGTCGCGCTCGTCCGTCGGTGCTTCGGAATCAGTCGTACGCTTTGCGACGACCTCACACTCAACACCGTTGCGGCGCAGCATACCGGCCGTACCCTCCGTTGCCAGGATGCGGAATCCCATATCCGCCAGCGTGAGGATCGGGAAGACCAGAGTGCGCTTATCGCGGTTGGCCAGCGAGACGAAGATCGTGCCCTCGGTCGGCAGCTCACCGAAACCGGCCAGCTCGCCCTTGGCGAAAGCGGCACCAAAGTTGTCGGCCAGGCCCATGACTTCACCGGTGGACTTCATCTCCGGGCTCAGCAGACTGTCGAGAGCGCGGCCCTCGAAGTCGCGGAAGCGGTTGAACGGCAGGACGGCTTCCTTAACCGCAATCGGAGCGTCAGCAGGCAGAGAGCCGCCGTCGAAGTTGGACGGAATCATGCCCTCTTCGCGCAGTTCCGCGATAGTAGCGCCCATCATGACGCGGGACGCGGCCTTAGCCAGCGGAACTGAGGTTGCCTTGGAGACAAACGGTACGGTACGAGATGCACGCGGGTTGGCCTCGATGACGTAGAGCGTCTCGTCCTTGAGTGCGTACTGAACGTTCATCAGGCCCTTGACACCGATGCCGTGTGCCAGTGCCTTGGTGGATTCACGCACCTTGTCGATGATGCCTGCAGACAGAGTCATCGGAGGCAGCGCACACGCGGAGTCGCCGGAGTGAATACCGGCTTCCTCGATGTGCTCCATAACGCCGCCGAGGTAGACCTCTTCCCCATCACACAGTGCATCAACATCAATCTCGATGGCGCTGTCCAGGAAGCGGTCAACCAGTACCGGGTGCTCATTGGACAGCTCGGTAGCGCGGTTGATGTAGTCCTCCAGAGTGGCC
This sequence comes from Corynebacterium sp. HMSC055G02, assembly GCF_001809065.1. Classification (NCBI taxonomy): domain Bacteria; kingdom Bacillati; phylum Actinomycetota; class Actinomycetes; order Mycobacteriales; family Corynebacteriaceae; genus Corynebacterium; species Corynebacterium sp. HMSC055G02. Next base: position 52,360 of record NZ_KV795635.1, on the reverse strand, counting down.
TCATCGTAGACGATTTCCATGCCACGGCCGCCGAGGACGTAGGACGGACGGACCAGCACCGGGTAACCGATACCAGCGGCAACCTGGCGAGCTTCTGCGAAGGAGGTGGCGGTACCGAACTCCGGCGCCGGCAGCTTGGCCTCAGCCAGCACCTTGCCGAACTCACCGCGGTCCTCAGCCAGGTCGATTGCCTCTGGGCTAGTGCCGACAATCGGAACACCTGCGGCCTGCAGACGCTCCGCCAGGCCCAGCGGGGTCTGGCCACCGAGCTGAACAATGACGCCTGCGACCTTTCCGGACTGGCTCTCAGCGTGGTAGACCTCGAGGACATCCTCGAAAGTCAACGGCTCGAAGTAGAGGCGATCTGCGGTGTCGTAGTCGGTGGAAACCGTTTCCGGGTTGCAGTTGACCATGACGGTCTCGTACCCAACCCGGGAGAGCTCGAGCGCCGCGTGGACACAGGAGTAGTCGAACTCAATACCCTGGCCGATGCGGTTAGGACCGGAACCGAGGATGATGACCTTTTCCTTTTCGGTCTGCGGGGCGACCTCGGACTCAGCAGCCGGGTCCAGCTCGTATGCCGAGTAGTGGTACGGAGTCTGTGCTTCGAACTCGGCGGAGCAGGTATCGACAGTCTTGAATACGGGGTGGATGTTCAGGCGCCAGCGCAGCTCGCGCACGCCGTCTTCCCCGGCCAATTCCGGACGCAGCGCAGCAATCTGGGCGTCGGACAGTCCCCAGTACTTAGCCTCACGCAGCAGGTCGGAGGTCAGCACCGGAGCGTCGATAAGCTCCTTGCGGATATCCTGCAGGTTTTCCATCTCGGCGATAAACCACGGATCCAGGCCGGAAGCTTCGTGGATCTGCTCGATGGAAGCACCCAGACGCTGAGCCAGCTCAACGTCGTAGATGCGACCTTCAGTCGGACGCTTCAGGTCCTCAAGGACAGCGTTGACATCGTTTGCGCGCTCACCTGCAAAGTCCTCATCCGGAACAGTCCAGAAACCAGCTGGCTTGTTCTCCAGCGAACGCATGACCTTACCGAGCGCGCCGATGTAGTTACGGCCGATAGCCATGGCCTCACCGACGGACTTCATGGTGGTGGTCAGCGTATCGTCAGCACCTGGGAACTTCTCGAAAGCAAAGCGTGGAGCCTTGACAATCACGTAATCCTGCACCGGCTCAAACGCTGCCGGGGTTTCACCGGTGATGTCGTTGGTGATCTCATCAAGGGTGTAGCCGATAGCCAGCTTGGCAGCAATCTTTGCAATCGGGAAACCAGTTGCCTTGGAAGCAAGCGCCGACGAGCGGGAGACGCGCGGGTTCATCTCAATGGTGATGATGCGGCCGTCATTCGGGTTGATGGCGAACTGGATGTTACAGCCACCGGTGTCAACGCCGACCTCACGCAGAATTGCGATGCCCTGGTCACGCATGGTCTGGAACTCGCGGTCGGTCAGAGTCATCGACGGAGCGACAGTCACCGAGTCACCAGTGTGGACACCGAGGGCATCAACGTTTTCAATGGAGCAGACCACGACAACGTTGTCGTCGCCATCGCGCATGAGCTCGAGCTCAAATTCCTTCCAGCCGAGGATGGACTCCTCGATCAGAACATTGGCCTCGGGCGATGCGGCCAGGCCGCCACCTGCAATACGGTCGAGGTCTTCCTGGTTGAAGGCCAGACCGGAACCCAGACCGCCCATGGTGAACGACGGGCGAACAACGACCGGAAGACCGAGCTCTGCAACAGTCTCATGGACTTCTTCCATGTTGTGGCAGACGCGGGAACGAGCGGATTCGCCACCAATCTTGGCGACGATGTCCTTGAACATCTGGCGATCCTCACCGCGCTGAATGGCCGGAATATCAGCACCAATCAGCTCGACATCGTACTTCTCCAGAATGCCCTCGCGGTCCAGCTGAATAGCTGCGTTCAGTGCAGTCTGGCCACCGAGAGTTGCCAGGACAGCGTCAATCGGGTTGCCCTCTGCAGCTTCCTTGGCCAGGATCTTTTCGATGTACTTGGTTTCAATCGGCTCGATATAGGTGGAGTCTGCGAACTCCGGGTCAGTCATAATCGTTGCCGGGTTGGAGTTGACCAGCGTGACTCTCAGGCCCTCTTCGCGCAGCACGCGGCAAGCCTGGGTGCCGGAGTAGTCGAACTCGCAGGCCTGACCGATAACAATCGGGCCGGAGCCGATAACCAGTACGTGGTTGATGTCTGTACGACGTGGCATGGTGTTAGGTCCCTTAGCCCTTTCCTACTTGTTCGAGTTTCCGGTTGCGGACTTGTTGAAATCGACCTTCTGGATCAGCGCCAGGAAGTCATCAAAGAGAGAGTGCGCATCGTGCGGGCCGGCTGCGGACTCCGGGTGGTACTGCACAGAAAAGGCCATGCCGTTCTTCAGTGCGACACCTTCCACGACGTCGTCGTTAAGGCAGTTGTGCGTAACCTCTGCCTCGCCCCACGGGGTATCGAAACTCTCGCCGGCCTTGCCTTCAAGTGCGAAACCGTGGTTCTGAGCGGTGATAAAAATACGGCCAGTGCGGTGGTCTTTCACCGGAACATTGACGCCGCGGTGACCGAAGACCAGCTTGTAGGTATTCAGGCCGAGTGCGCGACCAAGAATCTGGTTACCGAAGCAGATACCGAATAGCGGCATGCCGTCATCGAGGGCAGCCTTGGCGACCGCAACCATTTCATCAGCAGTTGCCGGGTCACCCGGGCCGTTGGACAAGAAGACACCGTCCGGCTGGTATTCCTTCTTAATATCTTCGTACGGAGTGTTAGCCGGAACAACTACGACTTCCAGGCCACGCTTAGCCAGCTCACGCGGGGTGTTGGACTTGATGCCCAGGTCGTAGGCCACAACACGTGCCTTCTTCTCCCCCTGTGGTTCCACGACATAGGCCTCATCGGTGCTGACCTCGCGAGCCAGGTCCGCGCCCTTCATCGCAGGCTGAGCGCGAACGATTTCCACCAGCTTATCGACGGGCTGCTGTGCGTCCTCACCGGAAAAAATACCAGCGGCAATCGAGCCATTGTCGCGCAAATGGCGAACCAGCGCGCGGGTATCAATCTGGCGGATACCGATGATGCCCTGTGCCTTCAGTTCATCTTCCAAGCTGCGCTCCGAGCGCCAGTTGGAGGGAATGCGCGACAAATCGCGGATAATAAAGCCAGCTGCCCAAATCTTGTTTCCGCGGGACTCGTAGTCCTCATCGTTCCAACCGGTGTTGCCGATCTGTGGTGCGGTAGCCACAATCAGCTGGCGGTGGTAGGACGGGTCCGTCAGGGTTTCCTGGTAGCCCGTCATAGCGGTGGTAAAAACTGCCTCACCCAGGGTTGTACCGGTGGCGCCGAAACCGCGTCCGCGGAACACTCGGCCATCTGCCAATACCAGGACTGCCGCTGTAGCGGCCGCGGCCTGCGACTCGTTGCTCACGTTATTGCCTTTCAGTTGGGTAGCGTGCGAGGAATTTACATTAATCATACGGGACGCATGTGAATGTTTATGCGTTGACATGAATATTATCCAGCGACCTCTCCGTTAAGAGCGGTCACCTTACCGCGCAGCACGGTAGCTGCCACGGACACGGCCATCTCCATTTCCTCATATGGAGTGTTCTCAGACTTCGACGCCAGGTCTTCGCCGCGGACCGTCCACTTTTTGCCCGGGTCAACAACGGTCAGGTTGGCAGGCTCACCGACAGCAATCGGACGGCCGTGCCCCGGTAGCTTCACGATTTGAGCGGGACGCTCACTCATGACCTTGGCCAGCCAGCGCCAATCACAATCGCCCTTCAAAACGAATTCTTCGGCGATGATTGGCATCGAGGTCTCCAGACCAAGCATGCCGGGCTTAGCGTGCTCGAACTCGCAGCACTTTTCTTCAGAGCCGTGCGGAGCGTGGTCGGTAGCGACACAGTCAATGATCCCGTCAATCAGAGCCTGACGCAGAGCCAGGGTGTCGCGCTGCTCACGCAGCGGCGGATTGACGCGGTAGACGCCGTCGTAGGTCTCCAACTTCTCATCGGTGAGAATCAGGTGATGCGGGGTAACCTCGGCGGTCAGCGGAATATCATGCTCCTTTGCCCACTTGACCAGCTCAACCGTGCCTTCGGTGGAAGCGTGGCAGATGTGCATGCGTCCGCCGTAGTCGCGAGCCATAATGGCATCTCGGGCCACGATGGACTCCTCAGCTACGCGCGGCCACCCGGTCAGGCCGAGTCGTGCGGCGGTCGGACCTTCGTGAGCCGATGCATCTGCGGTCAGACGCGGATCTTCGCAGTGCTGCGCCAGCAATACGTCTTCGCCGCGGGCGTATTCAATCGCGCGGCGCATAATCAGCGGATTGTCAACGCACTTACCGTCATCGGAGAACATGCGTACCTTCGCCTGCGAGTCTGCCATCATGCCGAACTCAGTCAGCGTCTCGCCCTTCAGCCCCTTAGTAATGGATCCGACCGGGTGAACGTCGCAGAGGTTCAGCGCCTGGCCCTTGAGCCACACCGACTCAGCAATCGAGGGGTCATCGGTTACCGGCGCGGTATTGGCCATAGTGAACACTGCGGTGAAACCACCGCGTGCTGCGGCAGCGGAACCAGTGGCCAGGGTTTCCGTATCTTCACGACCCGGCTCCCGCAGGTGCACATGGATGTCAACCAGGCCTGGCAAGAGAACGAGGGAGTCGAACTCCAGGACCTCTACCCCGTCCTCGGCCGTGAGATTTTCTCCAATCTCAGCGATAACGCCATCTTCGATCAAGACGTCGACGTCTTCGCCTTCACCGTAGGGACGCACACCCTTCAGCAGCAGCTGTCCCCGTGCGGGTGCTGCCAATGGTCCTACCTCGGGGTACGAGGCTTCGTCATACTCATTGCGATTCGACATTTATGCCTGCCCTTCCAAGTTGGTGGAAACACCTGAGGTCAGCAGTGTGAAAAGAACTGCCATGCGGACGTGGACACCGTTGGCTACCTGCTGCAGCACGGCAGTGCGCGGCAAATCAGCGACGGCATCGTTAATTTCCATGCCACGAAGCATCGGGCCTGGGTGCATCACAATGCAGTCGTCGCGAAGCATCTTCTCGCGAGCCTTCGACAGCCCGTAGCGAGTGGCGTATTCGCGATGGGATGGGAAGAAGCCTCCGTTCATGCGCTCCTGCTGAACGCGGAGCATCATCACGGCATCAGCATCGCGGATCTCGTCTTCCATGCGGTAGGCAACACGCACCGGCCAGGTCTCGATGCCAAACGGCAGCAGCGTCGGTGGCGCGACGAACACGACCTCGGCGCCGAGCTTGCTCAGCAGATCGGCGTTAGAGCGAGCGACGCGAGAATGCAAAATATCGCCAACGATGACGACCTTGCGCCCCTCAATTCCACCGAGGCGCTGACGCAACGTCACCGCGTCCAGGAGAGCCTGCGTCGGGTGCTGGTGCTTTCCGTCACCCGCGTTGATGATCGATGGGCCGTTGCCAAATTCCTCAGTCCACTTGACGATCAGCTGTGCCGCGCCCGACGATGGGTGCCTAACGACGATGGCATCGCCGCCGATAGCATCCAAAGTCAGCGCGGTGTCTTTCAGACTCTCGCCTTTCTTCACAGAGGAAGAGGAAGCCGAGATATTAATAACATCGGCGCTCATCCACTTACCCGCAGTCTCAAAAGAAGAGCGGGTACGCGTGGAATTCTCGTAAAAGAGGTTGTAAATAGTGCGGCCACGCAGGGTCGGCAGCTTCTTAATTTCCCGACCGCGGATGACCTCCTTGAAACGATCGGCCTCATCCATCAGGCCGACAATTTCATCCTTGGTCAAATCCGCAATGCTAATCAGGTGTTTCACTGTTCCTCCGCCCGGGTGAGAATAACCGCGTCACGGCCGTCAAGTGCCTCTACCAGCACATCGACGTCTTCGTCGCGGGAAGTTGGCAGATTCTTACCGACGTAATCGGCGCGAATTGGTAGTTGACGATGACCACGATCAACCAGCACTGCAAGCTGAATTACTCGTGGGCGACCGATGTCAGCAATAGCGTCGAGTGCGGCGCGAATCGTGCGACCTGAGAAGAGGACATCGTCTACGAGAACAACGGTGGTGCCGTCGATTCCGGAGTTTGGAATGTTCGTGGGCTGCAGGGCGCGGTGCGGGCCCTTGCGCAAGTCATCCCTGTACAGGGTGATATCAAGCGATCCAGTTTCCGGGCGAATGCCGGAGAACTGTTCAATCAAATCGGCTAGCTTCTCCGCCAGCGGTACGCCACCAGATGGAATGCCGAGGAGAACTACGCGCCCAGCATTTGGGCTATCCAGCGCAGTTTTTTCAATAATTTGGTGCGCGATGCGCGCGATGGTACGTGCAACTTCGTCTGCATTGAGCAGCTCGGTTGTTTGCGGCGTTCCTTCGCTCATCGTGACCTCCTTCCCCGCCTCTCAGTGCGGTCCGTTAAAGGATGTCTTGATTGTGGATATTTGATTATCAGTTTGCGTGACCCGCAACTACGGTCGCGGTGCAAACTTCCGCTGACCAGAATAGCACTCACACTTAAATTGCCTCTAAATGCAACAAAACTCCAAGCCCCCAAAAAAGGGACTTGGAGTTTCAGACAATCCGCGAGAACCGACTGTGATCGGCTCGCAGTGAGCCCGGCCGCTTTGATTGGCTAGGACCCGTTCTCGCTCTTAGCCACGTCTTCAGCCACCAGCTTGGCAATATCGCTCATGTCCAGGCCGGTAATCTTAGCCATCTCATCGGAGTCAGCCAGTGCCTTGTCAGCTTCCTCATTTGCAGCAGCCTGTGCCTGAATAGCCTCGTCGAACTGGGACTCGCCCACCGAAGTGCTAACAGCTGCTGCTGCCAGGCGTGCCTGGTCGGCAATCTTGGCCTCGGCATCGAGAACTGCGTTGATGTACGGTGCCGCCACATCAGTGGAGTATTCCGATGCCAGCTCAACGCCTTCCACCACGGCCACACGCGGAGGCACGTCGGAGTTGTAGAACAGCTCCCAGGTGGAAAGACGCAAAATAGCACGGTCGACTGCCGGTAGGCGACGCAGCGGCCACTCCTCCGTCAGGTACGAAGAAATCGTCGAGTCGATACCGATAATTTCCGCAGCTACACCGCGCACGATCTGCTCGGTGTACTCCGCAATTGGGTTCACATCCAAATCGGGATTACGGACCATTTCCAGCCGCTCTTCAAGAAGCTTGACGACGTCGACGCCTCGCTGCTCGGCCTCAAATAGCAGATCTACCGCACGACGGCGCGCACGGTAGCGCGCGCCGTGGCGCTTGTAGTTAGGTTCGCGAACTTTCGCGGACTCCTGCGCATCCGGGGTCTCGACGGACTTGTGATCCTTTTCAGTCATGGATGTGTATGTATCGCTCTCAACAAAAGGGTGAACTAGATGAGGGAATTAGTGGTTGACGCGGGACAGGTAGGAGCCGTCACGGGTGTCGACCTTCAGTACGTCGCCGGTTTCGATGAACAGCGGCACCTGAATCTCAGCGCCAGTCTCCAAAGTTGCCGGCTTGGTGCCACCGGTGGAGCGGTCGCCCTGCAGACCCGGGTCGGTCTGCTCAACCTTCAGTTCAACCGAAACAGGCATTTCAGCGAAAAGAACGTTGCCCTCATGGAAGGACACCTGGCAGGTGGTTTCCGGAAGCAGGAACTTAGCACCCTCCGGCATCTGAGCGTCCAGGATGGAAATCTGGTCGTAGGTCTTGTCGTCCATGAAGACGTATCCTTCACCGTCGTGGTACAGGTACGTCATGTCGCGGCGGTCGACGGTAGCAGTCTCAATCTTGACGCCAGCGTTGAAAGTCTTGTCAACAACCTTGCCGGTCAGAACGTCCTTCAGCTTGGTGCGGACGAATGCCGGACCCTTACCTGGCTTGACGTGCTGGAACTCCACGATCTGCTGAAGCTTATTGTCGTGCTTGATAACTAGACCGTTTTTAAAATCTGCGGTGGTAGCCAACTAAACTCTCCTGAAATTGTTAAAAAGCTCTCTGACGAAACCACGATACTCCGTATCTCATCGAGAGAAAAATAAAACGCCGTGATGTTAGGCTCGCGGTTTCGGCAGCTGCGTAATAATTTCCGGCTCGGTGTCGGTGATAATCAACGTATCTTCGATGCGCACACCGCCGAACCCCGGCACATAAATACCAGGCTCGATGGTCAACGTCATGCCAGCTGCCAACTTCCCCTTGCCGGTGCGAGCAGCAAATGGAGCCTCATGCACCTCAATACCGATTCCGTGGCCGGTGGAATGAACGAAGTGCTCCCCATAACCAGCCTTTTCAATAATGTCCCGGCATGCTGCGTCTACAGCCACAACATTAGCCCCTGGCACGGCCGCTTTTACGCCAGCCAGCTGGGCTTCCAGCACGACATTGTAAATCTCTCGGGCCTTCTCGTCTGCGAACTCCACCCCGGCAACAATCGCGCCGTCCAAATCTGACGACGTATTGTTCGGATCGTTTTCGCTTGACGACGTTCCCGCCTCACCGGCAAAGAGGGTACGTGTCATATCTGAGTTGTAGCCCCCGGCAAAGGCGCCAAAGTCAATAGTGACCAGGTCACCTGCCTCGATTACGCGATCTTCCGCTCCGTGGTGTGGCTTGGCGGAATTCGGGCCGCTCGCGACAATCGTGTCGAAGCTTGGCCGATCGGCGCCATGCATGCGCATGCGGTACTCCAACTCTGCGGCGACTTCGCGCTCCGTGCGGCCGGCGACCACGATGCCGTCGTGAAGCAAGTCCTCGAATGCGCGGACCGCGATGTCAGCGACGTGGCGCAGAGCGACGAGTTCTGTATCGGACTTGACCTCCCGCAGTTTAGAGACGACGCCCGTAGTCGATACCAGCTCGAGTGCCTGTGGCCGGGCATCCTCTAGCTCTTGATAAGCGGCCATAGTGAGGAACTCAGATTCAACACCAAGACGCGAGATATCCAGCTTTCGGCATTGACCGACGAGTGCCACGCCGGTGTTGCGGGCGGTGAGTAACTCCACGTCCGGTGCCTGTTTGCCAGCCTGAACCGTATAGCGGCCGTCGGTGGAAAGCAGCGCTTCCCCACTGGCCGCAACAATCAAACCAGCATTCGAGCCGTGGAAACCTGTAAGCCAACCAACATGCGTCGGATCGACTGTGAGGAAACCGTCGCAGTCGTTGTCGGACAATGCGTCGATAAGAGCGGCTCGGCGGGCGGCGTAGTTCGTGGAGATATCTGTCATAGTTTCGTACTCACCCTTCTCAGTGCCATGGAATACCCATCAGTTCCGCATCCGACGATAACGCCCGCGGCAAGCGCCGACAGGTACGAGTGGTGCCGAAACTCCTCCCGGGCGTGAATGTTTGAAATATGGACCTCGTGGAAGCCCGCGCCGTCGGCAATTTCGGCAAGCGCGTCACGTAGGGCGACGGAGGTGTGTGTCAACCCCCCTGGATTGATAATGACTGGCCAACCGTAGTCGGCAGCTTCGTGAACCCACTCGATGAGTTGACCTTCATAGTTGGATTGGCGGCAATCCACCACGACGCCAAGCTCCTTGGCTAGGGTGCGAAGTTCAGATTCGACATCGGCCAAAGTAGTGGCACCGTAAATTTCTGGCTGACGCTTGCCCAGACGATCGAGGTTCGGGCCGTTCAGAACAAGCACGGTCGGAATCGCCGCTGTGGCATCAGTTGCTGCGCGAAGAGAGGTCATGAGCGGGCTGACTCCTCCGATGCGGCGTGCCCATTGTTGCAGAGCAGTTCGTATGCACGCTCGAGGTCATCCATTCCCGGGCCTTCAAGACGGGCTGTTTCACCGGGGTTTTCTAGAATAACGAATCGGATCGCACCGTCGCGGTTCTTCTTATCCCTGGTCATCGCATCGTAGAGCTCGGTAAAACGACCTGTCTGGTAGGTCGTTGGCAGACCAATGGACTCTAGGATGCGACGGTGGCGGTCTACGAGTTCCTGATCAATATGTCCGGTGATCTTGGCCAGCTCGGCAACATAAACCATGCCTACAGCTACGGCATGGCCATGGCGCCAGCGGTAGTTTTCAAAGTGCTCAACGGCATGACCGAAAGTGTGGCCATAGTTCAGGATCTCACGGAGGCCAGATTCCTTCAGATCCTCAGCGACAACGCGTGCCTTGACAGCAATCGCGCGCTCGACCAGTTCTGGCAGGTCACCGTCAACATCGAGGCAGGCCTGCGGGTTTGCCTCGTAAAGATCGAGAATCTTCGTGTCCGCGATAAATCCGGCCTTGATAATCTCTGCCGAGCCCGCGATCAGCTCGGCCTTCGGCAAGGTGCGCAGGACATCAAGGTCACAGAACACCGCGGCAGGCTCGTGGAAAGCGCCGACCAGGTTCTTGCCGGCTGCAGTGTTGATACCGGTCTTACCGCCGACAGCTGCGTCGACCATGCCGAGCAGCGTCGTCGGGACCTGGATAACCTTCACTCCACGCATCCACGCGGCGGCGACGAATCCACCGAAGTCTGTAGCTGCACCGCCGCCAATCGCGATTACCGCGTCACGCCGGCCCAGACCGCGTTCACCAAAAGTGTCCCAAACTGTTTCAGCAACTGCGAGCGTCTTGCCCTCCTCCGCATCCGGAACCTGGATGCTAAAGGCGTCGACTCCTTTGTCCGCCAGAGCCTTGATGACGCCGAAGCTCAGCTCTTGAACGCTCTCCTGGTGAATCACCGCAACCTGGGAGGCAAACGTAGCGGCCTCCGCAATCTGCTCGGTGAGTCCATGCCCCATGGCTACCGTGTACGGGGATGGGCCTTCAACACGGATTGTGCGGGTTGAGTTCATTGTCAGTCCCTAGTCGTTAGCGTAAGAAATGTATGGAGTTGCTGGTTATACGGCAGTGATTAGCTGCCGCCTTTTAAGAGTCGCCAGTTAAGCCTCGTCGCAGGTTTCATCGAGGTAGCTGAGGATCTCGGCCACAACGCGCTGCGGGGAACGTTCGTCGGAACGCACCTTGAAAGTGGCTGCATCTTCGTAAAAAGCTCGGCGAGCCTCATAGAGCGCGCGGTAATGAGCCTCAGGGTCATCCGCCTGGAGCACCGGGCGCGAATTGTTACCCGCTGTACGACGGACCCCCTCTGCAATGCTGATCTCGAGGTAGACGACGTTATGGTCTGCCAGCAGGTCACGGGTCGCCTGCGAAATCACGGCACCACCGCCAAGTGAGACGATTCCGTCGTGGGTCAGAGCCTCCGCCACGATTTGTTCCTCGATACGGCGGAATTCCGGCTCTCCCAGCTCGGAAAAGACTTCCCCACAAGTCTTGCCCATGCGCTGTTCAATCATCTCATCGGTATCGGTGAGTCTTGTGCTCAATGCACGAGACAGTCGACGACCGATGGTGGACTTTCCCGATCCGGGCGGTCCGACAAGGACAATAGTAGGAACGGACATTCCCCTCGTTTTACCCTTCTTCGTGTGCGCGACTGTGGCGCTATTTCCAATCAAGGCGACGTCGAGTCTGCTCCAAGTAGCCCTCAACGTTACGCTTGGTTTCCTCCAGGCTATCGCCGCCGAACTTTTCCATCACTGCACGCGCCAGTACCAGCGCGACCATTGCCTCTGCGACAACACCGCCGGCCGGGACCGCGCAGACATCAGAGCGCTGGTGGATTGCGGTAGCTGCATCGCCGCTGGCCATATCGACGGTCTTCAGCGCACGCGGAACGGTCGAAATTGGTTTCATCGCAGCACGCACAACGAGAGGTTGAGCATTAGTCATGCCACCCTCCAGGCCACCGGCGCGGTTAGTTTCCCGATCCACGCCGTCGTCGGTACGCACCATTTCATCGTGAGCCTCGGTGCCACGGCGACGGGCTTCCTCAAAACCGTCGCCGATCTCCACGCCCTTGACGGACTGAATTCCCATCAAGGCAGCCGCAAGCTGCGAATCCAGACGGGCATCACCGGAAATGTGCGATCCCAGACCCACCGGCAGACCGTGGACAACGACCTCGACGATGCCACCGAGGGTGTCGCCCTGCTTCTTGGCGGCCTTGATTTCGTCAATCATCGACTCCTCCGCAGCTGCGGAGAATGCACGCACTGGCGACTCGTCAATCTTGTCCTGATCAGCGAAGGTCGGCAGTGGCCCCTCGTAGGGCTCCGAACGACCGATGGAAATAACGTGGCTGACAACTTCCACACCGAGAGTCTCACGCAGAATTAAGCGTGCAACAACCGATGCCGCCACACGTGCTGCAGTCTCGCGAGCCGATGAACGCTCCAGGATGTTTCGAGCATCGGTGTGGTTGTACTTCAGCATGCCGTTGAAATCGGCATGCCCCGGGCGCGGGCGGGTTAAGGTGGCGCCACGAGCTGTATCCAAAACAACTGGGTCAACTGGATCCGGGCTCATGACCTCAGTCCACTTGGGCCATTCGGAGTTGCCGACCATAATGCCAATCGGCGATCCCAGCGTCTCACCATGTCGAATGCCAGTCAGCAGGGTGACCTCATCAGCCTCAAACTTCATTCGCGCCCCGCGACCATAGCCGAGGCGGCGGCGTGCGAGGTGGCGTGATACGTCATCTGTAGTCAGGGGAAGTCCGGCTGGCGCGCCTTCTACGAGAGCGATAAGCGCTTTGCCGTGAGATTCACCCGCGGTAGTCCAACGAAGCATAGGTATCATAATGTCACGTTTGCCGTACTTCTTGTGCATTTGGGGGCATACAAGTTTCAAATATGCCCCATTTCATCGCCCCTGGTCTACCGCTTCAGGGGACTTGTAGGTACCCTCCGCTTATCCCCCACACAATGGCGGTTGCTGCAAGCATCGCAGGCCCATGAGGCACGCTCGCCGGTACAGGCGCTGTTTTTGCTTTACGACGGTCACCCCAGCCCCGCTTTCCCGCGGTGACTCCTGCCATGAGGAGAGTGAGTCCGGCAGCCAACAGAATTGCCACTGCAATCCAAATTGCTGTCGCCACTGGCTCGCCCGATACCAGACCGACACCGCCCCCGAGAATTGCTGCGAGCTTCACATCTCCAGCCCCCATAGAGCGTGGGTTGAAGATGAAGACTGCTACATAGAGGCCAAACCAGAGGCCTATTCCTGTTCCTATGGCTGCGACTGCACTGGCGAGATTGTCAGCCAAGGTGCTCTTTTGCTGGAGCACCATTCCAGTGGTTGCTATCAGACCCACTGCCCCTAGCACTAACCACCAGTTCGGTAGTCTTCGCCGAGTCACATCCAACCAGCAGCCAATACCGCCCCAGCCGAGTACAAGCATCACGACTAGGAAATAGAAAACCCGGTCAAGGTAGACCGGGGCAATCCTGTGCTGTCCAATCGGAGACAGCCCTATCTCAGTTATTCCCCACCCCATAACTTTGGGATTGTAACGGTTGTGAGCTAGTTCGGCAGCGCTGCACGCATCGCCTCGACATCGGGAGTGCGTCCAGTAAACTGCTCAAACTGTCCCACCGCTTGATGTAGCAACATGGACAATCCACCGACCGCCTGTGTCCCTCCGCGTTCCGCTGCTTTCACAAGTGGGGTTGGCCAGGGATTGTAAATGACGTCGAGAATCTTCGGTGCTCGAGCGAGGTAGCCAGCAACCGACTCAATTGCGGCTGACGGCACCGTAGAGACCAGCACGTCGGCATTACCAGCAATATCTGCCAGGTTTGGAACATCAAAAGTCACCCAAACAAATTCCATCCCCAGCGCGGCAGCTAATGGTTCAATGTCATATGCGCGCTCGGAGCGCGCTACCACGGTCACATGATTGACCCCCAGCTGCGACAGCGCCCAAAGTGCCGGCCGTGCTGTGCCACCGGCACCAACAACAACGGCGCGGCCACGTGGTGCGTTCGTGCAGTCTATCTCGCGCAGTGCTCCCAGTACGCCGTCGCCATCGGTGTTGTCGGCAAACCAATCCGAATCGCGACGGACCAGAGTGTTCGCTGAACCAATGAGCCTCGCGCGCTCACTGCCTTCATCGGCGAAGTCCAGCGCGGCAAACTTGCCGGGCATCGTGACGGAAAACCCCTGGAAACTGGGGTCTGCGCCACCAACGACGTCGGCAAGCTCTTCGGCGTTGCATCGGATGCGGTCATAGTGCCAGTCATTCATTCCCGCAGCGCGGTAACCGGCGTTGTGAATAGCCGGCGAGTACGAGTGATCAATCGGATCTCCCAGCACGGCTGCGCGATGAGTTATAGGCATAGGAGTTCTACCTCTTAGCGGTTGGAATCCAGCACGCCATTGTTGCGTGACTCGTCGATAGCGGCCTCGTGCTCTTCGAAGGTCGTGCTAAAGACAGTATTTCCTTCCTTGTCCACCGTGACAAAGTACAGCCAGGTGCCGTCAGCCGGATTTTCCATGGCACGAATCGCCTCGATGGAGGGCGAAGCAATGGGGGTTTCCGGCAGCCCCTCCTTGGCGTAGGTGTTCCACGCGGTCTTTCGCGCGCGGTCCTCATCCGTGGTTGCGATTTCCTGATCTGGCAGGTCGTAGTTGACTGTCGAGTCGAACTGCAGCTGCATCGGTTCGTCGAGACGGTTGAGAATAACGCGAGCGACCTTATCGAAGTTGCCATCTGGCGCCTCCATCTGGATCAAAGAAGCTGCGGTAATCAGCTCGTATGGAGTAAGACCAACCATGTCCGCTGAAGCCATGAGACCCGTGTCCTCATAATTCTTCACCGATTCCTTGACCAATTTTGCAAGCATCTGTTCGGGCGTCTGCTGCGGGTCAAGGTGATGAATACCCGGCGTAATGAGTCCCTCAAGACGACGAGGGTCGTTGCCACGCGCAGCTACCGCGTCCCGTGCCCATTCTGGAACACCCAGCGCGGCCAAATCGGCCTCGCCAGCAGCACGTTCGAGATCGGCCTTGGATACGCAGTCATTGTCTTCAACACAAGTGGCCTCAGAAATAAGCGAGAAAATTCCCTTACGTACATCCGATGAGGACACAATGCGGGTATCGGCGAAACGGGCGCCAGTCGGAATGTCAACGGTACCGACCTGATTTTCGACATCCAGAAGAGCCTCGACGGTCTCGTCGGCCTTCATCCGCTGATGGAGTCGGTAGAAACCAGGCTGCAATTCACTTGAATGAGAGTTCTCATTCGCGGCCTGGATGAACGCACGGGAAGACTTGACGACGCCGCTTTCCACCAACTGGTTGGACAAATCAGTAAGTGACGTGCCTTCACTGACCTCAACAATCGTCAATGGACCCTCAGCTTTGCCATCGTAATCGTCAACAATGCCGCCACGGTTCCAGACGAGGCCAATCACTCCGAGGACCAACACGCATAACAGGACAGAAGTCACATTGATTGCCACTGCCGTTTGGCGGTGACGAACTCGAGACTTTGTCCCACCGCTGCGAGCACCAGCGCGGTCCCGGTCGGCACCGCCGCTATCAGTGCGGCGCGCAGTCTGCGCGTCTTTACTCATCAATAATCTCCTCGAATGCAGCTCACTCTCCCATCGGTATCAGCAAGGAGTCTTCCCGTTCGGGTACGACACGCGACTGATAACGACTGGTGCGACATAGCTTTACGACGAAGTCGTAGCACTAGGTTGCATTGTAGGTGTGAATCGCCACTTCAACTTTTCAAATCCTATGCACGCGACAAACGTGCTTAGGTATTACACACTTAATAATTGCGCAAAGGTGGGTGAATTGTCACCTTTCGGTAACTTTTGTGTGCCCCCTTAGTCGGTATTTCCGTCCAAAGCTTTTGCCCGTCTGTCCAACCAGGACTGCAGAATTTCTACTGCCGCAACCTGGTCAATAATCTTCCGCCCGGACTTAACATCAATACCTGCTGCGTGCAGCCGTGATTGGGCCATTACCGTCGTCATCCGCTCGTCGGCGTAATGCACTACGACTCGGTCACCGAGTCGGCGCTGCAGCCGGAATCCAACGTCAGTAGCTTTCCGCGCAGAAGTCCCGAACGAGCCGTCGAGCATGAGGGGCATGCCGAGAACAATCTCGACGACCTCAAGTTCAGTGGCAAGTTCCACGAGCCGGTCAATATCCGGCCCGTCAGGATCTTTTCGCCCCGTTGCTCGAGTGACTGTTTCAACCGGGGTCGCCAGGATACAGTCGGGGTCAGAGACCGCGACGCCAACGCGGACATCGCCGACGTCGATTCCGAGCCGTCGACCCCGACCAGGATCATCCTGACCGGGGGTATCAATACGGGGCTTAGCCATTGTTTACTGCTCTTCCGATAGCACAGCCGTTAATTGGCTACTTGGACAGTTCGGCCTCAACCGCGGCCAATGCTGCGTCGATTCCGGAAGCATCAGAGCCGGAGCCCTGTGCCATTGCCGGTTTACCGCCGCCCTTGCCGCCGACCTCAGCGCCCATCAGCTTCACCAAATCGCCGGCCTTAATACCGCGATTGACGGCTTCATCCGAAACCGAGGCCACAAACGGAACCTTGCCGCCAGCGTTGGAAATCAACGCAATGACGCTTGGGCGATCCGCAAGGCGCTTCGCCAAGTCATTAGCCAGCGAACGGATGTCCTTCATCTCCGTACCGTCGGGAAGCTTAAGGCCGAGGTAGGTGACATCGCCGATGGTGCGAGCGGACTCCAGGTGAGACGCGGCATTGGCCAGCAGCTGTCCGGCCTTGAAATCAGCGAGCTGCTTCTCTGCAGCCTTGAGCTTTTCAGCCAGTGCTGCAATGCGGTCTGGCAGCTCAGCAGAAGGAGCCTTGAATTCAGTGGCCAGTCGTTCAGCCAGGAGACGCTCGGTGGACAGGTAGCGGAAGGAATCCATACCCGAGTAAGCCTCAATACGGCGCACGCCCGATCCGACCGAGGACTCGCCCAGCACAGCTACCGGACCAATCTGCGAAGAATGCGAAACGTGGGTACCGCCACACAGCTCAATTGAGAACGGGCCACCGACCTCGACAACGCGGACGATGTCGCCGTAGTTCTCGTTGAACAATGCCATGGCACCAGCTGCCTTGGCCTCTTCCAAAGGCATCTCGGCAGTATTGACAGCCCAGTCGTTGTCGACAGCCTCATTGGTGATCTGCTCAATCTCACGGAGCTGTTCCGGTGTGAGCTGCTCACCGTACTTGAAGTCGAAACGGAGGTAGCCCGGCTTATTCATGGAACCAGCCTGAGTTGCAGTATCCCCCAGTACCTGACGCAGAGCACCGTGAATCAAGTGAGTTGCAGTGTGCGCCTGACGAGCACCGTGACGCCACTGCTCGTCGACCAAAGCTTCAGCGGAGACACCCGGAGTGAATTCACCAGCGGTGACAATGCCTTTGTGCAGCCACAGCTTCTTGCCCACCTTTTGAACATCGTTGATGTGGACCACAGCGCCGGAATCAGTCACGATACGACCACGGTCAGCCAGCTGACCGCCGGCCTCGGCGTAGAGCGGAGTGCGATCGAGGATAACCTCAATCTCATCGCCCTCTGCGGCAAACGACTGCTTCTGGCCATCGGCAATGATGCCAAGAATCGTGGATTCGTCGGCAAGCCGATCGTAACCAGTGAAGGACGTCGGGTGTTCATCGATGAACTCGCGGTAGACATGCAGGTCGGTGTGAGACTGCTTCTTTGCCTGGCTGTCGGCCTTTGCGCGCGCACGCTGCTCAGCCATCTCGCGATCGAATTCCTCGCGGTCGATGGTCAGGCCGGCCTCTTCGGCCATCTCGATGGTCAGGTCGATTGGGAAGCCGTGGGTGTCATGCAGGGTGAAGGCGTCGTGACCGGATAGAACGGTTTTACCCTCTGCCTTGGCCTTGGTGGCAGCACGTTCGAACAGCTCCTCACCGGCGGACAGAGTCTTGGTGAAGGTCTTTTCCTCGGCGACGGCGACGCGGCGAATACGGTTCCAGTTCTCCGCGATCTCTGGGTACGACGGGGTCATGGTCTCGGCCGCAATACCAATCAGCTTCTCCAGCACTGGACCGTTAGCGCCGAGCAGACGCGCAGAGCGGATGATGCGGCGCAGCAGGCGACGCAGGATATAGCCACGATCGGAGTTCGAGGGGGTGACACCGTCGAGCATCAGCATCAAGCCGGTGCGGCTGTGGTCGGCGATGACGCGGAAACGGATGTTGTCCTGGTGGTTGGAGCTGTACTTCGAACCGGTGAGCCGCTCAGCTTCGTCGATAACCGGACGCAGCAGATCGGTTTCGTAGACGTTGTCGACACCCTGTAGCAGGAAAGCAACGCGCTCGATGCCCATACCGGTATCGATGTTCTTCTTCGGCAGTGGGCCAAGAATCTCGAAAGAGTCCTTGCCTGTTCCTTCGCCACGCTCGTTTTCCATGAAGACGAGGTTCCAAATCTCGATGTAGCGATCCTCGTCCGCCTCTGGGCCACCGTCAGCACCGTACTCCGGGCCGCGGTCGTAGAAAATCTCTGAACACGGGCCACACGGGCCAGGCACACCCATGGACCAGTAGTTGTCCGCCATGCCTCGGCGCTGAATGCGCTCTTCCGGCACACCAACCTTCTCGTGCCAGATGTCATGGGCCTCATCGTCATCGAGGAAAACCGTCACCCACAGCTTCTCAGCCGGGATGCCAAAGCCGCCGTCCTCAACAGCACCAGTCAGAAGGCTCCATGCATGAGTGATGGCACCTTCCTTGAAGTAATTTCCGAAGGAGAAGTTACCCGCCATCTGGAAGAAGGTGTTGTGGCGGGTGGTGATACCCACCTCTTCAATGTCCAGTGTGCGCACGCACTTCTGAATTGAGGTCGCGGTGGAGAAGTCCGGAGTCTCATTGCCGAGGAAGTAGGGCTTGAACGGCACCATGCCGGCATTAACGAACAGCAGGTTCGGGTCATCCAAAACCAGGGAGGCACTGGGGACCTCGGTGTGTCCCGCCTTTACGAAATGCTGGATGAAGCGATTTCGAATTTCATGAGTCTGCACGGTGTTCTACTTCCTCGTTTCACGTCGAGCGTCCGAGATGTTTAATACAAAACTAGCAGTCTACCCGCTCGGTTCGAGCAACTTTAAAACCACCCCACCGGCACCCCGTAGATTCCGACCGATCTCGCCTACTTCGATTTCCGGCGGCTCCCCCGGATAATTCGGCGAATGCGTCCGAGGTATTCAGCCATGCCGTTTTCACGACCGTGATTGGATGGGACGAAATAATCAGTGCCCACCAACTGATCTGGTGGATACTGTTGGGCGACGACACCCATGGGGTCATTGTGCGGGTAGATATAGTCCACCGCGTGACCAAGGTCCTTAGCCCCGCTGTAATGTCCGTCCCGCAAATGTGGTGGCACCGGTCCGGTCTTCCCGGAACGAACATCCTTCAATGCCCCGTCGATTGCGCTTATGACCGAATTCGACTTCGGTGCTGTTGCCAAGTGAATCGTGGCCTGCGCCAGCGTCAGCCGGGCTTCCGGCATCCCTATCAAGGCAACTGCCTGCGCCGCGGCGACGGCGGTTTGCAGAGCTGTCGGGTCGGCCATACCGATGTCTTCGCTGGCCAGAATAACGATTCGGCGGGCAATAAACCGAGGGTCTTCCCCACCCTCAATCATCCGCGCCAGGTAATGCAGGGCAGCATCGACATCAGATCCGCGAACGGACTTAATAAACGCGCTGGTGACGTCGTAATGCTGGTCGCCGTCGCGGTCATAGCGAACCACGGCTCTGTTGATCGAATTGGCAAGCGACTCAGCGGTAATCTGCTCACCATCGGCGACGGCTTCTGCGGCTGCCTCGAGGTACGTGAGGGAACGACGAGCATCACCAGCTGCCAGCGCAATGAGCTGTTTACGTGCATCGTCTGTCATACTGACGCGACCATTCAGGCCGCGCTCATCGGTAAGTGCTCGATCAATGAGCGTGCCGACGGCTTCGTCGTCCAGTGACTGCAACTGCAACAGCAGTGACCGACTGAGCAGCGGGGACACCACTGAGAAGGATGGGTTTTCCGTCGTTGCCGCGACGAGAAGGACAATCCGGTTTTCCACGGCACCCAACAGGGCATCCTGCTGGGTCTTGGAAAAACGGTGCACCTCGTCGATGAAGAGCACCGTTTGAATGCCCTGGTTAACGAGCGTGCGACGAGCAGTGTCGATAACCGCACGCACTTCCTTTACCCCGGCATTAAGCGCGGAAAGCGCTTCAAAGTGTCGTCCAGTCGCCGCGGAAATCAAACTGGCGAGAGTGGTCTTGCCAGTTCCGGGAGGGCCAAACAAAATAACGGAGGTGTCGCCGCCACCTTCGACCAGACGGCGCAACGGTGCTCCGGGGGCTAACAGGTGGTCTTGACCAACGACTTCATCGAGGTTTCGCGGTCGCATCCGAACCGCCAACGGCGCGTGTGCACCTGGGTGAAAATAGGCGCTCGCATCGGAGTTCAGGCCAGTGCTTGCTGGCCCCGCACTCCGACCTTGGCTCTTGGCCGCTGTAGGTCCGGCGACCGAAGGCTCGTCGAAAAGCCCTGGAGCGTCATCGGCGGAGCCGTTTGCACCGCCTGACGGCAGCTTATTCGGATCCGCCACGTGTGCCCTAGCCTTCCTCTTGCTCTAAGAAATCGATGACTGCATGCGCGAACTGTTCCAGCTCGTCGGCACGATCGTCCTCACACTTATGGGCGAACTGTGCAATCGCGCGAGCCGTGTTAGCCATGTCGCGCCGCTCCAGTGCTGAGCCGCCAACTTCCGGCTTCAGGTCCGTGCGTCCTTCATGCCCCACCCACAGCGCTTGTTTTGGAGAACCGAAGAAGGAAACCGTTGCGGAGATGAAAAACCAACCGAGCAACGCCGCAGCGATGAACGCCATCAAACGGCGGTCGCTCGTGCCGCGATACCAATGGTCACGAATCTCTTCCATCCAGGCACGGACAAACACGTCGACCTCTGCCTCCGATGGACGCTCCACGAAAACGTGCAGCGGGAAGCCTGCGACGACGCTGGCCACGTCGAAGATGACATCGCGGTAACCAGCCCACTCATAGTCGAGGAACTGGACCTTATCCGCCAGCAGAATGTTGTCCGGGGCGAGGTCAAACGGAGTAAACGCCCTATGCGTGCCCTTCTCAATTCGACGAGCAGCATCCTCACCGAAAGAGCGCACAGCGTCGGGAACAGGAATGCCGGACCCCTCGACAGCTCGCATACCAAAGCGAATCCCCGACACAATGCCGTGGTCACGCGCCTCGAGAGCCTCGCGATCGACCTTGTTCTTCACCCACATACGACGACGCAGGGTCTCAAATCCCTCTTCACGAGTATGCGTGTGAATATGCATCCGACCCAGCGAAGCGCCGAGGCTGCGGAATGCGCGCAATCGTCGCTCTTCATCGCCACGAAAGAGTACGTCCGCAAGAGTGTCCACGACACCGACGTCGCTGAGAACCAATAGCTGCTTTGAAACATCGTAAGCAAGAAGCTGAGGCCCCGGGCGGACGTCGTCAGGCAGTGTATTGATGAACTGGTACGCCACGACTTCCCGTAAAACGGCGGGATCGACGCCTTCAGTCGTCGTAGGAATTTGCTTTACGACGACCGTGCGTTCCTGCATAAAGGGATTTGTGGCGACCCGTACGCGGACAACAAGAGCGTTTGACTGACCTGTAAGTACTTCTGGATCCGACAACACTGGAGTGCCGCCGAATCGTGCGGAAAGCAGTGTCTCTGCATCTTTAACTACGCTGTCAACTTCTGCTGCAGCGTCGTCCGAGTACTCCATTGAATGCCCTTTCAATGAGCCAGTTTCAGTCAGGCGATACGGATGTTGCGTTGTGGCCAGTAACGCCTTGGTTAGGAGGAATTGGCGCCACTCGCGCTGTTCACGCTGGAGTGACAGATCACATTCCTCGCAATGTGATTTCTTTGTTTACTTGCTGTCGCCTGCGTCGGCTGCTGCCTTAACGCCGTCTGCCTTCTGCTTTGGCTTCGGCTTGAAGTCGATACCGGTCTCCTTGCGCTGCTGAGCGGTAATCGGAGTCGGGGCGTCAGTCAACGGATCAACGCCGCCACCGGACTTCGGGAAGGCGATAACTTCGCGAATCGAGTCAACGCCGGCCAGCAGGGAAACGATACGGTCCCAACCGAATGCGATACCACCGTGCGGCGGAGCGCCGTACTGGAAGGCATCCAGCAGGAAGCCGAACTGCTCCTGTGCCTCTTCTTCGCCGATGCCCATAACATCGAAGACGCGCTTCTGGACATCTGGGCGGTGAATACGAATGGAGCCGCCACCAATTTCGTTACCGTTGCAGACGATGTCGTAGGCGTAAGCCAGTGCGTTGCCAGGATCCTTGTCGAAGGTATCCATGTGCTCTGGCTTCGGCGAGGTGAAGGCGTGGTGCACAGCAGTCCACTGCGAGTGGCCCAGGGCAACGTCACCGGAAGCGGTAGCGTCGGCAGCCGGCTCGAACAACGGTGCGTCGACGACCCAGGTGAATGCCCAGTCGCCTTCCTTGATAAGGCCGAGCTTCTTGGCAATCTCTCCACGAGCAGCACCCAGCAGTGCACGGGAGCTCTTAGCGTCACCTGCAGCGAAGAAGATGCAGTCACCCGGCTTCGCGCCTACGTGCGCCGCGATGCCTTCACGCTCTGCGTCAGTAATGTTCTTGGCAACCGGGCCGCCCAGAGTGCCGTCCTCCCCAACAAGGATGTAGGCCAAGCCCTTTGCGCCGCGCTGGCGGGCCCAATCCTGCCAAGCGTCGAGCTGACGACGAGGCTGCGATGCGCCACCGTCCATAACAACTGCACCGACGTAATCGTTCTGGAAGACACGGAAAGTGGTGTCCTTGAAGAACTCGGTGCACTCCACCAGCGGAATGTCGAAGCGCAGGTCCGGCTTGTCAGAACCGTACTTCTCCATGGCCTCCTTGAAGGTCATGCGTGGAATCGGGGTCTGAACAGTGACACCGGCCTCGGCGAAGATAGCAACCAGAATCTCTTCTGCCAGCGCAATGACATCGTCCTGCTCGGCGAAGCTCATCTCAACGTCGAGCTGAGTGAACTCCGGCTGGCGGTCAGCGCGGAAGTCCTCATCTCGGTAGCAGCGGGCGATCTGGTAGTAGCGCTCCATGCCAGCGACCATAAGCAGCTGCTTGAACAACTGAGGGGACTGCGGCAGTGCGTAGAAAGTGCCCGGCTTCAAACGAGCCGGCACCACGAAGTCACGAGCACCTTCCGGCGTAGAGCGAGTCAACGTCGGGGTCTCGATTTCGGTGAAGTCGTGGCTGTCCAGCACCTTACGGGCTGCGCGGTTGACAGCCGCACGGAGACGCATAATCTTGGCCGGGCCTTCACGGCGTAGGTCTAGGTAGCGGTACTTCAGGCGGGCTTCCTCGCCGACAGTGCCAGAAGTTCCAACATCCTCGAGCTGGAACGGCAATGCCGCCGACTCGTTGAGGATGGTCAGCTCCGTAACATTGACCTCAATTTCACCCGATGCCAGGTTCGGGTTTTCGGAGCCCTCCGGGCGCTTCTCAACGACACCGGTGACCTGAATGCAGTATTCGCTGCGCAGGTGGTGTGCACGCTCAGCAACTTCGCTGTTGCGGAACACAACCTGGGCGTAACCGGAGCGGTCACGCATGTCGATGAAGATCACGCCACCATGGTCACGGCGGCGTCCTACCCAACCGGTCAGGGTTACTGTGCTGCCGGCGAGGTCAGCGCGGAGGTCTCCGGCAAGATGCGTACGAAGCACTGCGAATTGGTCCTTCCAAAATTGGTGCTATAGGGATTAACGCTGTGGATAGCGGTTTCGTCCGTGTAGTCTACCTTGAAGCCAGAAAGGTGAGAAGAAGACCCCGGCTATTTTGCTTATTACCGGTCATCGCCTTGGGCCTACCTCGGGCTTCATGTACTCACTTAGACAAAGTTCTCCGTAGATCCTGACGTTGATTTACATGCGGATACTATGACGCAGCGCTATTCAATGGCCCGTTTTCCGCACCTTATGCAATAGTCTTACTCCTATGACCTTCCGGAATGACTTCCAAAAGAGCTCGGCTCGTGCCGAGCGACGCTCGGGTGGTGGCCGCGCTATCGCCGTAGGCGGTGGCGGTATCGGCGGCCTTGTCCTCATCGGCCTGTACTTACTTCTCGGCGGCGACCCGGGACAATTGGGACAGCTGACAGGTGCCCAGAACAACCAGTCCTCGCAGACTGCACAGCAGTCCCCTGGCGAGGATCCATGCAAGACCGGCGAAGATGCCAACAGCCGCATCGATTGCCGGATGGAATTCACCGGTATTTCGGTCGACCGAGTCTGGGAAGAACAACTCCCCGCACAGGCCGGCATCGAGTACACGAACCCAGGCTTAGTCCTCTTTGAAGGCTCCACTCAGTCGGGCTGCGGCGCAGCGTCCTCGTCCACCGGCCCGTTCTACTGCCCCGCCGATCAAACGGCCTACTTCGACACGGAGTTCTTTAGCACCCTGGAGCGCATGGGCGGAGGCAACGGACCGCTCGCACAGGAATACGTCGTGGCCCACGAATTCGCCCACCATATCCAAAGGTTGGAGGGCACACTCGGCCGCAGTAACTACAACGAACCGGGCCCCGATTCCGACGCTGTAAAGATCGAGCTGCAGGCCGACTGCTACGCGGGTATCTGGGCTCATTACGCGGACAAGGGGCCGGACGCAATCCTCGAACCGCTTTCCGACGAGCAAGTTGCCGATGCCCTCAAAACTACGAAGGCCATTGGCGATGACACCATCCAGCAGCATTCCGGCGGTGGTGTTCAACCGGACTCCTGGACCCACGGCTCGGCCGAGCAGCGTACGAAGGCATTCCTCACCGGCTACAAGTCAGGAAAGATGTCTCAGTGCGACACTCTCGAGCGCGGCGTCTACAGCTAGACTCCGCACTCAACAAATGCGCGTTTCCTAGATGCGCGACTGCAACTCCTGAACCAGTGCATCTAGGGCGACTGCGTGCTGCTCGTGGGACTCAAGGTTCTTCAGCTGAACCTCGCCCGCGGCCAATTCAGACTCGCCGAGGACCAACGCAAATCGGGCTCCAGCGCGATCGGCACCCTTCATCGCGCCCTTCAGACCGCGGCCGCCGTAGGACATATCTGCGCGGATACCCGCTTGGCGCAGCTTATTGATCTGCACCGCCATAGCGTGAGCGGCTTCTTCACCGAGCGCAACACCATACACATCGACGCGTCGACCATCGCTGGCCTGCTTGCCCTCTGCTTCCAGTGCGAGCAGCGCGCGATCCACACCCAAACCAAAGCCAATTCCAGACAGCTCTTGGCCGCCTAGCTGCGCCATCAGCCCGTCGTAGCGACCACCGCCACCGATACCCGACTGAGCACCAAGGCCGTCGTGAACAAACTCGAAGCACGTCTTGGTGTAGTAGTCCAGTCCGCGCACCATTCGAGGATTGATGACATAGGGCACCTTCATGTCATCCAACAGTCCAGTCACAGCTTCAAAGTGACCGCGAGCGCTGTCAGAAAGGTGGTCCAGCATCAGCGGCGCGTCGGCAAGCATTTCCTGCATTTCCGGTCGCTTATCGTCGAGAACGCGCAGCGGGTTGATGTTTGCACGGTGGCGCGTTTCCTCATCCAGAGGCAGGTCAAACAAGAACTCCTGCAGCTTAGCGCGATATTCAGGGCGGCAGGTGTTGTCGCCAAGGCTTGTCAGTTCAAGGCGGAAGCCTTCGAGCCCGATACCGCGGAAGCATGCGTCGGCAAGCGCGATGACTTCAGCGTCCAGCGCAGGATCATCGACGCCGATTGCCTCTACGCCCACCTGCTGCAACTGACGGTAACGGCCTGCCTGCGGGCGTTCATAGCGGAAGAATGGCCCCGCGTAGGAAAGCTTGACCGGCAACTGACCGCGGTCCAAATTGTGCTCAATGACCGCGCGCATCACGCCCGCGGTACCCTCCGGGCGCAGGGTGACCGAACGGTCGCCGCGGTCGGCGAACGTGTACATCTCCTTGGTGACGACGTCCGTCGATTCACCTACGCCACGTGCAAAAAGCCCGGTTTCCTCGAAAATTGGCAGCTCAATGTGCTCATAGCCCGCAAGTCGTGCGCGGTGCTGGAATGAGTTTCGCACCGCCTCGAATTCGCGGGAGACCGGCGGGACGTAATCCGGCACGCCCTTGGGCGCGGAGAATGGCTTCAACTTCTTTGGCTTCTGGCTAGAGTTCACCCCGCTAACTCTACCTGCCAACTCTCACGACGTGTCAGCCAGGCTAGGTGAGGTTTTGCAGGAACGGGTTGGTCGCGCGCTCCTCGCCTATCGACGATGCGGAGCCATGGCCCGGAAGAATCATGAGGTCATCCGCCAGCGGGAGGACCTTATCCTTCAACGACTGCTGCATGTGCTCCGGACTACTGCCCGGCAAATCTACGCGACCGATAGCCCCCTTAAAGAGGACGTCCCCGCTGAAGACAATCTCATCTTCCCCATCGGAAGCGCGCAGCATCACGCATCCCGGAGAGTGACCCGGAGCGTGAATGACTTCGAAATTCAACCCTGCCCACTTTACTTCGTCGCCATCCTCGAAGAAATCGGCTTCCGTATAAGCCTGCATAGAATCGATGTCAAAGAGGTGTCCGAAAGAAGAACCGCCGAGCTTCGGATTGGCCAGCAACACATTGTCGCTTTCGTGAATGAAGACGGGGATATCCCAGAAGTCGGAGGCCTCCACGACATCGCGGACATGGTCGATATGACCATGGGTCAGCAGAATTGCTTCCGGCTTCCAATCTCGCTTCTCAACCTCGCCGCGTACTACCTCGAACGCCCCCATGCCCGGGTCAACAATGACGCATGGGGTGGACAGGCCGTCCATTTCCGGAGCGCCTGTTGCCACGTAGCAGTTGGTTTGAAAAGGGCCGGCTGCAAAACCAAATATCTCCATGGCGCTCCATTGTAACGATTGTGTACAGCCCCCGGCAGGCTATTTGCGCCTTCCAACAACGGGAAGAGAGCACCTTTCCCCTTGCTCGTTGGCCTGTCATCTCGCAAATGGGAAGCAATCCCGGGCATAATGGTCGATTGTGTACGCGACGGTGACCGACTGAGCTGTTACTTCAAATGCGGTCACTATCAATGGGCAAAATCGTCCGCTGGTGTTCCGTCACCAGCAATAGATGACTAACAGATACGGAGAAAGACTAGTGGCCAATAATGAGCAAAGGCGCAAAGATGCGATGCGGACGCTCGAGCGCGAACTTAAGCGCCGTGCACGTGCCGAGAAGCTGAAGCCACTGGGCGTTGTCGTAACTACCTTGGCTATCCTGCTCTTTATCGGTGGCGGCATCTACTTGCTGACCACGGCTGGCGGCGCTGACGACAATGAGGCCGCTGATGAATCCACGACTCCAGTCGAACCTGCAGCTCTGACAGCTACTCCTGTCAGCGGTGAAAAGGTTCCAATGAAGCGCTCTTCCCCACTTCCGGAAACCGTGACCTGTGACTACCCGGATGATGGCGAGGCATCGAAGGACATAGATAAGCCAGCTACCGACAACGTTCCCGCCACTGGCACTGTAACCATCACCCTGAAGACTAACCAGGGCGACATTCCGATGGAGCTGGACCGCGCTATTTCACCTTGCGGCGTCAATGCAATTGAGCACATGGCCAAGTCCGACTACTTCAATGACACTGTGTGCCACCGTATTACCGGTGGTGGCCTGAACGTTCTGCAGTGTGGCGACCCGACTGGTACCGGTACCGGCGGCCCGGGCTTCAAGTTCGCTGGCGAATGGCCGGTCAAGGATTCTGGTCTGGATCAGAATACCCCGTTGGTGTACCCGAAGGGCTCTATCGCCATGGCAAACCCGAGCGACCCAGATGCCAACGGCAGCCAGTTCTTCCTCAACTGGGCAGATTCTCAGCTGCCTCCGCAGTACACCGTGCTTGGCTCCATGACTGACGAGGGCACCAAGACGGTTGCGGACATTGCGAAGAACGGTATCGAGGGCGGCGGTACCTCTGACGGTAAGCCAGCTAAGGAAGTCCGTATTGAGAAGGCGGAAGTCAAGTAGCTGACTCAACTGACTGATTCAGAAATTAATCAAAAACAGGGCCAAGGTGTTTCACCTTGGCCCTGTTTTAATACCTACGCGGCCTCATCCTTTTTCACATATCGATGGGCTGCTAAACCGCCTACTGACCAGAAGTAATGCGGTAGACATCGAAGACTCCCTCGACACCGCGCAGAATGTTGAAGATATAGCCCATCTGCTTAGTGTCCGAAACCTCGAAGCTAAAACGCATTACGGCAACGCGGTCATCGGAGGTATGGGAGGACGTCGACAGGATTGAGACCTTCTGATCGGAGAAGACGCGAGTAATCTCCGAGAGCAGTCCATGACGGTCAAGTGCTTCGATTTGCACCGTAACCATGAAGACCGCACCGGAGGAATCTGTTGCCCAGGAGACCTCGATAATGCGCTCCGGCTCCTGGTGCAGCTTCTCCGCATTAGTGCAGTCCGTACGGTGCACACTGACCCCACCGCCGCGGGTGACGAAGCCAAAGATGGCATCGCCCGGCACAGGCGTACAGCATTTGGCAAGCTTAGCGGCCATATCCGCGCTGCCTTCTACCAACACACCCGTGCTGTCAGCGCGGCGCGGAGTGTTGTGCACGTTCATCTTTGAAATTGGCGTGCGGGAGACCAACTGCTCTTCGGCATCGTCCGCGCTCGAGAACTGCGCCATCAGCCGGTGAGTCACATGCTGCGCTGAGACCTGCCCCTTACCGATAGCGGTATAGAGCGCATCGACATCCGCATAGTGCAGCTCGGAGGCAATCTGCTTGATGGACGCCGGAGTGAACAGGCGGTGCATCGGCAGACCGCCGCGCTGTACCTCTGCAGCCAGTGCGTCACGGCCGGCATCGAGTGCCTCCTCGCGGCGCTCTTTGGCAAACCACTGACGGATCTTTGCCCGCGCACGTGGAGTTTTAACAAACTTCTCCCAGTCCTTAGACGGACCGGAATCGGCATCCTTGGACGTGAAAATCTCGACGCGGTCGCCAGTTTTTAGCGGTGATTCCAACGCCACTAGCTTGCCGTTGACTTTGGCACCAATACATCGGTGACCTACTTCAGTATGGACCGCGTAGGCAAAGTCGACCGGCGTGGAGTCCGCAGGCAATGTGATGACATCGCCCTTAGGTGTGAACGCAAAAATTTCAGTGACTGAGAGGTCATAGCGCAGGGAGTCCAGGAACTCGTTAGGATCTGCGGCCTCCCGCTGCCAATCCAGCAGCTGACGCATCCACGCCATCTGATCGACTTCGGCGGAATCTCCCTTGTGAGAGCCCTTGGTTTCCTTGTAGCGCCAGTGTGCGGCAATGCCGTACTCAGCGTTGTAGTGCATCTCATGGGTGCGAATCTGCACTTCTAGCGGGGAGCCACCTGGACCGATGACCGTTGTGTGCAACGACTGGTAAACCCCGAAACGCGGCGCGGAAATATAGTCCTTGAATCGCCCCGGCATAGGTTTGAACAGCGAGTGGACGGCACCCATCGCGGCATAGCAATCCTTGGTCGTGTCCACCAGAACTCGAAGTCCGACCAGGTCAAAAATCTCGTCGAACTCATGGCCGCGGACAATCATCTTCTGATAAATCGACCAGTAGTGCTTCGGCCTGCCCTGTACCTCAGCAGCAATGTGAGACTCCTTCAGATCCTTCTGAATCATCTCGGAGACTTCCTGGATGTACCGGTCCCGCTGCGGCGCTCGATCTGCGACCAAACGCACAATCTCGTCGTACTTCTTCGGGTACAAAATGGCGAAGGAGAGATCTTCCAACTCCCACTTCACGCTGGCCATTCCCAAACGATGCGCCAGCGGTGCAATCACCTCGAGGGTCTCACGGGCCTTCTTAGCCTGCTTTTCCGGCGGCAGGAAGCGCATTGTGCGCATGTTATGCAGCCGGTCAGCCACCTTGATAACCAGCACGCGCGGGTCCTGGCTCATGGCGATAATCATCTTTCGCACGGTCTCTGCCTCGGCGGCGGAGCCCAACGCGACCTTATCCAATTTGGTCACACCGTCGACCAGTCGTGCGACTTCTGGGCCGAAGTCCCGCTCCAGGTCCTCCAGCGTGTAATCGGTATCTTCGACCGTGTCATGTAGCAGCGCTGCCACCAGCGTGGTGGTATCCATGCCGATCTCGGCGGCAATAGTGGCGACTGCAAGCGGGTGAGTGATGTATGGCTCGCCGGATTTCCGGTACACGCCGTCGTGAAGGCGCTCGGCGGTATCGTAGGCACGCTGAAGCACAGCCAAATCTGCGCGCGGATGCACCTGTCGATGCACCGCGACAAGGGGATCTAGCACCGGGCGGATTTTCGTTCTGTTGCCGGTAAGGCTTCGCGCTAGGCGGGCACCATAACGGCGTGCGGGCCCTTCAGCCATGACTCATTCACCCCTTATTAACCACGTACAAAGGCAGATCAGCAAGCTTCTCCCGAGCTCCCAGGCCTTCAACCTCCAGCACGGTGCACAGCCCGGTTACCTCGACACCAGCGGTCTCCAGCAGGGCGCGAGCTGCACACAGGGTGCCACCAGTTGCCAACACATCGTCGACAAGTACGGCCTTCTTGCCCTTCAGCTCAAACCCACTAGCCGGAATCTCAAGCGCGGCCGTACCATATTCCAGTTCATAGGTCTCGGTCAGCACAGGCGGTGGTAGCTTACCCTTCTTACGAATAGCGAGCACTCCCAGTCCAAGCTTGTACGCCACCGCAGAACCCAGCAGGAATCCACGCGCATCTAGGCTGCCTATAACATCAGCCCCGAACTCTTCCACCTTGGCGGAAATCTCGTCCACAATCAGGGCGAACGTCGTGGCGTCGGCAAGCGCCGGCGTCAGGTCCTCGAAGAGTACGCCCTCAACTGGAAAATCGGGCACGAACCGAATCTGATCGGCTAATGCCTCACGCGCGTGTGCATACGACACAGGTTTAAGCTCCTTTTCGGCGAAAAGAAAAAGTGCGGGTACCTGTCAACGATACCCGCACAATGCGCTTTTAAAGTAGTTTCACCCGAACCACTGGGAGGCGCTACCTCCTACTGCCCCGGACGCCAGGACAGCGGCTTGTCTTCATCGCCCTCAAGCTTCGGAGTCGTCACCGTTCGTTTCGGCGTCGACTGCTCCATCTCGCTTGCCGACGGCTCCTTCGAGCCCGAGTCCTCCGCAACATCAGTGGTGGCGGAATCGGTGCCCGAACCGGCTCCCTCAGATGCCTTTGCGCGGGCAGACAGTACCGCCTCTTCATGCTTGCGGTATTCACGCTGCCGCGACTTAAGAGACACCAACAGCGACGAAGCCAGGAAGATCGAAGAGAACGTACCTTGAATAATGCCGATGAGCTGAACGAGTGCAAGGTCCTTCAGCGTTCCGACCCCTAGCATGCCCACGGCGATGACCATCAGTGCCAGGATTGGCAGGAGCGTCGACACCGTGGTGTTGATAGAACGCATGATGGTTTGGTTGACCGCCAGGTTCACCAACTCGGCGTAACTTCTACGGGTCGATGAACGATAGCCTGCCGTGTTCTCGTCGACCTTGTCGAAAACCACGACGGTGTCGTACAGGGAGAACGACAGCACTGTCAGCAAGCCGATAATGGTTGCCGGGGTGACGTCAAGACCAATGAGCGCGTAGATGCCCATAATCACGATTGCATCCACAACCAGGGCGAGAATTGCGGCAATGGCCATGTCGCGCTCGAAGTGAATGGTGATGTAGATGAACACCAGACCCAGGAACACCACTGCAGCCAGCAGCATTCGGTTGGTAATCGAAGAGCCCCACGACTCCGACACGGTCGAGTCACCAATGGCATCCGGGGTCTGCTGCCCCTGTACATCGACGGGCTTGAATGCATCATTCAACGCGATACGAGCACTATTAATCTCGTCCTGAGTCAGCTTCTCAGAGGTGATCTCCAGGATTCGGCCCTCACCAGAACCGATAATTTGCACCAGCTCCGGCTTCACGCCGGTCGCCTCAGTGAAAACCTCCTCGGCCTGCTCAGTTGTCACTGAGGCCGGCGGCATAGTCATCTTGGTACCGCCCTCGAAGTCGATACCGAAGCTGAACCCGCGAATCAGCATCGCTGCGAAAGCAACAACGATGATGGCGACGGCAATCTGGTACCAGCGCTTCCGCTTGCCGACGATGTTGATTCCACCCTCGCCGGTGTAGAGGCGGCGGAAGAAGGAGTCGTCTTTCACGCTTTCTGGCTCAGTGATTAGCGCCGGATTCGTCTGAGTAGTATTCATGGATTCCTACTTCCCCTCATTCGCGCTGGAGTGAGCTGCACCGGTGTCGGCAGCCGTACTGGCGGAGGCATCGGAGGCTCCGGCCTTCTTACCGGCAGCTACAGTCTTATTCCTCTGTGCAATCTCCATGACCGAGCCGAAGCCGTTCATCGACGGCTTGGACAAAGCTGGCCACTTACGAGTAGCCAGGATGACCAACGGCGCAGTCACGAGGAAAGCCGTCACAATGTCGAATGCTGTGGAGAGACCAAGTGTGAATGCGAAACCGCGGACATCGCCAACGGCCAGGATGTAAAGAACCACAGCCGCAATGATGGACACAAAGTTACCCGAAAGGATGGTGCGCCGTGCTCGTCGCCAAGCGTGCGGAACCGCGGAGCGGAAAGTTCTACCCGCGCGGATTTCGTCCTTAATGCGTTCGAAGAAGACGATGAAGGAGTCAGCCGTTACACCGATGGAGATGATGATACCGGCGATGCCAGCGAGATCGAGCGAGTAGCCAATCCAACGACCAAGAAGGACAAGGACGCCGTAGACCATCGCTCCAGCTGCTGCCAGCGAAACCAGCGAAATCACGCCCAGGCCGCGGTAGAGAGCAATCGCGTAGACGACAATCAGGGCGATACCGATAATGCCGGCAAGCAGACCGGCTTCCAAGGAAGCCGAACCAAGCATGGCCGGGATAGTCGTGGTGGTGCCGCCCGGCTCGCCGTCCTCACCTGCGAACGACAGCGGCAGTGCACCATAACGCAGGTTATTGGCCAGCCCCTGTGCCTCGTCGATTGAGAAGTCGCCCGTGATGCGGGTGGCAGAACCAACTGGGGTTGCCTCCTGAATCACCGGGGCGGAAATGACCTTCGAGTCCAACACGATAGCGACCTGCCGCTGCAGGTAGTCATTGGTCAACTTGGTCCATGTGCGAGCGCCGGTGTCATTCTTCCCGGACTTGAAGCTAAAGGAGACCTGAATCTGACCAGACTGCTGATCGTAACCACCGTTAATCGGCGCATTGGTATCAATAGCGTCGCCGGACAGACGCTGGCCCTTGGCCTCGTCCTCCTGCCCAATCAACAGCGGAGCCTTGCCCAGGAAGATGGCTTTACCGCCTTCGGGCGCACAGGTCACCAGCGGCTTGGCCGGGTCATCGGCACCCTGTAGCGGATCAACTGCATCGCGGTTATCGCAGGTCATCAGCGCAGCGGCTGCAAACTGTGTCGTTGGGTCTTCGGACTGGCGAGTCGCCAACAGCACGTCACGAACCTTCGTACGCAGCTCGGCCGCTTCAATTGAGTTCGCCGGCTTTGCCGGAGCTGTTGCGTCCAACTTCGGGGCCTCGCCCAGCGACTTGGACAGCTCCTCGGGAACCGGCTGATCTGGGTTCTGTTCCTTGAAGGCATCAATTGCACGCTTCTGCGTTTCGTTCATGTCCTTGTAGAGGTCATCAACACGCTTGGCGGCGTCCTCCTTCGACAGGACACCGACTGACACCCAATCTTCAGCAGTCTTCTTAACTACCTCGCCAAAGGCAGCTTCATCAGGGCCCTGGGTGGGCTGTTCTACCGGACGGAAGAAGAGCTGCGAAGTCTGGCCGAGCGTACGCGCCTCCTGTGAGTCTTCACCCGGCACGGTAATGACCAGCGTGTCACCGTCGGTGACAACTTGAGCGCCGCTGACGCCCATGCCGTTTACGCGGTTCTCCAGAATCTTGCGAGCCTGGTCCAGCTGATCGCGCGTCGGCTTTTCGCCCTGCGGCACCAAGGTTACTCGGGTACCACCCTGCAAGTCGATGCCCAACTTTGGCTTGGCTGATCCGCCGCCGGTGAAAAAGACGAGTGCGTACGTAAGGATGAGGAAGCCAACAAACAGTGCCAACAGCCACTGCGGCCAGTTCCTCTTGAATGTATTCGCACCGGATCTGGATTTGCTGTTCAAAGCAAAGTCTCCTGAATCGTGACGTTTAGGTACTTAAGCGCTTCGGGTAGAAACGCAGGTCTATAACCGCACCGCGAAATCGCGCGATACCAGGAAGAGGCATTGCGGGCGTCGCTAAGCAAAGCTATAAACACCAACCGCTAGAGAATAACCGATTTAGCGTAGTGCGCCGGTTTTGACTTGTACCTATTTAGTGAAAATCTTGCCCACGCTTGCCGACGGCGAAACCTGGGACGCGCCCGCTAACCCCACGGCGCACGCTACAGCTTGGATGCATGCAAACCAGCAGGGCGTGGGCGTGCAAAAAACTGCTACTGCTTTTCGGTGGAAGTGGAACCGTCTGTACCCGTGTTATCCGAGTTACTCGGAGTATTCGGGTTCTCGACCTGCTCATTGATGTCCGAAGCGGCATTGTCATCCGGACCGTGGCCGGTGATTTCTTGGACATCGCCGACGTGGTCATCTGGCGCATCGGAAACACGGCCACGTCGATCACGGTGAGCGTAGCTAGCTCCGGTACCGGTGGTGAGGTTGCGGGCAATGGCGCCCTTTTCCCAACGGGTCACGATGCCGTCAGCGATAATCAGGTCGACGGTTGTTTCGGTCGTATCAACGACCACACCATGCATACCGGAACCGGTGATGACCTCTGCGCCCGGGGCCAACTTATCCTGCATGTCCCGAATGGTGCGCACCTGCTTGTTCTGCTTGATGATCTGCCAAATTGGCAGCGCCAGGAACAAGAAAATAAGTAGGAGGAGAATAGTTTGATCCATGTCTGCCGAGTTTAACGAATTGCCAGCTAGCAATTCCACACTGCCCCGGCCAGGTCGATGAGAAAGCTATTCTCCGATAGTTCCCTCCGGAGGCTGCAACCCCAAGTGCCGCCATGCTCGGGCAGTTGCAACACGTCCGCGCGATGTACGCGCAATCATCCCGGCACGGACCAAGTAGGGCTCGCACACTTCTTCCACAGTCGAGGGCTCCTCACCGACTGCCAGCGCCAGGGAATTCACGCCCACCGGGCCGCCACCGTGCCCCTTGACCAGGGCAGTCAGCACTGCGCGGTCCAAGCGGTCCAGCCCAAGCTCATCGACATCGAAGACAATCAACGCCGCCTTGGCCGCACCAAGATCAATAACGCCACCGGAGTGAACATCTGCGAAATCGCGAACGCGACGCAGTAGGCGGTTGGCAATTCGCGGGGTACCTCGCGAACGCGAGGCAATCTCCACTGCAGCCTCTGGGCTGATATCCACCCCGAGGATCCCAGCGGCACGGGTAACCACCTTTGTCAGATCCTCGACCTCGTAGAACTCCATCTGCGCAGTGAAACCGAAACGGTCACGCAGTGGGCCAGTCAGCATACCCGAGCGCGTCGTTGCGCCTACCAGCGTAAAAGGTGGAATCTCGAGTGGAATTGACGTAGCTCCAGGCCCCTTGCCCACGATGACATCAATACGGAAATCTTCCATTGCCATGTAGAGCATTTCCTCCACGGGCCTGGCAATGCGGTGGATCTCGTCAATGAAGAGTACATCGCCCTCGAGCAGGTTCGATAGCATTGCTGCCAAATCGCCAGCGCGAATAAGCGCCGGACCGGACGTCATTCGCAGGGACGACCCCATCTCCTGCGCAATAATCATGGCCATGGTGGTCTTACCCAGGCCGGGAGGTCCCGACAGCAGAATGTGGTCCGGAGTCACATTTCGTCCCCGTGCCCCGGAGAGCACCAAATCCAGCTGCTCGCGGACCTTGGGTTGGCCGATAAACTCCCCTAACGACTTTGGTCGCAGGTTCGATTCCGCATCGACTTCCTCGACCTGAGCGCGGGCATCGACATCACGTTGTGCACCATTTCCCCCACCGCCAAAATGGTCGTTGGCTGCTCCATCTAAAGAGTCCCTGAAGGGATTGCCCGACACGTTAAACTCCGTGCGCTCGATATCGCTCATAGTCCCCTCATCCTAGTGCACTGCCATTTTTCATCATCAATGTAGCTGCAGGTCCTCGACCTGGATTTACTTTTCGCCCAATGTCTTTAGCGCCGCCTTCAGCGCCATTGATGTATCCAAGGTCGGATCAATCCGAACAACAGTCTCCGCTGCCTCATTCGCATCAGCTTCCGGGAACCCAAGCCCGACCAAAGCACCAACGACCTGATCCAGATCTGCCTTCAAAACAATGCCAGGCGCTGCTCCGCTTGCAGCTTCCTCCGGCTGGGATACCGCCCTATCCGCGAAAACCTCGACCTTATCCTTCAACTCAACCAACAGGCGCTCCGCCAATCGCTTGCCGACGCCGTTAGCCGCCTGGAGGGCCTTGGCATTCTTTGAGGCAACCGCATTGGCAATCTCGGCCGGCGACAGTACCGATAGAACAGACATCGCTACTTTTGGCCCCACTGTTGAGACAGTGCGCAAGAGCGCAAACATCTCACGTTCCTGCGAGTTGGCAAAACCAAAAAGCGTAATCGCATCTTCACGAACCGCCATTGTGGTCAACATGAAAGTCTGCTCATGCCTCACCAACTGAGAAGCTAACCTGCCCGTAATGGTGACCAAATGCCCGACACCACCGCACTCGATAACGCAATAGTCCGCACCGAGATCGATAACCTCACCGCGTAGAGATGCAATCACTTCTCACAATTCCTTTCACTACGGCTTCCCGAAAGACACCGAGATAAACGCCGAACTCACAAGTGTGCTCTAGCAGGCTCCCCTACCGCGAGGGATTCTCACGGCGAGAAAGCTCCAACTCCCGCTCCTCGTGTTGCTTAGCAAGCGCAGCCAAGGTGTCGCGCTGGCGTTGCAGAACCGGACCACGCCAACAGTGGCAGATAGCGATGGCCAACGCATCCGCTGCGTCCGCAGGTTTTGGCGGAGTTTCCAACCCGAGGATTCTCGTCACCATCATGGTCATCTGCTTCTTATCAGCCCGACCGTTGCCGGTAAGCGCCTTCTTTACCTCCGACGGCGTGTACATATGCACTTCCAAACCGCGTCTCGCCGCAGCGAGGACAAGGACACCAACCGCGTGCGCAGTCTGCATTACGGTGGACACATTGCCGCGCTCGAATACCCGTTCCATCGCAACCACGTCCGGCTCGTACTCATCCATCCACTGCTCCACGGCATTGGAAAGCCGTAGAAGACGATCCTCCAACGATGCCGTGGTTGGTGTGCGGGCGACCCCCACCGCAATGGGAATGACTTTCCTGCCCTGAGCACCTTCCGCAATGGAGAGACCACAACGAGTAAGGCCAGGGTCGATACCCATCACCCGCAGAGATCCAGCTCGATAATTCACCTCTCCACTAATACCACATTTCGAACAGCTGTTTGTATCGTAGCTACACGGGGTACCAACCGTTGATTCTGATAGGTTTAACACCATGAATTCACCGAAGAAGCTCTACGGCGTTCTCGCTGCAGCTGAAATGGTCACGTGGGCTCTGCTGCTCTTGGGGCTGGCACTGAAGTACCTGTTCAAAGTCACTGACATCGCCACCACCATCTTCGGCGGCATCCACGGTTTTACGTTCCTGTGCTACGTAGTCACCACCATCATGGTGTGGATCAACCAGCAGTGGAGCTTTGGCCGCGGTGTCATCGGCCTCGCCTCTTCTATCATTCCATTCGCAACCTATCCGTTTGAACGAAACACCCTGAAGGCAGGCCTCTTGGATCGGCCCTGGCGCTTTACCGACGAATCCGAGGAGCCACAGGACATTTTCGAGTGGGCACTCGCGATGATTATTCGCCGCCCGTTTATCTCGGCATTCGTCATCCTCATTGTTCTCGTCGTGGTCTTCACACTGTTGCTGATGGCCGGACCTCCGACTCAGTGGTTCTCCTAAAACGGTTCAACTAAAACTTTCAGAAACCAAAATCGGTTTAATAGACAAAAATATGTCCGCCTGGCGTGTCGACCGGCGCGTCGGCGGGCGGGCACCCTTCGCTACTTACCCCAATGCGAGTTACTGACTGCGTTTATGACAAAAATGACCTGAAAAATCGTCTGAAAGTGACATAAACCTGCACAGTTTCACATTTGCAGCCGTATTCACACGCGCAGCCCGTAATTTTTTGAGGTTGCCAGTGTGTCGGGTTGTCAGTTTTTCTCCTTAACCCCAGGGTGTGGAGCTACCCGCAGGCGGGCTCTGACCAGTCGCTATCCTGAGGATCAGACACACTCTTTGACTCTGTCTGTCTCTCTCCCCCCAAAAAAATCCCCATCGGACGACTCTCCGATGGGGATCTTCCATTCACACCAGCTCGCCGCGCAATTCAGCGCTGCAGACTACCCTGCACGAGCATCCTTTAACGCCGGGAAGCCGGTCAGCGGAACCGTCGCCAAGCAAACGCCTAGTCTTCGAGTTCGGCGATAACCTCGTCGCTGATGTCGGCGTTCGAGTAGACGTTCTGCACGTCGTCGGACTCTTCGAGAGCGTCAATCAGACGGAAGAGCTTGCGTGCGCCGTCAGCATCGAGAGCGACTGTGGTAGAAGCGCGGTAGTCCTGATCTGCGGAGTCGTACTCCATTTCGGCATCGACAAGAGCGGTGCGGACATTCATCAGATCGGTAAAGGCGGAGACAACCTCGAACTTTTCACCCAGGTCGTTGACTTCCTCTGCACCGGCATCGAGAACCGCCATGAGCAGGTCATCCTCGGTCAGCTCGCCCTTCGGCAACTCGACGACACCCTTCTTTTCGAAGAGGTACGCCACGGCGCCGTTGTCCGCCATGTTGCCGTTGTTCTTGTTGAACGCCGAGCGCACATCGGAAGCAGCACGGTTACGGTTATCCGTCAGGCACTCCACAATCAAAGCGACGCCACCAGGTGCATAGCCTTCGTAGACAATGGTCTCCCAGTCAGCACCGCCGGACTCCTCGCCGGAACCACGCTTGCGGGCACGCTCAATGTTGTCGTTGGGAACCGAGGCCTTCTTGGCCTTCTTAATCATGTCATCGAGGGTGGGGTTACCAGCAGGATCACCGCCGCCGGTACGAGCCGCGACCTCGATGTTCTTGATCATCTTTGCCCACTCTTTGGCGCGCTTGGCGTCATTAGCAGCCTTCTTGTGCTTTGTGGTTGCCCATTTTGAATGACCCGCCATGTGCTAGTTCCTACCATTCCTCTCGTCAATACCCATGTAGATGGGAATTCGTCAAGTGTTCATTATACAAACCGGGGATTTAAATGCCGACAAGCTCTCGCAAAAAGAACTCGTGGAGCCGCGTCTCCCCCGTCGACTCCGGGTGAAAGCTGGTGGCCATCGCAGACCCCTGCCGTACTCCGACCACTGTACCTGCGGTCTCTCCAGCCGATTCTGGCACCCGCGCTAGCACCTCAACATCATCACCGACACGCTCGACCCACGGAGCACGAATAAAGGCGGCGTGCACAGGCGGCTGGTCACCGCCAATCGCCAGCTGCGGAATATCCAAGTCAGTTTCGAAGGAATCCACTTGCCGCCCAAATGCGTTACGACGGACGGTGATGTCAATCGCTCCCAGGCTAACGGCATCCGGACGGGTATCGAGCACTTCGTCGGCAAGCAAAATCATGCCTGCGCAGGTGCCGTATGCCGGAAGGCCATCGCGGAGGGCTTCCCGCAGCGGATCTTCAAGCTCATTGAAGACCATCAACTTGCTCATGGTCGTTGATTCGCCGCCGGGCAAAATAAGGCCATTAAGCCCTTCGAGATCGCGCGGCAAGCGCACCTTTCGGTGCGGCACGCCGAGCTGGTCGAGAACATATCCGTGTTCGGCAACGTTGCCCTGAAGAGCGAGGATACCGATTGTTTCCTGTGTCATTAATCTAGGTTCTCACTGCGAGCATCGAAGTTCGTCGCCACTGGCACGGGCTCGACACCCGGGGCCAGGCTTCGGGTCAGCCCTTCCTGCGTGACGACGGCCACGAGCTCGCCCTTTTGGTTAAAGATGCGACCGTGAGTCAATGCGCGACCCGCGTGCGCCGATGGCGAAATCTGGTCGTAGAGCAGCCATTCATCCGCACGGAACGGACGCATAAACCACATAGCGTGGTCGAGGCTGGCTTCCTGGACCTCAACGCCTGGATGTGGAACGAGTGCCGATGACAGCAACGTCATATCCGACATGTACGCCAGCGTGCAGACATGGAAGGTCTCGTTATCCGGCAGGCGATCCTTGCACCGGAACCACACCAACTGCTGGGACGGGGTGTACTTGTTGTGTTCGAACTGATCATCCGGCACTACCCGGATATCCCAATCCGCCCACTCGCGCATAAGCAGGCGGCGGGTGTTCGTCATCTCAGAGGTGTCGGTGACCACATCTTCAGGATTTGGCACCTTGCGCATCACGTCAGAGTGCTCGAGTCCCTCATCCCCCTTGCGGTGGAAGCTGACCTGCATGACGAAAATCGTACGGCCATCTTGCACAGCTTCGACGGATCGGTGGCAGAAAGACCGGCCGTCGCGAATACGCTTGACCATGTACACCGTCGGGATATGGGGGCGGCCCGGGCCTACAAAGTAGGCGTGGAGGGAGTTCACCGCGAAGGTATTACCCACCGTGCGCGTCGCCGCGACGAGGGACTGGCCGGCAACTTGGCCACCGAAAGTGCGCTGCAGGATTGACTTAATGACTGGGCCACGGAAAATGTCCCGGTCAATCTGCTCCAGATCTAATACCTCGCGGATGTTAGCCATTTTTACCAGCCACGCTCAGCGAGTCGGTGCGGCTGCGGAATCTCGTCGACGTTGATGCCGACCATTGCCTCGCCGAGACCGCGGGAGACATCAGCGATGACCTTCGGATCATCGTAGTGCTGGGTTGCCTGGACGATAGCCTTGGCGCGCTTCTCCGGATCACCGGACTTGAAGATACCGGAACCAACAAAGACACCCTCGGCACCGAGCTGCATCATCATTGCAGCGTCAGCCGGAGTTGCAATGCCTCCTGCGGTGAACAGCACGACTGGCAACTTACCGGTCTCAGCGACCTCGCGTACCAGCTCGTACGGTGCCTGCAGCTCCTTGGCGGCAACATAGAGCTCGTCCGGAGCCATAGAACGCAGACGGTTAATTTCAGCGCGGATGGTGCGCATGTGAGTCACAGCGTTGGAGACATCACCGGTACCGGCCTCGCCCTTGGAGCGAATCATGGCAGCGCCCTCGTTGATGCGGCGCAGAGCCTCACCCAGGTTGGTCGCACCACAGACGAAAGGCACGGTGAATTCGAACTTGTCGATGTGGTTCGAGTAATCGGCCGGGGTCAGAACCTCGGACTCGTCAATGAAGTCAACACCGAGGGACTGCAGAACCTGTGCCTCAACAAAGTGGCCGATTCGGGCCTTGGCCATAACCGGAATGGAGACGGCATTGATAATGCCCTCGATCATGTCCGGGTCAGACATACGCGACACGCCACCCTCTGCGCGAATATCGGCGGGGACACGCTCCAGCGCCATCACGGCAGTTGCGCCGGCATCTTCAGCGATCTTGGCCTGCTCCGGCGTAACGACGTCCATAATGACGCCGCCCTTCATCATCTCAGCGAAACCGCGCTTCACGCGTGCGGTGCCCTGCCCGGAGTTGTTCTCAACCGTGCTCAACGAACCCTACTTCCCTAATAAAACTGGTGAATGTGACCGTTTGTAGTCGTTTAACACTATAACGCCTGAACTAGACAGTGCTGTTCATTGAGTCACAAAACACGGCGAACTTCCAGCACAACAGCGAATTTTCCCACAATTAAGCAGTTGTCAGTCCGTCTGCAACATCGAAATATTCCGGTTCGGGTGCAGTGCCCGCCAGCCGCAGCGCGCGTACTAGCGGCCTGGCTCGCAGTGCTTTCGTATCCGTCACCGCATCATTGTAGAAACGGCGGGCGAGCTCGAGCCGCGTGTGGGCGTCAGAAAGCTCAATTGCCATCGTTCGGTCCACGGGCTGTTCCTCATAGAGCGCCACAATTTTCCTAGTCAGTTCGTTTTCCACGTCTGCGCGCTGTCCAGTGTTGTTGGCTCTAAGTGGTGTGGCTTCCACCTTCGTCACTACGCCGGCGAGTTCCGGGTAGGCGGCACGAGCGACTGCGGCCCTTCGCCCCAACGCCGCTTCCAGTGAAGAACGCGCCAAGTCCGTGCGAATGTGCATACGGTTCAAACGCGTCGCTGTCGATGAAGCCACCAAACCGCCAACGAGTACGACAATCAGCGCAATGACTAGGACAACGACCCAGATTGGAACGGTTACGTCCACCGAAAACCCACTTTCACTCCGCTGCGTTTAATCAGCTGCCACGACGGAAATCTCTATGGCGCAATGACGACCTTTTCGCCATCCATGCGCACCGTATCGTACACACGCAGAACGCCGTCGGCGACCTGCGACCAGTCATACTCCCAAGCCCGCTTATGCCCGAGTGCGCGAAGCTCCTCCCCCAACTTTGGCTGCGTCAAAAGGCGTACGACTGCATCCGCAAGGTCTGCGGAGTTACCGTTTTCAAAGTGAAGCCCGTAATGGCCGTCGTCAAGCACGAGTTTGAACGCATCGATGTCGCTGGAGATCACCGGCGCACCCGCCGCCATCGCCTCTACCAGCACGATGCCGAAACTCTCCCCACCACGCTGCGGGGCAATGTACGCATCCGCATCGGCGAGTATTGACGCCTTAGCATCCTCCGACAGTCTGCCGACGAAATGCAGGACATCTGCGTTTCTGCCCGCTTTACGACGAGCTGCCGCGATATCACCATCACCAACGACACAGACCTCAAGCTGTGGAATCTCCGCACGTATTGTTGGCAACGCGTCGAGCAAGACGTCAAAGCCCTTACGAGATTCGTCGAAGCGTCCGAGGAAGACAAGCCGATAGACCCCTTCACGCCGTGGCGGAATCTCAGGCAACGATGAGGCGGCCGGGCAGGACTCGAAATCTCCAACACGGACACCATTGGGAATGAGAACCGGGTCGCCGCCGAGTTGCTCAACCTGCCAGCGACGAGCCACTTCCGAGACAGCGATGCCTCCCCGAATGCGTTCAAGGTACTTCCGCAAAAATGGCGTGGCCAACTTCAATGCTAGGGAGTCCGTCGCCGCAGAGTGATAGGTCGCGACAATCGGCCCGACCGAGTTTACTAACGACAGCATTGAAAAACTGGGCGAATTCGGCTCATGGATATGAAGAATGTCGAAGCTACCCTCCTCAATCCATGTGCGGACTCGACGGCTGGTGCGGGGACCAAAAGATAGCCGAGCGACCGAGCCGTTATACGGAATCGGGATGGCGGCACCACCTCGAACAACGAAATCCGGCACGTCCGCCTGCGCGCTAGCTGGGCCGATAAGACTGACCTCGTGGCCGCGACGGATAAACTCCTCACACAAGTCAATCGCGTGAGCTTGAACCCCTCCTGGGACATCGAACGAGTACGGGCACACCATTCCGATTCGCACGGCTACTTTGACCTCTTCTTATCCGCTGGCCACAGTGGCTGCATCATGTGCCAATCCGCTGGATGCTGAGCAATATCAGATTCAAAAACAGTAGCGATGTCTTGGACAATGTCAGCTAGATTGCGCCCCTCAGTCGGCACGAATGGATGCGCTACAAAGCGCCAACCATCGCGCGTGTAGGACAGGCCCGCGGGCATAAGCCGAGCGCCCGTGTCCTGTGCCAGCTTTGCCGCGCCGACCGGCATTGTCGTCTGCTCGCCGAAAAAAGTGACCGGGACCCCGTGGCCGCCGAAGTCACGATCAGACAGCAGGCACACAACGCCACCGTCTTCCAATCGCTTCTGCAGTTCCGGCATCGCGGGTTTGCCACCGGTAAGCGGGAGAATGTGGAATCCGAGGGATTCGCGGTACTCCACGAAAGCGTCGTAAAGCACCTCTGGCTTCAGCCGTTCCGCCACGGTACTGAACCGGCCATGGCGGGAAACGAGCCACATACCTGCCATATCCCAGTTACCAGAATGCGGCAGTGGGATGACGATGGAATCTCCGGCCTCGAGGGCCTCAGCAACTCGTTCGAGCCCATCGCTGGTGGATTCGACCGTGTCTGCCAGCTCTGGAGAGGCGATGGAGGGCAACCGGAATGCCTCCACCCAATAGCGTAGATAGGAACGCATGGAAGCCCGAATAAGCCCTTGCGGCACTTCCTCAGGCGGACAGCCCATAACGCGAGCCAGGTTCTTGCGAAGCTGGCGGGTCGTCGTGGGATTTGCTGCTACCCGATCGGCAGCTATGTTGCCGATGCGGTAGGCCACGCGTTCCGGCAGCAGACCAAAAATCTTCCACCCGGCCATATAGCCGAGCGCAACGAAATCATCTTTCGAGCGAGGCAGGAAGAAACTAGTCATCGTATCCTCCTTTAGTTGTTGGAATCAGCCGAACCCGTGGACTTCGTAGCAGAGTCAGGGTTGATAGATGAACTATCAGCTGCGCCTTCTGGCGGGGCGATGGGATCCAACGCTCCTGGCTGCTTAGCCACCATGTACAAGCGCTGAATGACGGTGAATACCGACCCAATCGCCAG
Organism: Corynebacterium sp. HMSC055G02; assembly: GCF_001809065.1. Lineage (NCBI taxonomy): Bacteria > Bacillati > Actinomycetota > Actinomycetes > Mycobacteriales > Corynebacteriaceae > Corynebacterium > Corynebacterium sp. HMSC055G02. Next base: position 7,656 of record NZ_KV795635.1, on the reverse strand, counting down.
GAGCCACATTGCGACGTAGAGGGCATAGTCCACGCCAAGCCCCTGAAGCCCAATGCCGATTAGACCGATAATCAGGCGCTCCGCACGTTCGACGAGACCGCCGTTGACCTTGAGGCCGCTAGCTTCTGCCCGAGCCTTAACGTAGGAAATGACCTGGGAAGATCCCATAGTGATCAGTGTCAGAATAAGCAGCACTGAATCCGCGTCATGGTGATACACCACCCAATACGCTATCGCCCCGAACAGTGCAGCATCCGTAATGCGGTCACAGGAAGCATCCAGCGTCGCTCCGTATTTCGTTCCCTGCCCTCGAAGTCTGGCCATCGTGCCATCGAGCAGGTCAAAAGCAGTGAAAATAGCGATTGACACCGCAGCTGCGAAAAGATGGTTGGTAGGAATCAGGATTACCGCAAGCAGAACGGAAACTACCGTTCCCACCAGGGTGACCGTGTTCGGGCTAATGCCGACCCGCAAAAGTGCAGCGGCAATCGGTTCAACTACTGGGCGGATTGGAGCCCTGCCACGGACACTCAGCATGCTGCCCCATCCTCTTGATTAAGGGCACGCCAGCCGTCGGCAAGCAACTCGCGAGTCTGACGAAGAGCCTGCGGTAACACTTTGGTGCCATCGATCACGGTCATAAAATTGCTGTCACCCGACCAGCGCGGTACGACGTGCATATGCAGGTGATCGGCGACCGAACCGCCGGAGGCCTTGCCTAAGTTGAAACCTACATTGACGGCGTGCGGGCGCGAAACCGATTTGAGAGTACGAACCGCATGCTTGGCAAATCGCATCATCTCGGCTGTTTCTTCGTCGGTCAAGTCCTCAAGGTTGGCGACTTCGCGATATGGAACCACCATGAGGTGCCCTGGGTTGTACGGGAACAGATTCAAAACGGCGTACACCCACTCGCCGCGAGCGATAATGAGTGCTTCCTCATCGCTTTGCTTCGGCAAATCAACGAAGGGGTTACGAGATGGCTTGGAGTTATGCACACCACGCTTGACGATGTAGTCCAGCCGGTAGGGTGCCCATAAGCGCGTGAGCCGATCCGGTTCGCCGTAACCGCTGTCGACGTATACGCCATCAGACGATTCCTGCTGGCCGGCATTGCCCTGCTGCTGCGGAGGCAACTCTTCACTTCCCGACTGATTCACTGCCATCCCCTTCGTTGCGTGGCCGGGACCCCATTCGAGCCCCGACCACATATATTTCTCTGCTGTAGTTTACGACCTCGCGGTCAACTTCTTTGGATTACCACGCGTGGTTCACCAGTTAAAACAACGCGGTCGAATTAGAGAGCGTTAACGACCTCTAGAGAGCAGAGACATTCTCCTTGTTCGGCTGTTCGTTATTCCGCGAAGCAACCCAATCACAGATGATGTCCACAGCCTTCTCAACTGCCACCCCGTTAATCTGGGTACCATCGAGGAACCGGAAGCTGACGGCGCCTGCCTCAATGTCGCGGGCACCAGCCAGAATCATGAACGGAACCTTGGCCTGGGTGTGGTTGCGAATCTTCTTCTGCATGCGGTCATCGGACGTATCCACGTGGACGCGGATGCCACGAGACTTCAGCTGTACAGCAAAGTCCTCCAGGTGTGGGATACAGTCATCCGCAACCGGAATACCAACAACCTGTTCCGGAGCCAGCCAAGCCGGGAAAGCACCTGCGTAGTGCTCCAATAGGACGCCAAAGAAACGTTCGATGGAGCCGAAAAGCGCACGGTGAATCATAATCGGGCGCTTCTTGGTTCCGTCAGGTGCGGTGTACTCGAGCTCGAAGCGCTCCGGCAGGTTGAAGTCGAGCTGTACCGTCGACATCTGCCAAGTACGGCCGATGGCATCGCGGGCTTGGACGGAAATCTTCGGACCATAGAAAGCGGCTCCGCCCGGATCAGGAACGAGCTCGAGGCCAGAAGCATCTGCAACGCGCTGAAGAATAGCTGTGGACTTCTCCCAAATTTCATCCGAGCCGACGAACTTCTTTTCGTCCTTCGTAGACAGCTCCAGGTAGAAGTCATCCAGGCCGTAGTCACGCAGAAGCGAAATGATGAAGTCGAGGACATTAGTGAGCTCTTCTTCCAGCTGATCCTCGGTGCAGTAGATGTGGGCATCGTCCTGCGTAAAGCCACGGGCTCGGGTAAGACCGTGGATAACGCCTGATTTCTCGTAGCGGTAGACGGTGCCGAACTCGAACATACGAATCGGAAGTTCACGGTAGCTGCGACCACGCGATGCGAAAATGAGGTTGTGCATCGGGCAGTTCATCGGCTTGACGTAGTAGTCCTGCGGAGCCTTGGTGCAGTTGCCGTGTTCGTCATATTCGCCGTCGAGCTGCATCGGCGGGAACATGCCATCCGCGTAGAAGTCCAGGTGACCAGACTTCTTGAACAAGTCACCCTTAGTTACGTGCGGCGTGTTCACAAAGTCATAGCCCGCTTCGATATGACGGCGACGGGAGTGCTGCTCCATCTCGTTGCGGATGATGCCACCCTTGACATGGAATACCGGGAAACCAGAACCAATCTCATCCGGGAAGCTGAACAAATCCAGCTCGGAGCCCAAACGGCGGTGATCGCGCTTCTCAGCCTCGAGCATGCGGTCGAGGTACTCGTCTAACGCTTCCTTGGACTCCCACGCAGTGCCGTAAACACGCTGCAGGTTATCTCGAGATTGGTCACCCCGCCAGTACGCAGCGGAAGAACGCATGATCTTAAAAGCAGGGATGTAGCGGGTGGTCGGCACGTGCGGGCCGCGGCAAAGATCAAACCACTCGGTCTCACCGGTACGCGGATTGACGTTGCGGTAGCCGGTCAAGGTCGTGCCTGCACCACCGACGTCGACATTGGCCTCATCATCTTCGGCCACCTTGCCGGCCGACTTTTCAACAATCAGCTCGAGCTTATACGGCTCGTCGGCAAGCGCTTCCTGCGCCTGATCGGCAGACTCGAACGCGAAGCGCTCGAATCGCTGACCAGACTTGATGATCTTCTTCATACGCTTTTCGATGCGCTTGAGATCCTCCGGCGAGAAAGGCTCATCGACACGGAAGTCGTAGTAGAAACCATTGTCGATGGCAGGGCCAATGCCCAGCTTCGTCCCAGGGAACTCCAACTGCACGGCCTGAGCCATCACGTGAGTCGCAGAGTGGCGGATGACATCGCGACCGTCCGGAGTATTCGCCGGAACGGGCTCGAAGACGGTTTCCACTTCTGGCTTAAAGGACAGATCCTTCAAATTGCCTTCAGGGTCGCGGACACAAACGATGGCGTCAACGCCCTTGTTCGGGAAACCCAGGTCTCTCATCGCCTCGCCCGCAGAAACTCCTGCGGGCACGGAAAACGGTGCTGGGGTTGCAAATTCTTCTGACACGGCGTGCGTGTACTCCTTTTCAAAGTGTCTTCGAAAATCACATACCTGGTGACCTTCGTCAGTCGTTCACACACTTTACCGCACGGTCAAAACTCAGGCCTCGAAAAGGTCCTGGGCCCAGTACTCCTCCTCAGAAGTTCCTCGTGGCATAACAAACACGGCGGATCCAATGTGGAAAATCCACTGATTGAGACGGTCGTTCTTGGACAGCCGCTCTTGGATCGGATTGAACTGCTCCAACGGGTCCTTCTGGAAACAAATGAATACCAGGCCGGTGTTGGTCTCGAATCGACCATTCGGTTCCGGTGGCAGGTCATAGTTGTAGACCCGTCGCAGAATCCGCTGATTAGGTTTCTCTTTCGGAGGCATTGACAGCGCAACATGGCTGTTCGGATCCGTCAGAGGCAGACCATATTCATCAGTCTTCGCCAGGTCGACGGTCTCAAACTCGTCCTTACCTCCAATTGGCGCGCCGGTGCCGATATCTCGGCCGGTAATAACAGTGCGGCTTTCGCGGTCCAACACATCCCAGCCTGGAATATCCATTTCGATACGGCGGACAACCATCGCTGTACCGCCCCGCAACCAATCCGGACCACTATCAATCCACACCTGCTTGTCGAATTCTTCACGAGTGCGCGGGTTGACCGTACCGTCCTTCTGACCGAAGAGATTGCGCGGGGTCTCGCCTTCCTGCGTAGAACCATTGGCGTGCTGGAAACCAGCTTGCACCCAGTGAACATCCAAATAAGAACCTGCATTTCGGATCATCATTCGGGCCGCATGGGAGACCATTACTGGGTCGTCCGCACAAATCTGCAGGCACAGGTCTCCGCCGTTCCACTCCGGGCGGAGCTCATCGTTAACGTACTTTGGCAGATCTCCCAGCCACTCAGGCTTCTGGTCTTCCCTATCGATGATTGTGAAGAAATTCTCCCCATATCCAACTGTGATAGTCAGATTGGCCGGACTCCCCATGAGCTCGGGTTCCAAATCCGTTCGAGTAGCCTTGCCGGCTGTCATTCGGCGGGCGTCATCCGTCCAGGCACGCATGAGGTTTTGGAGGCGATTGCGATCGACCCCCTTCTTCACGTTGAAGGCTATTAGCCATAGATTCGCCTGTGCGGGCGTCGCAATCCCCGCCTGGTGAGCGCCATCAAAAGGTACGGTTGCTGTCTGCAAAGGCGGTTTCGGTGGCTCTTCCTGTGGACGTTCCAACCCAATCGCCTGGGCTTCCGGCGCCCCCAGGGCGAGCGCTGAGGCTCCTGCGGCGGTGCCGAGCCCGCCAAGAAAACGCCTTCTGGAAAAGCCTTCGGACATTTTGTGCACTCTTACCTTTCTGATTACTTCGAACTGGAACACATGAGATGGCTGGGGATCCGCCAACTTTTCAATAGCTTCAACGCAACCACTGGCCTATCCAATTCGACCGTATCGAAAACCTTTTTCGGAAAAAGAAAAGCGCCGGAGTTCGTTGCATATGCTGCAATAACCTGCCAACTCCAGCGCTTCTGCCACCATTAGATTCAGCTAGTCAATTCCTCGACGTACCTGAGCTCACGCCCGCTTTACGACGAACGATTGCTTGATCAACTTGTCACAAAAATTAGTGGCCCGAGTGATCCATCTCACCGCCACCCATGTGCTCTGGGTTGTTCAGGTCACCGTCATTACCGTAGTCCTCTTCACCTGCTGGCTGGACACGAACCTCAACGTCCTGGGTAATGCTAGAGCCGTCGGAAAGCTCAATGACGAGCTTGTACTCAGCTCCCACATCCATAGCTTCATCATTGTTCATGATCATGAAGTGAGTGCTACCCGGTTCGAGAACGAGTTCGCCATTAGCAGGAATCGTCAAACCTTCCGGCACCTCGAACATCTTGCCGTCCTTGGTATCGTGCTGCTCGAACTTCGTGCCTTCCTTCAGCCCCTCAAGCTTGAAGGAGGAAACCTTGATGTCCTTATCGGTGTTGTTGGTCAGCGTACCGAAGATGGCGGTCATGCCCTTGTCAGCCGGCTTTTCCTTGATGTAGGCATCGGCCAGCTGCACAGCAGCATCACTCTTCTCCATCTGAGAGGTAGCTTCGGTCGCAGCGGAGGTTGCGGACTCAGTCACCTCAGCAGCAGTGTTATCGTCGGACGAGCATCCTGCCAGAGCAAGGGTCAGAGCTGCGGAACCAGCGATCAGTGTAGTTGCAGTGCGATTGAGCTTCATGTGTCTATTTTGCCTTTCGATTAATAACGATGACGACAGCGGCGATGATGACGATGAGTCCACCACCGAGGCCATAAGCCCATAGCGGTATTGACTTCGTTTCCTCGGCGTGCGCACCGGTCTGACGAGATTCTGCCCCGGCTTCGGCTGCGCCAGCAGCATCCGGATCAGCCACTGAAAAAGAGGTCTTTCCTCGGGTGGAGTGACCATCAGAGGAGGTGATTTGGAAACCAATGATGTAGTTACCAGGGCCTGGATTAATATCCTCAGGGATATCCAAAGAGACCTCATTACCCACTACCTCTGGCTCGTGGGAGTACAGGACTTCCTTGGCATCTGCATCACTAATTGCAACGGTGTTGAAATTGTTCTTGGGGTTGCCGGAGAACTTGAGAGAAACGTGGTGCGGAAATTCATCGAGAACCTGCTTGTCGCCTGGGTTAGACGACAGCACGGAATCGTGAGCATGCGCGGGGCCAGCATTAATAACTGACGCACCTGCAAAGACTACAAGCGCCGCAGCAGCGGCTACTGCACGCCGGAAACCCGACTTTGAGAACCGAAACGTTTCGCCTGAAGCGACCCGGGGACTCACTAGAACAGTTCAACTCCTTTAAGCGGGACAGTTCGAGAAGAACAGCAGTAGTCTGACCGCTGCCCTTATACCTATTGTCGGATGGTAGTCCAGAAAAGTTCCCGAGAGGGACGAATATAGTTCAGGTCACACAGCAAAACCCCGGCCGCGCAGTTTTTATACGATGCGTCGACCGGGGTTTTAAATGGTAGTCCCAACTGGGTTCGAACCAGCGACCTTTCCGGTGTGAACGGAACGCTCTTCCACTGAGCTATGGGACTCGGACAGAAAAGCACTAAGCCTTTGCTGCTCTGCGGAATAAGTTAGCACGCGTTTTGGAAGTTTCCCTAATTGGGTTGCATTGCGTTTGCGATTGCGCAGTTCGACGATTTATTACCCCACCGATGGAACTCCATGACGATAGCGACTCGATAGCCCCCAGTAACCAACCCACGAAAGCGAATAAATGACATCGTTGCGATTCAGAGGCATCAAAGGTTGGTCTTTAGCCCTACGCCCACAGGCACAATACAGATGTTCACCTGGTAATTTGTAATCAATCGCACAAGCACGCTAAAGTATCTTTCGCACCGCAAGAGAGCAATTGAGATTCTTCTTCGCTCTCCTTGCAACGTGATGCGGATGTAGCGCAGCTGGTAGCGCATAACCTT
>NZ_KV795635.1:0-718 GCF_001809065.1 Corynebacterium sp. HMSC055G02 | reverse complement strand
TTAGGGTCGCGGGTTCGAGTCCCGTCATCCGCTCTGGTTTCTCAAGAAGTTAAGCTCTGTGGTATAACTTCGAGGCAACCACTGAGGCGGCAGCCTCACGGTGGAATGGCCGAGTGGCGAGGCAACGGCCTGCAAAGCCGTGTACACGGGTTCGATTCCCGTTTCCACCTCAGCAGAGATTCCTTACCGGTTTCGATGTAATGCGCGTTTAGCTCAGCGGGAGAGCGCTTCCCTGACACGGAAGAGGTCACTGGTTCAATCCCAGTATCGCGCACCACGTAAGCCCTTATGGGCGAGCGTATTTGCGGATGTAGCGCAGCTGGTAGCGCATAACCTTGCCAAGGTTAGGGTCGCGGGTTCGAGTCCCGTCATCCGCTCAGTGCAAAACCCCCTTCTCCTGGAAGGGGGTTGCGCTTGAAAGCTTCTATATAGCTTTTACCCCAGCGCGATTAGCTCAGTGGGAGAGCGCTTCCCTGACACGGAAGAGGTCACTGGTTCAATCCCAGTATCGCGCACCACGTAAGCCCTTATGGGCGAGCGTATTTGCGGATGTAGCGCAGCTGGTAGCGCATAACCTTGCCAAGGTTAGGGTCGCGGGTTCGAGTCCCGTCATCCGCTCAGACCAACTCCCTTCCGGGTATCCGGGAGGGAGTTTTCGTTTAACCTTTGTTAGGCAACCAATTTGGGTTAAGTAGCAAAAAGTGTGTCTGACTTTCAG
>NZ_KV795634.1:0-53017 GCF_001809065.1 Corynebacterium sp. HMSC055G02 | reverse complement strand
ATGGAATCCTCCAAGATTCCGTCCGCATCCCCTTCTGTCGTTTAACCCGAAGCAGAAGCAGATGCTGAGCTGACGTTGTTGGCTTGTCCTTTAACTCTCCTTTAACCCTGTCCGGCACTTATGGCCAGGTTTCGGGGGCTTGTCGATGTATTCCCCTGACTTATCGATGGTTTTTCGGCACTTATGCGCACGCTGTGAGCCAGGCTCTCTCACTTGTCGATGCGCTATTCACTTGTGGACACGCTGTAGCGCATCGATAGGTGAATAGCGTGGCCATAAGTCGTCGGATGCGTCGGCCAGCTAGCATTGCAACGGCTCACGAGAAGAAATGTAGAAATCTCACAACTCATTTTGTATTGAAAGTAGAAGAAAACTTGAATAGTTTTGAGATGTGCATGAGGGCAGTCGGCCCTATCTCTTAGCTGGCTGTAATGCGGTGCGCATCCCCATCTGGGGCATTGATATAGCGATGTTCAGTCATGAAATTGATTCACGGTCATATTTTGACGATCATTTGGTACCTGTTTATATCGTGAAAAATCAACCCAAGAATGTGTAAGAAGTATTAAGAGAGCTTGCATGGTGAGGAATCTTCTTCCGGGGAAAACCTGACAATTCATAATCGGAGGGCAAGCGTGAAAAGTGTATTTAGAGCAATACTGTTTACCGCAATTATTTTTGAAGGAGTTCTTTTCCTTCTTATGAATGTGGTATCTGGTTTGCCGGGTTGGGTATTCCTGTTGCCGCTGGTGGTGATGGTTGCGGCTTTTCTCTTGCTGTTTGGGGGTATGTGGCAAGACTATCTCAGAAATGGCAGGTCATGGGCTGCTTCACTGTCCGAGACGGCGAAGAAATTTGGTGTACCTCGAAAAATACTAGCGCTACTCGTTTCGGAAGTTGGTTCACTGATAGCTGCTTTCGCATTCTTTAGGCCTCAGAAAAATGTCGACAGTGAAGTCAGAGCCTTCACTGTACATAGAAACCTTCGAACTGTTGTTTTTATGATACTGGCGCTAAGCGTTGTAGAAATCAGCATTGTGCATTTTGCCATTTCTAATGCACTTTGGCGATATTTATTGCTGGTAATTAGTGTTTATGCCGTAGTTCTTCTATCTGGATTTTACGTAACTGTTCGGGACCATCCGCATCTCATAACACCGCAAGGACTCGTACTGCGAAATGGGCGAAGGCTTATTTGCGAAATTCCGTGGTCACAGTTACGTCATGCGAGCTCCGTAACGGCAGGTGAAGGAGGGGACATAGCAATTGACGAGGACGGCAATCTCAGGGTGCCTGTTTTGAGTGAAGTGAACGTCAGATTAGAAGTGGATTCGCAAGTCGTGGCAGAAGATCTTTACAAGGGGCTAATGACCGTTTTCTCGATTGAGATTTACTGCGACGACAAAGACGCATTCCTCCGCAATCTCGCTGAGGAAAGGAATGCTCATTAAATGCTTGGCAGCTTCCAGGTCTGGTAATCAACCCCGGCCTATCGCCAAAACTTGGTCATCCCGCGCTTGTCCTCCATGTTGAACTCAATCATCTTGGCCAGCAGGTCCAGCGGCATGGACTCGGCCTTGCCGTCCTTTGGCCAGGGGAAACGGACCATCATTTTTCCGTAGGAGAGGCCACGGGCATCGAAGTCGTCGGCGAACTTTTCAATACCTGCGCGTTCCGGGGCAATCGCCATGTGTTTCTTGGCGTAGGAGAAACCGATGATAAAAGTGCCATCGAGCGTGAACATCGGCTGATTCCAAGCGATGCGAACGCCCAGTTCCGGGTACTTTTCATGAACCCATTCCAACACCTCGAGAGCGACAGCGCGCTGCGTGTCATCATCTACCCGCGAGAGGTGATTGGCGAAGAACTCGGCGATGGTTTCATCGGTCATATGCTGAACAGCCATAGCCTGGATTTTACTGTGCCATCAACTAACACCCGAGCCATCAACTAACATAACTCCGAGTGGCTACAGATTTGAATACTCAGTTTGATCCCAAAAAGGCGTGGCCAGCGCTATGGACCGTGTTACTCGGCTTCTTCATGATCCTGGTCGACGCCACCATTGTCACCGTTGGTATCAACACCATCCAGCATGAACTGGGCGGTGAGCTCAACCAGGTCATGTGGGTGACCAGTGGTTATCTGCTGGCCTATGCCGTGCCGTTGCTCATTACTGGCAGGCTCGGTGACCTCTGGGGAGTCAAGCACACCTATGTAGCGGGCCTGGTTATCTTCGTGTTGGCGTCGCTGGCGTGTGGGTTGGCGCCGTCGTTAAGCATGCTGATCATTGCCCGCGTGGTGCAGGGACTGGGGGCCGCGCTGCTGACGCCGCAGACGATGGCGCTGATTACGCAGATGTTTCCGCCGGCGCATCGCGGTGCGGCGATGGGCCTGTGGGGTGCGGCGGCCGGAATTGCCTCGCTGACGGGGCCGCTGGCCGGTGGCGTGTTGATTGAGCTGCTGAGTTGGCGCTGGATTTTCCTCATTAATGTGCCGATTGGGCTGATCGGGCTCGTTTTTGCGTTCCGCTATCTGCCGACCTTTGAGACGCACCGCAACAAGATTGATTATCTCGGTGTTGTACTCAGCGCGATTGGTATGTTCCTGCTGGTCTTCGGCATTCAGGAGGGGGAGAGTGCCGGCTGGTCCGGTTGGATCTGGGCACTGATTGCCGGTGGCGTGGTGGTCCTGGCCCTGTTCACCCTGTGGGAGGCCAAGACCACGGCCGAACCGCTGATGCCGCTGTCCCTTTTTAAGGATCGCAACTTCACCATCTCCTCGCTGGCCATTGCCGTGATGGGCGCGCTGGTGGTCGCGGTTGGTTTCCCGATCATCCTCTTCGCCCAGAATGCCCGCGACCTATCGACCATCCAGGCCTCACTACTGCTCGTGCCGCAGGCGCTCATTTCCGGTGTCATGGCGCCATGGACTGGGCGAATGCTGGACCGGCTGAAGTTCCGCGAGTTCGCGCTGATCGGTTTTGGGTCCTCGCTGGTGGGCATGCTCGGGTTCCACTACCTCATCCACGAGGACCTCTCCGTGCTGTGGCTGCTACTGCCGGGCGCCGCATTCGGTGTGGCAAACGCGTTTATTTGGGGCACGCTGTCGACGGCTGCTACTCGCAACATCGACCCGTCCCTCGCCGGTGCCGCCTCCGGTGTGTACAACACCATCCGCCAGATTGGCAGTGTGCTGGGTAGCGCACTGATTGCCACCGTCATGGCGGCGGCGCTCAGCAGCAACCGTGGCGACTTCACCACCGCCATGAGTGACGCGATGTGGTTGCCGGTGGCACTGTCGGCCGTGGGTGTCGTGGCGGCGCTGGGGCTTAAGAATCCGACGTAAAACGCTCCACCATGTAGTCCGCGATGCCGACCGGATCGGCCAGGAAATCCCTGGTCGCCCGTACCGCGAGGGTGTCTTCGAAGTGGGTGGTGTCGGCGTCGTCAAGCGAAATAATCGTTGCTTCTGGCGTGGCGAGCAGGATGGGGGAATGCGTCGCCATGATGATTTGTGCGCCGGCTTCCGCGAGCGCGCCGAGGCGGCCGAGGAGCTCCAGTTGGCGTAGGACCGACAGTCCCGCCTCGGGTTCGTCAAGGAAAATCAGTGATTCGGGACTGAAGCGGCGTTCGGCCAGCGTCATGATGGATTGGCCGTGGCTCATCTGGGTGAGGTCTGCCATTTCTCTGCCACCTGGTAGCTGCCCAAGCGACTCGTAATAGCGCGCGAGGTTCAGGTGCGTGTCGCCGCGAAAGAAAAACGTATCCGGGGGATTGCGCCTGGTCAGCGCCAGTGGGACCGGGGAGGTGCGCTCTTGCGTCTTGTACCGCGAGCCGCCGTCCGTATCGACACCCATCGCCGACGCTAACGCCTCCAGTACCGTCGACTTTCCCTTGCCGTTTTCGCCGGTCAGGATGGTAATCGGCGTGGTGAAGGTCATGGGGGAGGGCAGCGCGAGCTTTACGACGTACGCCGGGAGCTCGGCATCATCGTGAATACGGGCATGGCGGAGGTAGATCATGGTTGCGGCAGCTGGTCAATCTGTTTGAGCAGTTCATAGCCGTCGGCGCCCTCGATGAACGGGACCTCCTTGTTCTCCAGCTTTTCAATTGGCACCGCCGTGCCGTGAGAGAGCACGTGCTCGCTGGGAGTGAGGTTGCGGATTGCGATGGCCGCGACCTTGTCCGGATGCTCCGCCGCGGCCGTGCCGTAGATGAGCGGGTCGTACTGGCCATCATCGCCGACGAGAATCCAGTTGATTTCGGGGAAGTCAATAAACAGGTCGCGAAGTCGCACCTTCTTGTGTTCCTTGCCCGAGCGGAACAGGCCGGTGGGCGTTGGCCCCCAGTCGGTGAGCAGCAGTGGGCCCTTCGGCAGGTTGTTGCGGTGTAGGAACTTTTTTAGTGTGCTGAAGGTGTTCCACGCTCCGGTGGAGAGATAGATGACGGGAACGTCCGTGTCCTCGTCGGTTTTGCTCGCGTAACGACGGCGAAGTTGCGCATAGAACTCGCTGAAGCCAGCGACGGCCTTGCGCTCGTCTGTCTCCTTGACCCAGGAGTTGTAGGCGGCGATGAGGGCGCGCGGCAGCATAGTGACCAAAACGGTGTCATCAATATCGGAGACGATGCCGTATTTGGTCTCCGGGGAGAGGATGAGGACCTCTGCAGGAGTGTCGTTGATGGTGATTTCGTGCCAGCCGGGTTCCAGGCCGTGATTCCTGATTAGTACCTCGATATAGCCGTTGCTATCCGTGGTGGTTTCCACCGTGCGGTCGCCGGCAGTGATGGTGACGGGAAAGTCCGCGAGTTCGACGGTAAAGAACTGCCAAAATCCGCGTTTTTTGTTTCGTTCTTCGTCTCGTTTTTTGGCCGGATCCTTCAGGAGGACACGGCCGAATACGCGAACGCGCTCTGCACTTCCGTACCCGGTGAAACCGATGATTTCCGGTTCCCAACCAGCGTTTTTGGAACGCTTGGCGGCCAGCGCGTTGATCCTTCTCTCGGTCTTGCGGACGACATCTGCCACGGACATGCTTTCCAGGATACGGGTTGACAGGACGGGGGAGGGTGCGCGTAGGTTGGTCGCCCAAGAGAAAAGTCAACCCTTTAGGAGTGTTCTCTTTTTATGCGTTTTTCCGGTAAGTTCATCGCATCCGCCGCTGTGGCAGCAGGCATGATTGCTGCCCCGACCGCCGCCGCTAACGCTGCATCAGTCAGCGCCTGGGATCAGGTTGCGGCATGTGAGTCCGGCGGAAATTGGCAGACCAATACCGGTAACGGCTACTACGGCGGACTGCAGTTCTCGCAGCAGACCTGGAGTGGCCACGGCGGTGACCAGTACGCACCGACAGCTGACCAGGCCACCAAGGAGCAGCAGATTGAGATTGGCGAGCGCGTGCTTGCCTCCCAGGGTGCTGGCGCATGGCCGAACTGCGGTGGCCCGCTGGGTTAATCCTCCCCATCATCAAAGACCAGATCTGGCACAGCCGCGAATGACAGCCACCACTTCATGTAGTGGTCATGGCGTGCTTTCGTCTTCTGGGTAGCGCGTTTGTCAAATGTCTGTCGCCCGAACCCGGCTAATGGTCCGGCCGGGACGGTCGCCGCGGTAATACCGTCGGCAGAGGACCACACCTCTGAGCCGTCCTCATAAGCGGTGATATCCCAGAGCTTGTGGGTTTTCAGGTTGTGGTGCTTCCTGCATAGGCAGTGCAGATTCTGCGTGTCGGTGGGGCCACCGGCTTCGGGGTCTTCCTGGTTGTACGGCGCGATATGGTCAATATCGCACTTATATGCTGGGACTTCGCAGCCGGGGAAGCGACATGTTCCATCGCGACCGTGGACGCGGGCGACCTGCGCTGGAGTTGGACGGTAACCATTGGTGGCGCTGTCTGCTGAGAGGCGGACATTCGTCACCTTTTGCATCCACTCCTCCGTGACCAGCGCGCCTAGCCAGCCGGCACCGTCCAGCCAGGCGTCATCACTGTGGGGCTCGCGGAAAACATTGAGCACAACTTCCGCATTGGTGCGCTGGTGGATGAGTTCCACAAATGCATCCGCCTGCGTCATTTCCTCATTCGCGCGGAAGACCGTTTCAATTGCGCACATGGCAAAATAGGCGCGGTCCGGCCGCAGTGTGAGAATGATTTGAGAGTAGCTGTCGGGACGTTCCACCAGAGTCACCGATTCCGTGTCGGTGATGGTGGGAATTGTGCCGTCGGCACGAGCGCGGTCATCCAAGTCCGCAGCAATATCACCAATTTTGGTGGTGAGCGTGCGAGGACCAATCATTGCTTGACGACGCTTCCGTGGCGTAACCAATGCCAGAATCTTCTTCTCTGCATCGGGTATTTGATCAGGCTCGATGCCGACTACGCCATGTGCAATGATGCCGAGTTGCCGCATGGATAATGCGCAGCTTTCCCGGGCATATTCCGCCAACTGTGGCATTTTCTCCAGCAACAGGCCAATGTCACAGATACGCAGTGCCTCACTGCGAGTGATTCCCAACCGAACGCTGATGCGAGCGGCATGGTTTTCAACGTCATCATCACCTGCAGGGCAGCAGGCTTCAATCAACTCAAGTTGGGCGCGGTTGGTAGCCCGCGCGAGTGCTGAGAGCTCATCTTCGGAATTCTCATGAGCCCAATATGGTTCGGTTGCTTGGTCGGACTTCATTGGATCCCCCTGGTGCTCCAATGGTTGTCGGTTTTCTTTCGAACGTACTTGCTATCATACGGGCATGTTTCTAGTTTGTAAAGAGAAATGAAAAGAAATATTGGGGAGTTCTCGAAGACGATTAGTCGACCATAAAAGCACAGTTTATCTGGGTATTTGCAGGGGGCGCGCTAGGTGGTGTCCCAAGAATACAAACAAAACACCCGTTCGAACGTAGAAGCTTGGTAATCTCGCTTTCATAAAAGCAGAGTGCAGATAACCAGCGCAGACAATGGGGAGCAAAACCGTGATCATCCGGCACGCAACGCGGGACGATGCCGCGGCAATCGCGGAGATCTACAACGAAGCCGTAATCAACACCGTCGCCATCTGGAATGATGACACTGTCAGTGCGGAGAATCGCATCGCATGGATGGAGGCGCACTGGGACAAGGGCTACCCGGTTTTCGTCGCCACGCTTGACGACGAAGTCGCTGGGTATGCCACCTTTAGCGATTTCCGTGACTTCGACGGGTTTCAGTACACGGTGGAAAACTCCATCTACGTGCATCCGAACTTTCAAGGCCGGGGAATTGGTGGCGCACTATTGAACAAGACCATTAATGCTGCCCGGGAGGCGGGAAAGCACGTTCTGGTTGCGGCGATTGAAGGCAGCAACGAGGGGTCGATTGCGCTGCACAAAAAGTATGGCTTCCAGCGCGTTGGACTATTGCCGCAGGTGGGGGCGAAGAACGGGCGCTGGTTGGACATGCTGTTGATGCAGGTCATGCTGACAGACGGGCAGCCACCCGCTCGGCCGCGCGCTTAGCAAAGGGGCCAACACCCATGATCGTGGCGGCACCGGGGCCAACCCAGTCGCCGTAGCCGACGAACTCGATGAGGTCAGAGTCGATGCTGCGGAAAGGGTCGAGCGCTGGGCGGAAACCGGTGCACCAGATGAGGTGGTCCGCGTGGACGTCGTCAAGCGAAGAAAACATGGGTGTCCAGGTGAGTGCGCCGGAGTCGCGGGCTTTGCGGACGGGCGGTAGGGCAACGATGTCGCCAATGCTGTCGGTGGCGCCCTGGCGGTAGCGTTTGAACAGGACGCGGCCGTCGACGTCGTCGGGCATCCAGCGTGGTTCGTGGCGGGTGAACCAGGTGGTGTCGATGCCGGAAAGCACCAGTTCAGAGGCTATTTGGGCGCCGGAGTTCGCCGCGCCGACAACGGCAACGCGGGAGCCTTCGAATGGCTCGGGACCTGGGTAGTTGGCCGAATGCCACTGTTTCGCGGAGGTCGTGCCGGGGTAATACGGGACGAAGGGCCGGTTGCCGGTGGCGGCGATGAGCTGTCGGGATTCGAAGTCGCCGGCATCGCTGGTGAGCTGGAAGGTGCCGTCATGGGAGACGTGCGTGACGGTGACCGGGCGCTGGACGCGCAGTTCGTAGCGCTTTTCGTAGGAGCTGAGGTAGTCAATCACGTGGGAAGCGGGCGGGAAACCGTCATAATCGGGCATCTGGATGCCCGGAAGGTTGGAAAAGTCCGGGGTGGAAAAGAGCGTCAGTGAGGGCCAGACATTGCGCCAGGAGCCGCCGGGAGCGGGCTGATTGTCCAGAATGAGCGGATCAATGCCGCGTTTGTGCAAGTAATAGGCGGTAGCGAGGGCAGCTTGGCCGCCACCGACGATGATGACATCCTCAAGCATGCTCCCAGCTTAACGACGAGTGCCGCACCTCGAGCTGTACTACCGTGGAGCACCATGAGCTCGCTGTTTGATCTTTCGGACAAGCCTATCGACGAACTACCCGGTTACCAGCGCACATTCGCGCCGGGCCGACTCACGGTAGGGCTGAGTCTGCCCATCGAGCAGGACGCCGAAGCCGAGCCCAGGGACGCGCTGAGCAACCAGATTCGGCTGATTCAGAAAGTCGAACGCGCAGGCATCGCGGCGGTCTGGGCACGCGACATCCCGCTGCGCGTGGAAACATTTGGCGACGTCGGCCAGGTCTACGACCCCTGGATGTACCTCAGCTACATCGCCGCACACACCACCGATATCGCGCTCGGCACCGGTGCAGTCGTCGTGCCCTTCCAGCATCCGCTGGTGATGGCCAAGCGCGCTGCCACACTGGACAGGCTTTCCGACGGCCGTTTCCTCTTTGGCGTTGCCACCGGTGACCGACCCGAGGAGTTCCCCGCCTTTAACCAGGACAAAGGCAAGCGCGGTGAGCGCTTCCGCGAGCATATCGAGGTCTATGAAAAGGCCCTCAGTACTAGCTACCGGCCCATCCGCTGGTCCGAGGGCAAGATGGGCGGATCCGATGTGGTGCCCAAGCCACTGGCACGCCGAGTTCCGCTGTTGGCCACTGGCTCCTGTCAGCAGAGCCTGGAGTGGAAGGCCGCGCATACCGACGGGTGGTTCATGTACCACAAGGGCCTGGAGATGCAGAAGAAAAACATCGCCAACTGGCAGGAGGCTGTGGCTCAGGAGTGCGGTGAGGACGTGTTCAAACCATTCCTGGAATCACTGTGGATTGACCTGCATGAAGATCCCGACGCCCCCGCGCAGGGCGGCCACTTCGGGTACCGCCTTGGTCGCAACAAGCTCATTGAACTGCTGCAATCCCAGCGACAGCTCGGCATCAATCACGTCAGCATCAACTTCCGCACCTCGAAGCGGGATGCGGAAGAACAGATTGATGAGCTGATCGAGTATGTGCTGCCGGCGCTCGATGAGCTCCCTACACAGACTCCGTAGCGCCCTGCCACTGATTAATCCCGCGGTCGACAGCCCACTTGTCGATTTCCGCGAGTTCTTCATCGCTAAACGGTGCAGCGTCCAGGGCGCCGAGGCTGTTCTTCAGCTGCTTCACCGAGGATGCACCGATCAGGGCTGAGGTCACTTCGTCACGGCGGAGCACCCACGAGATGGCCATCTGTGCCAGGGACTGGCCTCGTCGTGAAGCAATGGCGTTGAGCTCGCGGATGGCGGTGAGCGTGTCGTCGTTGAGGAACCCCGAGTTCATCTTGTGCGCCCCGAGACGCGAGGACTCCGGCACGCCATCCAAGTAGCGGTCGGTGAGAAGCCCCTGCGCAAGCGCGGAAAAGGCGATGACGCCCATGCCTTCGTCGGCGCAGGTTGCCAGCAGCTCGTCCTCGATCCAGCGGTTGAACATGGAGTAGCTCGGCTGGTGAATGGTCAGCGGTGTGCCCAGCTCACGGGCAATTTTCTGCGCGCGGCGAGTGAGCTCGGGGGAGTAGGAGCTAACGCCGACGTAGAGCGCGCGACCCGACCGGACGAGGAAATCGAGGGCGGCGACGGTTTCCTCGATAGGCGTATCCGGGTCGGGGCGGTGGTGGTAGAAAATGTCCACATAATCCAGGCCCATGCGCTTCAGCGAGGCATCGCAGCTGGCCACGAGGTACTTCCGCGAGCCGCCGAAGCCGTAGGGACCATCCTGCATGTACCAACCGGCTTTGGAGGAAATGATCATTTCATCGCGGTAGGGAGCGAAATCCTTGGCCATGATGCGACCGAAATTCGCCTCCGCAGAGCCCTGCGGTGGGCCGTAATTGTTGGCGAGGTCGAAGTGCGTGACGCCGTGGTCGAACGCGGTGCGCAGGATTTCACGCTGCGTCTCGAGCGGTCGGTCATCACCAAAGTTATGCCAAAGTCCCAGCGTAATGGCTGGAAGCTTCAGCCCCGTGCTGCCGGAGCGGTTGTACGGCATTGTCTCATAGCGGTTGTCATCGGCGTGGTACACGTCTGGATAAGCCATGTCTACGAGGGTACGCGTGCTTAACGACGGGTAGTTGCGCACAAGGTGGCCGACAACGAGGTGCGTGGCCGAATGGCTACCCCTGGAAGTAATAAAAGTGAGCTTGCTGGGGAACAACTGGGGCAGTTCGTCCGACTAATGAGGCATGACTTCAATAGCCACAGGCGATGCCGCTGGAACGCCAGCCGCAAACCCCGTCGCACAGACTCAGAAAAATGGTGGGCCACGAGCATTACTGCACCGAATCCATGTCGTTGCAGGCATCCTCGTTGCGCCACTACTCGTTATTGCAGCTATCACAGGCGTGGCGTATGCCCTCGCCCCGAGCATAGAAAAGGTGGTTTACCACGAAGAGCTAACCGCAACATCAAGCCTTCCCGCACAACCGCTGGAAAAGCAGGTTGAGGTCGCGCAGCGCGTGCACCCTGACCTGCCGGTGACCGCGGTGCAGGTCCCGGAAAAGCCGGGGCAGACAACGCGAGTCATGTTCAATGATGAGCAGCTGAAGTCGGAGTCCTACCGACATGCGGTGTTCGTCGACCCAGGCGACCTGAGCATCAAGGGTGACCTGGTGCAATACGGTTCCTCGGCGGCGCTGCCACTGCGGGCGTGGATCTCTGAAGGGCACCGCAGACTCTGGATTGATAGCAACTTCGGTCGCCTCTACTCCGAGACGGCAGCATCCTGGATGGGCGCACTGGCTATTGGTGGCCTCTGGCTCTGGTGGGATCGTTCGCGTCGCAAGCGGACACAGGGAACAAGTAAGAGGGCGCATCATATGCGTCGTCACGCGAATGTTGGCGTGGCGGTCAGTGTTGGACTTTTGTTCCTGACCGTCACCGGCCTGACGTGGTCGTGGGTGGCTGGAACGGGCATCGCAAAGCTGCGCGAGACGATGGACTGGTACGCACCGAAACCAGCCATGACTGCGACTGCACCAGCGAATTATGACTGGTCAGAGGCAGATAGTGTTATGAACCTCGCACGTGCCGAGGGCCTGTCCGGGAAAGTCGAACTGACACCACCGGAGGCTGGCACGGTGTGGATGGCCAAGGAAGCCCGCGAGGAATGGCGGATGGGCATTGAGACCGTCACCGTTGACGGTTCGACCGGAGCGATGGTCGATCGGATTCATTTTGCGGACTGGCCGCTGCCGGCGAAGCTGACCGAATGGCTGATTAACGCGCACATGGGCATCCTGTTCGGGTGGGTGAATCAGCTGGTCCTGGCACTGATTGGTGTCGCTCTGTTGGCGATGATTGTGCGCGGGTACGCCATGTGGTTTGGGCGCGGTCGAGGTGGCCGACCTGGCAGGCTCCCGGCGCCGACGCGTTGGCGGGACATTCGCCCGGGTGTTGCAGCAGCTGTTGTGGCGCTGTTGATTGCCTACTCGGTGGTTGCACCACTGTTTGGTGTGACGCTTGTTGGCTTCGTGATTGTTGATTGGGTCTGGCGGAAGCTGCGGAGAGGTTAGTGTAGGTTCTGTCGCCTTCGGGTTCCCTGTACCTAACGGCGTAGTCACACCCATGAAAAACACTCAGGAGGGTAAACGCATGACAAGGTATTGGGATCACAGCGGCAGTATCTACAAAGATGACGGTCAGGAAGACTGGTGCGACCCCATCACCGAGCAGCAGGCACTCGCTGAGATCGCAGAGCAGCAGGAACAGCATGACGAAAGGGCGAAGAACAAAGTCAAGGAACTGCGCGCAAGAATGAAAGCTGTCGGCGCGCAGGCCAGGCAGGCTGACGAACAGCCGTATCCAACTTTTTCTCAGCAGTCCGCCGCATACCGTGAGGGTGCACAGGCCTACAACGAGGGCAAATCTTGGCGCGATAACCCGCATGCCCCCGAGTCAGGTCTAGCAGCCCCGTGGCGCATGGGCTTCAATACCCGCAAGCAGCAGGTAGCGGAGATCAGGGCACAGCGAGCCGCCGCCGCGCAACAGGAGAACTAGGCCCTGGCCGCAAAAACGCTCAACCAAAGCTCTAAATTCCCCACAAATTCCCGGTTCCAGCCCCGCGCAATCTGTTACACTTAGCAAAACGAAACTCAGGAGCTTGGTGTGCAGTACTTTTTCACGGTCCATGGCCGCAGAGATATCAACGCGTATGACTCTGATGAGGAAATGCACGCTGCCTTTGAACGGATTGGACGCTTCAATCAGAAGCTTCAGGACGAAGGCCACTGGGTTATGTCCGGCGGGCTGGTACCGCCGGAGGATGCCATGACGGTGCTGCCGGATGGTTCACATAGTGATCTGCCGTACTACAACGCGATGACGTTCCCGTCAGCTTTTTGGATCGTCCAAGTCGCAGACGAGCAAGAGGCCATCAACCTAGCCCACGAAGCCGCGGAGGCGTGTGCGCAGGCCGTTGAAATGCGCGCCGTCGCCGATTAACTCACCGCAGCCCGTGCACCCGGCGCATGATGGTCAACATCGCTTGCGTCGGGATTCGCCGCATGAAGGGCACTGCAACGCTTGCCGACGACCCCCGCGCCACCAGAGCCAAAGGTCGCTCGGCAGATACCTCGCGCATAACCACCTCAGCAATCTCCGAAGCGGGAATGCCATCTTCCTCATTGGCATTCAACTTCGTCAGCATGCGGTGGACATCAGCAGCGTAAACGGAACCCTCATCGCCATACGTCGTCCGACGTGTAGAAATCCCCGTGTTGATGGCACCCGGCTCGACAACCGTCACCCCAATACCGAACTGCGCGACTTCACCGCGCAACGAAAGCCCAAAGCCGCGGATAGCGGCCTTCGTCGCCACGTAAGAAGAACGGTAGGACAGCGGCAACCCGCCGAGCATCGAGCCAACCAGCACAATTCGGCCACGACCGGCCTCGCGCATGCCAGGCAGCAGCTGCTGTAACAGCTCCACCTGCCCCAGAACATTGACTTGGAAGAGACGCTCAAGCGCCTCGCGGGGTAGCTCCTCGAAAGCGCCCGATTGGCTCTCACCGGCGTTGGCGACGACGACGTCGTAAGGCCCGTGGGCGACCACAGCAGCGATGTCGTCGGCGCTGGACATGTCGAGCGCCACCATCTGCACGCCCTCGGGGTGCGGCGCCTCCGCGCCCCTGCGGGACGTACCAACGACCTCGAAACCGGCCTCGACCAGTGCCTCCGCGCATGCCCAGCCGATGCCGGAGGAAGCGCCGGTCACTAACGCACGGCCGCCACCTACACTCGGCAGTTTCGGTCCGCGGGTGATATTTGCAAAAGCACCGGTCAGGCCACCAATCATCGAGCCTGCACCGCCTCAATGGTCATGCCGCCCGCGCGGAGACGGCGGGATAGGGCGTCGCCAAGCGCGACAGTGGGAGTGAGCACGCCGGTAGCGTCCGGCAGATCGTCGTGGACGAGCGCGAGGGCGGCGCTGGAAATCATGATCGCGGTGCCTGCGTACCCCGGGTCTTCCTCGAGCGACACCTTGGAACGCCAGTGAATGCCGGAAGTATCGACGGTGTAGGCCTCGATGGTGAAGCGTCCCTCGGCCTGTTCTTCAGCGCTCGGGCCCTCACCCGGCTTCGGCAGCTTCTTATCAATGAGCTTGGCCGTCGGCCCGAACGCCATCGCCGCCAGTGCCAACCTGCAGACAGCCGCAAAAATATTTGCGCGGACGAAAGCCCTCGGACCACGGCCGACATTGAGTAGCTCGCGGTAGCGGAAGGAATCACCGTAATCCGCCAGCATCGCCGAGCGCTGAACAATGCGGGTGTTGAACGGCGACATGAAGAAGGGTGCTCGCCAATGGCGGCGGAAGCGCGCCGGGCGCAGGTCGACGCCGAACTTACCCTGGTCGGGACCCGGCTCAGCCAGGGCGTACTGATCGGCGATGATGCGACGCAGCTTGGGGTCCTTCTTGGCCTGTGCAAGCTGGACGCGGACCGAATCGATAGTGCCGCCGGAGACCCCGCCCTTGACGTGCTTGAACAACAGGGTTGTCTCACCGAGCTTGGTGTGGGCCGCCTCGTGGAGCTCGCGGACAGCGACGTCGGAAGGAATCGAGTCGAAGCCGCAGGAGTGGACAATCTTCGCTCCGGTCTGCTGCGCCACCTCGTGGTTATTCGCAATGGAGTCGTGGACGAACAGCACCTCGCCACAAAGGTCGACGTAGTGAGTACCGGCCTTGGCGCACTCGGCCACCAGGGTGCGACCGTACTTCGCATACGGCCCCACAACGGTCAGCACCACCTTTGTACTGGCCGCAAGCTCAGCCACCGCCGGCTGGTCGGCAGCATCCGCAACAATGACCGGCCAGTCCGATACGCCTGCGTTCTCCGCGACGTCGGCAAGCTTCTGGGCGTTCCTGCCTGCAAGCGCCACCTTCGTCTGACCGGCGTGTTTAGCCAGATAGTCCACAATCAAACGGCCCACGAAACCCGTGGCACCGTAGACGACGATGTCGTACTCGCGGTCGTGATTGCGACTCTGTGGCTGTGCGGAAGAAGTAGTCATGCCTACGAAACTAATAAAACGAAAGCGATACCGCGGGCGAATTAAAAAGGTTTTCTGAATCCGTGTATTCAGCGAGGGGTTTGGAGGGAGGGCTAACGTAGGACAAGTGACTAGCGCTAACGAAAACCCCGAACAGATCGAAGGACTGCGGCCAGAAGATCCCGGATTCCGTCGCGCGCTTATTGCTGTGCTTTTCGCTGGCCTGGCATCGTTCCAAGCGCTCTATGCAACGCAGGCGCTACTGCCCACGCTTTCCGACGAGCTATCGGTCGACCCCGCCACCGCCGCGCTGACGGTATCCGCCACCACCGGTGGCTTGGCCTGTGCGATTATCCCGGTGTCCATTTTGTCGGAACGCTTTGGGCGCAGGCGCGTCATCGTCATCAGCGCATTTGTGGCAACGCTACTGGGGCTCGTGGTGTCAATCGCGCCGGGCATCGGTTCGATGATTGCGCTGCGCCTGTTGCAGGGCATTGTCATTGCCGGTGTGCCCGCAGTGGCTATGGCGTATGTCAGTGAGGAAGTCCACGCCGACCACGTCAGTCGCGTGATGGGGCTGTATATCTCGGGCACGACGGTCGGTGGCCTGCTCGGCCGTATCATTCCGTCCATTGTGCTGGAGTTCGCCTCCTGGCGGGTGGCGATTGCGGTCTCGGCGACGGTGGCGTTCATCTTCGCCATTCTGACCTGGTACTTCCTGCCGCAACAGCGCAGGTTTAAGCCGAAGAAACTGTCGTTTGCAGGGGAGGGGCAGGCCATTGCGCGACACTTGCGCGACCCGCGCATCCTGGCGCTGTGCGCCCTGGCGTTCCTGTTTATGGGAGCGTTTGTCTCCCTGTACAACTACCTGGGCTTCCGGCTGGGCGATAAGTTCGGGCTCTCCCCGGCACTGGCAGGGTTCGTATTTATTCTCTACCTGTCGGGCACGTGGTCGTCGGCACGCGCGGGTGTGTGGGCGAAGACGGTGAGCCGTCGCCGCCTCATCGCCATTGCGACTCTGGCCGCGTGCGTGGGCCTGGGGCTGGCGCTGCTGCCGTGGCTGCCCGCGCTGATTGTGGGCGTGCTCGTGTTCACGGCCTCGTTCTTCGTGGCGCACTCGCTGTCCTCGTCCGGCGTGGGGCTGGTGGCACAGCGCGACCGCGCCGAGGCATCATCGATGTACCTGTTCAGCTACTACGCGGGTTCGTCCATTGTCGGTTGGGTATCCGGCATGGTGTTCAGTCGCTTCGAGTGGGCAGGGCTGATTCCGTGGCTGGTGGCGCTGTCCTTCATCGCTGGTGCGTGTGCTGTGGCGGGGTTGAAGCCGCGGCGGTAGAAGATAAACCTACTTCTGGCCCACAATCAGCTCAGTGCCTTCGGCTGAAAGCGATGCCTGGCCAGCGGGCTTACGCGACGGGCCAGAAACAACCTCACCAGTAGCAATATCAAAGTGGGAGTTGTGGTTCGGGCAAATCATCACACCATTGCTGACCTCAGTGATGCGACCATTCTGGTGCGGGCAGGAGCTGGAGAAAGCGGCGAACTTGCCTTCCTCCGGCTGCGTGACGACGTAATTGCCAATCACCACACCGCCGCCAACCGGAATGTCGGCAGCGTCAACCTTTTCCACCGCAGACTTTGGTGCACAAGCGGCTACGAGTGCGCCAGCTGCAGTGGCGGCAGTTCCCAGGAGGAAACGACGACGGGAGCACGGGGAGACATCAGAACTCATGGCACTGAGATTACCTTCATTTGATTACCTTTATTTCTGATAGGAGCGCTCACCGAAGATGGCGCGTCCCACACGCACGGTGGTCGCCCCTTCGGCGATGGCTTCGCGGTAGTCGCCGGACATACCCATTGACAGTTCGTCGAGGCTGACACCCTCCGGTAAATCCCCGAGCAGACTGTCCCGCAGCTCCCGCAGCTCCGCGAAGGTCTCGCGCACATTCGGATCATTCTGGGCCGCGATGGTCATAAACCCGCGCAGACGCAAGTTCGGGTATTCGCCATCGGGGCCAAACATGCGGACAAACTCCGCCGCGTGGCTCGGCGCCAGACCCGACTTCTGCGGCTCGCGGGAGGCATTGACCTGAATCAAGACATCGAGCGTGCGCTCGGAATCGGCCAAGCGACGCTGCAGTGCTCCGGCCACCTTCGGGCGGTCCAGAGCCTGAAACTCATCAGCACAACTGACCAAGTGGCCGGCCTTATTCGTCTGCAGTGGACCAATGATGGCCATATGTGGTGCCTTGTCGCCGAAGGCCTCCCGGAATGCCTCCGCCTTGGCCACCGCTTCCTGGACGCGGTTTTCCGCCAGGCCAGCGCAGCCGGCTGCTGCGAGCTCCGGCCAGGATTCCACCAGGGCGTCGACAGGCACAGTCTTGCTGACGGGCAGCAGGCGGACCTCGGAGGGCTGGCGCCCAGCTCGTCGGCAAGCGTCGTCGATCTCGGAGCGAACCTTGCGATAGTTTTCCACGAACATACCTCCCACTCTAAGGCCTGAGTAGGAAGAACTGTGCGGTAGTGTCGAATCATGCTCATGGACAGACTCTCGACGCTTTCCGTCATGCAGAGACGGATCTTGGCAATTGTATTTGGGCTGGTGTCGCTGGTCGTTGTCATCGACTTCATCTATCTTGCGGCAACTGCCTACATGATGGACCTCGAGGTCTTCCAAGACGCCGGCTGGGCACTACGACGAGACCAGGATCTCTACTCACCAGAGTTTCCCACCAGATCGGGTTTCCGCTTCATCTACCCACCGTTTGCGGCGCTGCTGTTTTACCCGCTGACCTGGGCGGGGCCGGTGACCCTGCAGATCATCTGGACGTTCGCCACGCTGGCGGCGGTGTGGGCGATGCTGTGGATGGTCTTCACTCGTCTCGGCTCTGAGCGTCCGAAGCTGATGGCTACCTGCGTGCTCGGTGTTGTGATGCTGCTCGACCCGCTGCGCGCCAACGTGCTCTTCGGGCAGATCAACGTCTTCCTCGCGCTGCTGGTGGTCTCCGATGTGCTGGGCTTTTTGCCCAAGAAACTGCGTGGACTGGGCGTGGGTATCGCGGCGGGAATTAAGATCACCCCCGCGGCATATGCGCTGGTGTTCCTCATGCGCCGTGACTTTGCGGCCGTGGCCAAGAGCTTCTGCTGGTTCCTGGTGACCGTCGCTATTGGTTTCGCCGTGCGCTTTAAGGAGTCCATCTACTTCTGGACCGATGAGTTCTTCGCCGGCAACCGCGGTGGCGCCCCGACCTATGAGGCCAACCAGGCGTTCAGTGGTCTGCTCGCCCGTGCCGGGGTGGAGGGCACTGCGCTCGATATTGGCATCTACGGTTTCTTCCTCTTTGGTGCCATCGCCGCTGCTTTCGTGGCGTGGATCTACCACCGCAATGGCTATGAGGTCGCAGCCCTCGGTTTCGTTGCGCTGGCGGTCAGCTTCGCCGGGCCATACGCGGTCAGCCACCACTGGTCGATCGTCATGGTCTTCGTGCCGCTGGTGCTCTTCGTCCGCGAGATTGGGCACATTATTGTCGGTGTCCTGTTCATGATCGCCCACTGGTGGGCACCGTACAAGGTGTTCGTGGGCAATGACTTCGGCCACGCTGCCAATGTGGGGCAGTGGTTCTACGGCAACATGCAGGGAATCATGGGGGGCGTGCTCTTCT
Organism: Corynebacterium sp. HMSC055G02; assembly: GCF_001809065.1. NCBI lineage: Bacteria > Bacillati > Actinomycetota > Actinomycetes > Mycobacteriales > Corynebacteriaceae > Corynebacterium > Corynebacterium sp. HMSC055G02. The sequence continues at coordinate 34,468 of NZ_KV795634.1, read as the reverse complement.
TCACCTGCCTGGGCTACGCAATCTACCTCTGGCGCAAGCCCAGTCGCGTGCGGGCACAGGCAGCTGCTTAACGACGGGCTTGCTTAACGACGACGCTTCGTCCTCGCAGTAGCCTGCTCCTCCCACGGGTTCTCCGGCCACGGGTGCTTGGGGTAACGGCCCCGCATCTCGGAGCGAACCTGTGCGTAGGCGCCATTCCAGAAACTTTCCAAGTCCTGAGTGACCGCGAGTGGTCGCTGAGCCGGTGACAGCAAATGCATTGTCACCGGCTTTTCCAATACCTGCGGGGTCTCCGCCAGGCCGAAGCACTCCTGCAACTTCACGGCGAGCACAATCTTTGCCTCAGGGTTCGTGGGGTCCTCCGGGTACTCCAGGCGAATCTTCGAACCGGAGGGGACCTCTAGGCGTTCGGGCACCAGCCGGTCGAAGTCCGAAGCCTCCGGCCAGGGCAGCAGGCGGCGGAGGTGCTCGGCATCTAGCTTGGGTGGGGTCGGGCGGTCCAGCTCGCCAGCAAAGAGGAGCTCGGCCTGGGCCGCGAGCCCTGCGGGGGAGACATCCGGCCATGGGGCACCGCGATGAGTGTGGAGAAAGGCCATGCGGCGGCGGAGTTGTTCGGTGTCGCGGTCGAGGCTGGGGGAGGCGTCGGCAAGCGCTTTGGCAAGCCAGGCGGAGTTGGCGGCAATGCACTGCTCGGGCGTCGGGGAGACCTGGCGGGAGGACAGCTCGATGGCGCCGAGCAGGTCGCGCTCGCGGGCGCGAACGCGGCCCTGTTCGACGCGCGCCGTGGTTTCCGTGTGGGCGAGGTGGCCGGCGGCGAGCATGGCGATTTCCAGGTCAATTGCCTCGCCGTCGCGGATGAGCGCGCGGCCGTGTGAGAGCCGCGAGATGTCGGCGGCCGCAATCCACTCGTGGCCGCGCAGGTCAGAACCGCGGGCGAGTTCCGCTGCGGTGCCGCCGGTGAAAAGGTACTCGTCGGAACTCGCACTGCGCCGTCGCCCGATGAAATCCGGCCACGCCAGGGCCGTGACCAGCGCGGGGATGTCCGAGGGCAGCAGATTGGCGGGGGCTTCAGTATCCAGCTCAATGCGGCGCACCTGCTTGGCCAAGCCGCGGGCATCGGTGAGTTTCTCCACCGCGCGTGCGACCGCGTCGGCGTGCTGCGGCATCATGGCCGTGGCGGTCAGCAGCGCGCGTCCCATGCGCGGATGCACCGGCAGGGTAGCCAGGGTGCGGCCGAGTTCCGTGATGTCACCGGCCTCATCAACAGCGCCCAGGCCAGCGAGAATGCGGTTTGCAGCCTCGGCGTGGTGGGGTGGTGGGGCGTCGAGAAGCTTCAGTCCCTGCATCCCCGGCGTGCCCCACGCGGCGGCGTCGAGGAGCGCTTGGGTCAGGTCGGCGACCTCGATTTCCGGCGCGGGCCAGGCGGGAAAGGACGCGAATTCCGACTGGGAGACGCAGCGCACCACGATGCCCGGGCCCTCACGTCCCGCTCGGCCAGCGCGCTGGTTCGCGGAGGACTGCGCACACGAGCTGGTGACCAGGCCGGAGAAGCCACGCGCAATGTCGAGTCGCGGTCCGCGCGCGAGGCAGGCGTCGACAACGGCGCGCACGCCCGGCACAGTCACGGATGATTCCGCAATCGCGGTGGACACAATTACGCGTCTACCATCCGCTTGCCGACGGAACACGCGGTCCTGCTCCTCGGAGCTCTGCTGGCCGTGCAGCGTCAGCACCGCCACCTCCGAGGAATCCGCGATATAACCCGCGCAGCGTTCCACCTCGCGGATGCCGGGGAGGAAAACCAGCACATCACCGGCGGCTTCTTCCGTGAGTGTGCTGGCCTGGGCGGCAACGTGCTGCAGGAAGTCGTCGGTCACACCGCGTGCATCCAGCCGTTGCGGAAAGGGCGCGTAGCGGATGTCCAGCGGGAAGATCTCCGCCTCCGCCGCCACAATGGGGGCCGGGGTGGAGCCGCCGAGCAAGGCCGCGAACTTCGGCGCGTCCACCGTTGCCGACATAGCGGCAATGCGCAGGTCATCGCGGATATCCCGCAAGTCGCGCACCATCGCCAACACCAGGTCGGTGTCCAAGCCGCGCTCGTGCACCTCATCGATGAGCACCGCGCTGGCATCCACGTCGCCGTCGCGCAGCAGTCGGCGCAGCAGCACACCGGGAGTGACAAACTCAACGCGGGTGGTGCGGGAAACTTTTGCGTCGCCACGCACCGAGTAGCCAACTTCCTCACCGAGCTTCGTGCCCGACAACTGCGCCAACCGCCGCGCCGCCGAGCGCACCGCCACGCGCCGGGGAGCCGTGACCACAATGCGGCCACCCAGGGTGTTGGCCACCGCCGGTGGAACCAACGTGGTTTTGCCGGTGCCCGGTGGGGCCTGGACTACTACGTCGTGGTCGCGCACGGCGTCGGCAAGCGAGGCGAGCTGCGACGCGAACGGCAGGCCTGCAGAAATGTTCTGCAAATTGAACTGGAAATCGGTGCTCATAGAACTGGTAGTAACTCCGGAAAGGCGGGTAAAGTGCCCGCATATGCAGGACTTATCTCGTTTTGGTTGGCTTTCAGTGGGGGCGGCGGTCGTCACCATCGCGCTGAAGTTTTGGGGCTACACTCTAACCGGATCGGTGGGCCTGCTTTCCGACGCGACGGAGTCGATTGTCAATCTGGTTGCGGCAGTTGTCGCAATTATCGTGCTCAAGGTTATCGCGCGGCCCGCGGACCGCGATCATGAGTTCGGCCATTCCAAGGCAGAGTACTTCTCGGCCGGGCTGGAAGGTGCCATGATCTTCGTGGCGGCGGCGGCCATTATTTATGTCTCCATCGAGCGGTTGGTGAACCCGCAGCCGATTGAGCAGATTGGCCTGGGCCTCGTCGTGACCGTAATTGCCTCGGTGATCAATGGTGCGGTGGCGCTGGTTCTGCTTAAGGCTGGGCGCCACCACAACTCCCTGGCGCTGACCGCCGACGGTAAGCATCTGATGACCGACGTGTGGACCTCCGCCGGCGTTCTGGCGGGTGTGGCTCTGGTGTGGGCTACCGGCCTGTGGTGGCTCGACCCGATTATCGCGCTGGCCGTGGCCGTAAACATCCTGGTCACCGGCTACAAGCTGCTGCGCGATTCCGGTAACGGCCTGATGGACAAGGCCATGGAGGGCGACGACCGCGTGGCGGTGGATGAGATTTTGGCCTCGCACCGTGACCGGAGTCGTGGCATCGACGTCCACGAAATCCGCACTCGCGAGTCGGGGTATCAGAAGTTCATTGAGTTTCATGTGCTGGTGCCGGGCGCGTGGAGCGTGGAGCGCGGTCACGATGTGCTTACCGCGATGGAAGATGAGCTGCGGGAGCGTTTCCCAGGTGTGCATATCTCCTCGCATCTGGAGCCAATTGAGGACGAACGCGCCTATGGGGATGTGCAGTTGTAACGCGTGTGAGGCAAATTCCACGAAAGCGCTGAAAGTGATGAGCCTTACACTTTAAGATTGTGTATACAAAATCATGCACTGTTTAAGTCCACTCGAAGGAACTGCATAAATGACCTCCGAAGCCTCAACCACTTCCACTGGGGATAGCCGTTTTTCCGCGAAGAGCCCGAAGTTGCCGGAGCCGTGCCCTCGGCAGGACATCATTATTCCGGCTAATGACCGCGTCCTGCTGCGCGGAACCATGTTCCGCCCGAAGGAGAACCCAGAGAACATTCCCAACGGCATCATCACCGTTCACTCCGGTACCGGTGTGCCGCAGGGTTTCTACCACCGTTTCGCTGAGACCGTGGCAGAAAAGGGCTACGGCGTTATCACCTATGACTACCGCGGAATTGGCCAGTCCGCTCTGAAGACTGACCAGAACAATGAAGACATCCGGATGTCGGACTGGATCACCAAGGATATTCCGGGTGTGATTGAGTGGGCCAAGGAGACCTACCCGGACGTGCCGCACTTCGCTGTCGGCCACGCGGTTGGTGGTCACGGCATCGTCTACGCCGGCTCCGAGGGCACCTATGACGCAGCGGCGTTGGTCAACTGCCGCGGTATGCGTATTTCCAAGGTGCCGTCAGTGGCGGGCAAGGTCCGCGCATTCTTCATCTTCAATATTCTCGGCCCGATTAGCGGTTTCATTACCGGCCATATTCCGGCGTCGGCGTGGCGTCTGGCTGTTGAGCCGCCGAACGGTGTCATGCGTCAGTGGGCTCGCTGGGCTCGCAAGGAAGGCTACTTCTTCGACGACTCCGAGTTCGACTTCGCTAACCGCTTCTCCAAGGCTCCGCAGCCGTTCCTGTCCATCCGCGTTCCGGATGATTACTGGACTGAGGAGTCCTCGGCAGACCTGATCACCAATGTGATGAGCTCTGCTGAAAAGATTGAAAAGCGCCAGGCTCAGCCGGCTGGCGGCAAGGGCGTGGGCTACGGTGGTTACTTCCGCTCCGGTCACGAGAAGGAGTGGGACGAGCTGCTGGCCTGGTTCCAGGCCAACAAGGGCTAAGTAGGAGGTTTTATGGCGATTTCCCAGGTAGAAACGCCTTTCGGCGTGCTTGGAATCGCCACCTCCGCTCGCGGGGTCGTCGAAGTCAATCTCTTAGGCCCCGTGCTTGACGACGACCCCAGCGCCGCCGACCCCGAAGCGCAAGCGGTGGCGGAACAGGCAGCGCAGCAGTTCCGCGAGTACTTTGCCGGGCAGCGCCGCGAGTTTGCGCTGCCGCTGGACTGCGACATATTCACCCAGGATTCTTTCCGCGCTCGTGCGCTGACCGCACTGCGCGACGTGCCGTATGGCCAGGTTGTGACCTACGGTGAGCTCGCTGAAATGGCCGGATCACCCCGTGCCGCCAGAGCTGCTGGCTCGGCCTGTGCCACCAATCCGCTGGGCATTCTGATTCCCTGTCACCGCGTGGTGCCCGCCAGTGGGGGAGCGGGGTCTTTCGGATCCTATGCCGGCGGCCGCGAAATGAAGCGCTGGCTGCTCGAACTCGAAGGTTGGCAAACAGTTATTCTTTAATGCATGACTTCGCATTCTCCGCGCGACCAGTTCGCCACCGAATTTGAGAACATCATCCGCAACCGCCGTGCCACGCGCGTCTACGCTGACGAACCGCTTGACGACGCTGACGTGCGCCGCCTCCTGGAGCTATCTCTGGAAGCTCCCAGCGCCTTTAACATTCAGTCTCGGGCTATCGTGCGCATCGAGGACCCTGAGGTGCGCCAGCAGGTAGTGGAAGCTGCCGGTGGTCAGAAGCAGGTTGCCAATGCGCCGCTGCTGCTCGCCTTCATTGGTGAGCCGACCGGCTGGAAGCGCGGTATTCCACGCCTGGTTGAGGCCAACAAGGCGACTGGCCTGTGGGACGAAGTTGCCGCTGCCGAGCGGGAAGCCTCGATGACCTCCTTCCATAAGGTCCGCGAGGAAAAGGGTCTCTCCCGCGAGTTCGCAATCCGCGACGCCATGATTGCCGCTTCTTTCGCTATGGTCACTGCCAGCGCCTTTGGTTGGGCTAGCTCCCCGATGACGGGCTTTAGTGAGCAGAAGGTCAAGGAAGCTATCGGTGCCGGTGACACCGATGTGGCGGTAGCGCTGTTGCTGGCCATCGGTGTCCCGGGTGAGTTCCCGGCTCACCCGGGCCGTTTCGAGTTCGAGCAGCGCGCCTACACCGACCGCTACGAGGCGTAGCAGCCCTAGCCCTACAGCGCGAGCGCTACCTCAACGGCCTGGCGGATGGCACGCTTTGCGTCCAGCTCAGCGGCCACGTCCGCGCCGCCGATGATGGTGACATTGGAGTTATCGCCGGTGACGCTCTCGCGATTCTTTCCGCCCAGGCAGTCCAGATTGGATACCTGACCAGTACAGACAATCACGTTGTCAACCGCGATGACCTGTGGCTTTTCATCGATGGTGATGTGTAGGCCCTCGTCATCGATACGGTTGTAGGTGACGCCGGTGTACTGCTTGACACCGGCCTTCTTGATCTCCGCACGGTGAACCCAACCAGTGGTCTTGCCCAGGCCCTTACCGATGCGGGAGGTCTTGCGCTGCAGCAGGTGCACCTCGCGCTCAACCTCAAACTCCTCAGCCGCGCCAGAGACCGTGCCCGGCTTGGTCAGACCCGCGCGGAACTCCGCTGGGTCACCGACGCCCCAGGCGTCCTTCCAGGCCTCGATGGTCTGGTTCGGCTTGCGCGTGAGGTACTCACACACGTCCACACCGATACCACCAGCACCGATGACGGCCACCTTGTTACCGGCCTGCTTCGCACCCGAGAGCAGCTCGTCGTAGCGAATGACCTTCTCGTGGTCGATACCGTCAATGCCCGGGATTCGTGGGGTGACACCCGTGGCCACAATCACGTGGTCAAACTTGGTCTTGAGCTCGTCGACGTCGGCACGCGTGTTCAGGTGAACCGGAACTTCGAGCACCTCCAGGCGACGTGAGAAGTACTTCAGCGTCTCGCCGTAGTCCTCCTTGCCCGGAATCTGTGCGGCGAGGTTGAACTGGCCACCAATCTGATCGGCGGCCTCGAAAATCTCCGGCTGGTGACCGCGCTGAGCTGCGGCTTCCGCGAAAGCGAGTCCAGCCACACCAGCGCCGATCACGGCGACGCGCTTGGCCTTGTCCTTCGCAACCGGCACGGATACCAGCTCGGTTTCGTAAGCCGCCTTCGGGTTGACCAAACAGGTGGAGCGCTTGGCCGCGAAGGTGTGGTCCAGGCAGGCCTGGTTACAGGCGATACAGGTGTTGATCTGGTCAGCTCGACCATCGCCCGCCTTGATGGCGAAGTCTGGGTCAGCCAGCAGTGGGCGGGCCATGGAAATCAGGTCCGCATTGCCGTCAGCGAGGATCTTCTCCGCAACCTCGGGGCGGTTGATTCGGTTGGAGGCTGCGACCGGGACGTCGACAAGCGAACGGAGACGACCAGTCAGATCCGTGAATGCGGCGCGCGGCACGGACGTAACGATGGTGGGGACGCGTGCTTCGTGCCAGCCGATGCCGGTGTTGAAGACATCGACGCCAGCCTCGACCAGACGCTGCGCGAGTTCAGTGGTCTCGGACCAGGTCTGGCCGTCTTCCACCAGGTCAAGCAGCGAAATGCGGTACTGAAGCAGGAAGTCCTCGCCCACTTCGGCGCGAATGCGGCGGACAATTTCGATGGGCAGACGCATGCGAGCCTCGGCGCTGCCGCCCCAGTTGTCCGAGCGGTGGTTAGTGCGCTCGGCCAGGAACTGGTTGAGCAGGTAACCCTCGGAGCCCATAACCTCAATGCCGTCGTAACCAGCACGTTTCGCGAGCTTCGCGGCGCGGACATAAGCGCCAATGGTGCGTGAGACATCAAAGCCGGTGAGGCGATGAGCCTTAAACGGGCTAATTGGCGACTGACCGGTATTGGCGGAGCGAGCCAGCGGACTGTAGCTGTAACGACCGGCGTGCAGCACCTGCAGCACGATGTGGCTGCCGTGGGAGTGCACGAGGTCAGTAACGCGGCGGTGATTGTCCGCCATGCGCTTCGACGCCATCATCGAACCGGCCGGAGTCAGCCAGCCTTCGATGTTGGGAGCATAACCGCCGGTGACGATGAGTCCCACGCCACCTTCGGCGCGCCGACCCAGGTAGGCAGCCAGCTTGGGGATATCACGGGTGCGGTCTTCCAGACCGGAGTGCATTGAACCCATGATGATGCGATTGCGCAGAGTTAGAGGACCGACATCGAGAGGGGAGAGAAGATGTGGGAAGTGAGGCTGGTCAGACATGCAACCAGTATCGCGGTTTTAGCGGCTGTGCATGCGGTGAATCGGAAAAATTCCGGCACAGTTTTATATACGTTTCACGTGGAACATCAGGTGTAAAGCACACGCAGTCTTCGGCGCAGGAGGGTGTCGTATGACTACAGTCGGGGATATTAGTAGACGCATGTAGCAAGGAGTTGAGCCCCCATGACCTCTGAAACTTCAACTAATGGCAAGAAAGTAGCTGTAGTTACCGGTGCTTCTTCCGGTATTGGTGCAGCCACTGCCAAGCAGTTCGCAGCTGAAGGTTTCCGCGTTGTGCTGGGAGCCCGCCGCGAGGACAAGCTGGAGGCTGTCGCGGAGGAGATTCGCGCTGCCGGTGGTGAAGCGACGGTCTACAAGGTTGACGTCACCTCTGACGCCGATGTGGCGGCGCTGGCTAAGGCCGAACCGCGCGTCGACGTGCTGGTTAACAACGCCGGTGGCGCCTGGGGCATGGAATCGGTTGAAGGCGCTGTCGAGGAAAAGTGGCGCTGGATGTACGAGGTCAACGTGCTGGGCACCCTGCGCGTCACCCGCGCGCTGCTGCCCGCATTGAAGTCCACTAGCGGCATTGTGCTCACCGTCGGCTCGATTGCCGGCCGTCAGGTCTACACCGGCGGCGCCGGTTACAACGCAGCCAAGCACGCTGAGCGCGCGCTGGTGGAAGTCCTGCGTCAAGAGGTTGCTGCCGATGGCGTGCGCGTCACCGAAATCGATCCGGGGCGCGTCCACACCGACTTCTCACTCGTGCGTTTCGACGGCGACGAGACCAAGGCCGCAGCGGTCTACGATGGCGTTGAGTCGCTGACCGCCGATGATGTTGCCGACATCATTGTGTTCGCGGCCACCCGTCCGAAGCGCGTCAACATTGACTTCCTGCAGGTGACCCCCATCGACCAGGTGGGCGGCGCGAAGCCGAAGAAGTAAACCGACTACATAGAGGAGCCGTACATGAGCATCGATATTGCCGCTGATACCAAGATTGCCCTGGTCACGGGCGCAAGCCGTGGTATCGGCCTGGCGGTTGCCAAGGATCTCTCCCGTGATCACCATGTCATTGTGGGCGCTACCAGTGCTGAGTCTGCCGAGAAGGTGGCGTCGCAGTTGCCGTCGGCAAGCGTATTCGTTGCTGATCTGGGTGATACCGACGCCGTAAACGCGGAAGTGGCAAAGCTGTTGGAGGCGCTCGGTGGGCGCGGGCTGGATGTGCTCGTGCACTCGGCGGGCGTGTACGTCGATGGGGACGTGGCGGAGGTTTCGCGTGCGGACTGGTCGCGGATTATGGACATCAACGTCGTCGCCGTTGCCGACCTGACCCGCCAGCTGCTGCCGGCGCTGCGCAAGGCGGAGGGTACGCTGGTGACCATCAACTCGGGCTCGGGATTCCGCGCTTCAGCTGGTACTTCGCCGTATGCGGCGTCGAAGTTCGCACTGCGGGCCTTCACCGATGCGCTGCGCGAGGAAGAGCGTGGCGCGGTACGAGTCAGCTCCGTGCACCCCGGGCGCGTCGATACCGATATGCAGGTTCAGCTGCAGTCGAATTGGCACCGCGATGATGCGGATTGGCGTTACGACGGCACGAAGTTCATGCGGCCTGAATCGATCGCAGCCGCGGTACGTCTGGCCGTTGATACCGGAGCGGATGCCAACGTGGATGAAATCCAGGTGCGCCCGCGCGGATAGCCGTGTAAAAGGTAGCGGAAATAAGCAAAAAGTGTGCCCACCAGGCGGATAGCCGGTGGGCACACTTTCGTGTGCAGGCTTCTTACTGAGCGTCCAGATTCAGGCGCTCGTGCATTGCCTTGACCTCGCGCGGGACAACCTTGCCGATGGCGTTGCGCGGCAGGGAGTCGACGAAGAAGACGCGGTCCGGAGTGGAGTGCTCGGCCAGAGTTTCGCGGACGTACTCGCGCAGCATGTCCTCGGTGAGGTTCTTGCCGGCCTCATTGTCCTCGCGGACAACGTAGAGGAACAGGTCAGCGAAAATCTCGTCGTTTTCGTTGCTGCCGTGGCAGAAGACATCGGCGATGCCCGGCACCGGGCCCAGAATTTCTTCGACCTCGCGTGGGAAGACGTTCTCGCCGCCCTTGATCACCATGTCGTCGGAGCGACCACAGATGTACAGGTAGCCGTCCTGGTCGATACGGCCGAGGTCACCAATCTGGAACAGGCCATCGACGGTGGTGAACTTGTCCTTCTTGTTCAGGTAACCGATGAAGGAGAGCTCCTGAGCGGTGTGGATCATGCCAACCTCACCCGGCTCGACTTCCTTGCCGTCGTCACCCAGGATGCGAACCTTGGCGCCAATTGCCGGGCGACCTGCGGAGTCCGGGCGGGCTGCGAGGTCCGCGCCGGATGCGATGGAGCACAGGCCGGCCTCGGTGGAGCCGTAGAAGTTACAGATAACCGGACCGAAGCGGTGAGTCAGCGCGGAGACGAGCCAGCCCGGGATGGCGTTACCAGAGGAGACAATGAAGCGGAACGGGCCAATCTTGCGGTTCGGCTCCTCATCCAGAACGTCCTTGATTTGGCGCAGGAAGAAGGCCGCGGAAATCATGCCGTTACAGCCGTACTGTTCACACTGGTCAACAGCCTTCTTCGGGTCGAAGACACGCATGGTGACAATGGTGGAGCCGGTAGCCATGCCAATCAGCACATTTGCCCAGCCCCAGGCGTGGAACATGGATGCGGACTGGTGAATGACCATGTTGCGGCGCCACGGAATACGATCGGCGATTGCACCCACAGTTGCCGGTGTCTTCGGCTCATTGCGCAGGACACCCTTCGGGATGCCGGTGGTGCCGGAGGACATGATGATGATGCGTCCCTGCTCCGGCTTCGGATCTAGCTTGGCGTTCGATGTACGACCTTCTTCAATGAGGTCTTCCATGAACACGAAGTTCTTGCCCGCGTTCTTGCGGGTCTCCGGCTTGGTCACGGAGGTAATAACGACGGTGACATCGTCGAGGTCTTCTGGCAGGTTGCCCAGGAACTCGTCATCGACGAACAGGAACTTGGCCTTATTCTGGTCAACGACACCGCGAATCTGAGTCGGGCCGGAGCCGATGTTCATCAGCATAATTTCGGAGCCGATGAATCCCTTGATGGCCATCGGCAGGATGATGCCGCGGCCGTTGCGTGCGATAACGCCGAAGCTGGACTTCTGGGTCATGCCACGGTCCATCAAGGCGCGAGCCAGGGCGTGGGCGTTGTCAAGCAGCTGAGAATAGGTGAGTTCACCGTCATCGTCGACAAGGGCGAGGCGATCCGGGTAGCGCAGCGCACTCATGGAAATCAGGCTGGCGACGGAGAACTTCAGGCGACGCAGGTAATCGAGAATCTTCGGCGCCGTCTTCGGAGTCATGTACAGGGCACCAGTACGCAGGAGTGGTGGAATCGACTGGGCAAAAGCCTTGATTTGGAGCCCAAGTGGTACTTCCGGAGCCTTCATTTCAGCTGCCATGGGTGAGAATCCTCCAAGATGATGGACAAGCGATTAATAGCGCCAAGCGACTCTTTAGTCACACTGACACCATCAGTCACGGTAGTGCGATTTTGTAACAACCAGACTTTAACAAACCTGTGCCGCGTCAAAAAGTAGTTTCCACGAAGAAAAGTAAAAAATACGCAGTCGGCGTGCGCAATGCTTTACGACGGGTACCTTTTCGCGTACGGGCTCGAGGATACAGTGTTATCAAACAGTTATAAACCGACAGGAAGCAGTGAATATAACGAAAGGATAACACTGCGGTAACGAATTCAATTCTGATATTGACGTATATAACTCTATGAACCCAGGGGTTTTCGGTTGGTTTGTTTGACGGGGCGGGCAGTAGCTGAATGGCGGTCGCCCCCAGAAATTAGGGGGCTAGGAATCTTCTGAAAAATAGAAATGTTCGAGACTAGGAGGGGCGGAGGTTGCGAGTGCGTAGCTGAATAGGTGGCATATTCGCTGGCTTGAGCCTCGGTGTGCGGCATCGGTGAGCGTCGGAGGAAGTTGCCCTAATTCAGGGTTAGGGCGGCAAGTGTGGGCTCATCCTCTGGTGTGCAGGTAGAGAGCCAACGGTCGATGGCATCGTACTCCGCCTGTGTGAGCCACAGGTGGTATTTCTGTTTTACTGCCACCTGGCGAGCGACATACTGGCAGCGAAATGGCTTATTGGCGGGTACCCAGGATGCGGCATCGCTATCCCGCTTCTGTTGATTGGCGGGGCCATCGACGGCCAAGAGGTTGAGGGGGTCATTGGCAAAGTCCTGCCGAACCTCGGGCGGGAGTTGCTGTGCCCCCTTTTGCCAGGCGTCGCTTAAGGCTACGACATGGTCGATTTGAACGGCAGAAGAGGTATCGCGGCCACGCTGGAACTCAATCATCGTGCCGGTATAGGGATCCAGTAATTGCCCTGAAAGCACGACGCAATCGTGGCTATTTGGTTTGTACTCCTTATTAATAAGGTCACGATTCAAAATATCGTTTCGCGTGTCACATCCGTTGTGCCCAAACTCGGCAGAGACGTCGTCGCTCCAACGTTGCCCGAACTCATCGCGCGCATAGCCGGTTTTCGGTGCGCGCCCTTTTACCTCCAGCTGGTTGAGGGCGCTACGGATGCCGTCGATAGGCGATGTGCCGGGCGCTGGGGTGTCCGGGGCGGCGGGGGCGTGGGGCACTTCGGGAATCTCGGGCGCGGGTTCCTCTGGCTCGGGCGTAAATGCGGGTGCCGGTGCCGGGCTGTATGACTGGCTCTCTGGAGTGGGGGCTGTGGGAGCCGTGCAGCCGCTGAGGATTGTCGCTGCGCCGATAAGGAGGGCGAGGCCCTGCAGTGGCGAGCGGAAACGACGGTTGGCGAGCATGGAGCTAACCATAGCGGTGGGGGCGGATTGGGTATGGAGAGAGGTGTGCTAAAGAATCGAACAATTGTGCGTAGTTAGCGGGGGTGGTAGCTCGATTAGGGGGTTATGGCGTTAAAGCGGGTAGTAAAAGCCCGGTTTTAGTCGAACGGGAAGGGTGTTCTAGCTCCTTCGGGGGTGGGTAAATATAGCTAGTTCCCTAAATACGTATTGCAATACGCCTAGGTGAAAGTGCATTGTTAAAACAGTTGGAAATATAGATAACCCGTGTCCCCCAATTGGCACATTGCACCTACAAGGGGAAAACAGCCATGACAGCTAAGACAGCCATGACTCTGACCGAAACAGCGACCACATTGCCTCGTGGTCCTCAGAGGGAAGGTCTCTACCACCCGTCGAACGAACATGATGCGTGTGGCGTGGCCTTTGTTGCCGACATTTACGGTCGCCAGACTCATGACATTGTCGAAAAGGGCATTCAGGCACTGGTCAACCTCGACCACCGCGGTGCCGCCGGCGCTGAGAAGACCACCGGCGACGGTGCCGGCATTCTCATTCAGGTTCCGGATGCCTACTACCGTGCTGAGCTGAGCAAGGAAGGCGTCATTTTGCCGCCGGCTGGCACCTATGCCACCGGTATTGCATTCCTGCCGCAGTCGCGCATGGCCACCCTCGATGCCATCCGGGCTATTGAAGACATCTGCGCCGAAGAGGGCATCGAGATCTTGGCATGGCGCGATGTGCCGATTAACGCTGACGGGCTTGGCCAGATGGCTCGCCAGGCTATGCCGGTGCTGCGTCAGCTCTTCGTTACCGCGAAGAACTACGAGGGTCGCCAGCTCAGCAATATCGATCTCGACCGCAAGATGTTCTTCCTGCGTAAGCGCTGCGAGCGTGAGCTGGGTGAACAGGGCGCCGGCGAGGGCTCTGGTGGCGACACCGTGTATTTCCCGTCGCTGTCCAGCCGCACGATCGTCTACAAGGGCATGCTGACTACTCCGCAGCTGAAGGATTTCTACCTTGACCTGCAGCAGAAGGAAGTCACTTCCGCGCTCGCCATCGTGCACTCGCGCTTTTCCACGAACACTTTCCCGTCCTGGCCGCTGGCACACCCGTACCGCTACGTCGCTCACAATGGCGAAATCAACACCGTGCGCGGCAACGAAAATTGGATGCGCGCCCGCGAGTCGCTGATTCGCTCTGGCAAGCTGGGCAACATCGACCGCGCGCTGCCGGTGTGCGACCCCAACGGTTCTGACACTGCGCGTTTCGACGAGGCCCTGGAGTTACTGCATCTCGGTGGTCGTAGTCTCCCGCATGCGGTCATGATGATGGTTCCGCAGGCCTGGGAGCACGATGACAACCTCAGCCCGCAGGTTCGCGCGTTCTACGAGTACCACGCCTGCCTGATGGAGCCGTGGGACGGCCCCGCTGCCATCTGCTTTACCGACGGCCAGGTCATCGGTGCCACCCTGGATCGCAATGGTCTGCGCCCGGGGCGCATCTGGGTGACCGACGAGGGCCTGGTGGTGATGGCCTCCGAAGCTGGTGTCCTGGATATCCCGCCGGAGCAGATTGTGCAGCGCACGCGCGTGCAGCCGGGGCGCATGTTCCTGGTGGACATGAAGGCCGGTCGCATTATTGAGGACAAGGAGATTAAGTCCACGCTGGCCGCCACCGGTCCATACGAGGAATGGATCAAAGAGGGCCTGGTCGACATCACCGACCTGCCACGAGAGCGCTACCAGTACATGCCGCATGCCCGCGCGGTGTTGCGGCAGCGCGTCTTCGGCATCACCGAGGAAGACGTTGACCTCATCATCCGCCCGATGGCACTCACCGGCGCGGAGGGCCTGGGTTCGATGGGCTCAGACACGCCGATTGCGGCACTGTCCAACCGCCCTCGCATGCTGTTCGACTTCTTCTCGCAGCGGTTCGCGCAGGTTACCAACCCGCCGTTGGACTCGCTGCGCGAAAAGTCCATCACCAGCATGAATACGTTGCTGGGTGCAGAGACCAACATCCTGGAGCCCACCGCCGATGCCGCCCGTCGCATCCGGCTTGAGCATCCAATCCTGGACAACCACGACTTTGTCACCCTGTGCCAGGCGGGCAAGAACGAGGAGTACTCCGAGTTCCGTGCCGAGGTCATCTCTGGCCTGTACCCGGTCGCCCGCGGTGGCCGTGGCCTGCGCAACGCTATCCGTCGTGTTCGCCGTGAGGTCTCTGAGGCCATTGACCGTGGTGCCCGACTGATTGTGCTGTCTGACCGTGAGTCCAACGAGCGCTTTGCCCCCATCCCGTCGCTGCTGCTGACCTCCGCGGTCCACCACCACCTGGTGGAGGAGCGCACTCGCACGCGCGCCAGCCTCATCATTGAGGCTGGCGACGCCCGCGAGGTGCACCACATGGCCATGCTGCTGGGCTTTGGTGCCGATGCCATTAATCCGTACATGGCTTTCGAAACCATCGATGAGCTGCGCATGAAGGATCAGCTTGGTGATCTGACGCTGGATCAGGCCTGCTCGAACTACTGCAAGGCCGCCTCTAAGGGCGTGCTGAAGGTCATGTCCAAGATGGGTATCGCCTCACTGCAGTCCTACCGTGGCGCTCAGCTGGCCGACACCGTCGGTCTGTCGCAGGAGTTCCTGGACGAGTACTTCACCGGAGCTGTTTCTCCGCTGGAAGGTATCGGTCTCGATGAGGTCGCAGAAGATGTTGCGGCTCGTCACCGCAGCGCATTCCTGCCGCGTCCGGAAGAGCAGGCCCACCGCGAGCTGGATCTCGGCGGCGAGTACAAGTGGCGTCGCGAAGGCGAGTACCACCTGTTCAACCCGGAGACCATCTACACGCTGCAGCATGCCACCCGCACTGGTCAGTACGCGGTCTTCCGCGACTACACCAACAAGGTCGATGAGCAGACCAAGCAGCTGGCAACTCTGCGCGGCATGCTCGAGTTCGCCTCCGACCGCGAGCCTATCGACATTGATGAGGTCGAACCGGTCTCCAGCATCGTCAAGCGTTTCTCCACCGGCGCGATGAGCTACGGCTCCATCTCTGCGGAGGCACATGAGACGCTGGCCATCGCTATGAATCGCCTGGGTGCGATGTCCAACTCCGGCGAGGGCGGCGAAGATCCAGACCGCTTCGAAATGGAGGCCAACGGCGACTGGAAGCGCTCTGCCATCAAGCAGGTCGCATCGGGCCGCTTCGGTGTGACCAGCCACTACCTGTCCAACTGCACCGACATCCAGATCAAGATGGCCCAGGGCGCAAAGCCCGGGGAAGGTGGCCAGCTGCCACCGAACAAGGTCTACCCGTGGATCGCGGAAGTCCGCATCACCACCCCGGGCGTGGGTCTGATCTCGCCGCCACCGCACCACGACATCTACTCAATCGAGGATTTGGCGCAGCTCATCTACGACCTCAAGAACGCCAATCCGCGCGCCCGCATTCACGTCAAGCTTGTCTCCGAGCAGGGCGTGGGCACCGTCGCCGCTGGTGTCTCGAAGGCGCATGCCGACGTCGTGCTGATCTCCGGCCACGATGGCGGCACTGGTGCCTCGCCACTGACCAGCCTCAAGCACGCCGGCGGTCCGTGGGAGCTGGGGCTCGCTGAAACCCAGCAGACCCTGATGCTCAACGGGCTGCGCGACCGCATCCGCGTGCAGTGCGATGGCCAGCTCAAGACCGGTCGTGATGTCGTGGTCGCGATGTTGCTGGGTGCTGAGGAGTTTGGTTTTGCTACCGCTCCGCTGGTGGTTGAGGGCTGCGTCATGATGCGCGTCTGCCACTTGGACACCTGCCCAGTCGGTATTGCCACCCAGAATCCGAAGTTGCGGAGCAAGTTCACCGGCCGTGCCGAGCACGTGGTCAACTTCTTCACCTTTATTGCCCAGCAGGTCCGTGAATACCTCGCTGAGCTGGGTTTCCGCACCATCGATGAAGCGGTCGGACATGCCGAGTGCCTGCGTCCGCGCAAGGATCTGGGCAACCTTCCGCGCGTCGCAAAGCTTGACCTGGAGCGAATCCTGCACGTTGCCGAAAGCCCCTTCTTTGCGGACCAGGATTCCTACTGCACGAAGGCGCAGGACCACGGCCTTGAGGGCGCGTTGGACGAGCGCCTCATCGACGAAGCGCAGCCCGCGCTGCGTACGGCGCGCGCGAATGGGCTGGCGCCGACACCGGTATCGCTGCACCATGCCATCAGCAATGTGAACCGTTCCGTGGGCACGCGCCTGGGGTATGAAGTCACCAAAGTCGCAGGTAAGCAGGGGCTTGCCGACGACTCCATCGTCGTCAACCTGCTCGGTTCCGCCGGTAACTCGCTGGGTGCGTTCCTGCCGGCCGGTGTGACCATCAAGCTGGAGGGCGATGCCAACGACTTCGTCGGCAAGGGCCTGTGCGGTGGCAAGATTGTGGTTCGACCTTCACGTTCGGCCCCGCCGACCGCGGATGTGGCTACCGACACCATTGCCGGCAATGTCATTGGTTTTGGTGCCACCAGCGGTGAGATCTTCGTCCGCGGCACTGTCGGTGAGCGCTTCTGCGTGCGTAACTCCGGTGCTACGGCCGTGGTCGAGGGCATCGGTAACCACGGTTGCGAGTACATGACCGGTGGCCGCGTCGTAGTGGCGGGCCCGGTCGGTCACAACTTCGGCGCCGGTATGAGTGGCGGTATCGCTTACCTGCTGGATAACGAGGCGACGCGGGCGAACATCAACACCGAGCTGGTCGATATTGTGCCGCTCGATGATGAGGACATCAGCTGGTTGGAGGCCACGCTGTCGAAGCACCGCAAGCTCACGGGTTCTAAGACTCGGTTCCCGGCTGCACAGTTCATCAAAATCATGCCGCGTGATTACGCCCGAATTCTCGACGTAGTCGCGAAGGCAAAGGACAACGACGCTGACATCAACGAGGCAATCATGGAGGCAGTAACCAATGGCTGATCCGAAGGGGTTCATGAAATTCCAGCGCGAAGAGCCTGCTCATCGCCCGGTTCCGCTGCGTCTGATGGACTGGAAAGAGGTCTATGAGGAGGCTAGCAACGAGCAGGTGCAACAGCAGGCGACCCGCTGTATGGACTGTGGCGTGCCGTTTTGTCACTCGGCCTGCCCGCTGGGCAACATCATTCCGGAGTGGAATGACCTGGTTCGTCAGAACCGCTGGCACGAGGCTTTCGAGCGCTTGCACGCCACCAACAACTTCCCCGAGTGGACCGGTCGCCTGTGCCCGGCTCCGTGCGAGGGCGGTTGTGTGCTCGGCATCAACGACGATGCCGTGACCATTAAGAACATCGAGCTGGCCATCGTTGAACGCGGCTTCGATGAGGGCTGGGTTCAGCCAATTGTGCCGACTTTCGACACCGGCCAGCACATCGCTGTCATCGGCTCCGGGCCAGCGGGCCTTGCTGCAGCACAGCAGCTTACTCGCGCCGGGCATGATGTCACGGTCTTCGAGCGCGACGACAAGATTGGTGGTCTGATGCGCTACGGTGTGCCGGATTACAAGATGGAGCAGCGCTTCCTCGACCGCCGTCTTGAGCAGATGGAGATCGAGGGCACCGAGTTCCGTACCAACGTCTCACCGACAGCTGCTGACCTGGCCGATTTCGACGCAGTTGTGCTGGCTACCGGCGCATCGCTGGCCCGCGACCTGCCCGTCGATGGCCGTGATTTGGAGGGTATTCACCAGGCTATGGAGTACCTGCCGGGAGCCAACCGCGTTGCCGCAGGCGAGCTCGACACCCCGCCGATTGATGCGAAGGGCAAGAAGGTCGTTGTCATTGGCGGCGGTGACACCGGTATCGACTGCTTCGGTACCGCGCTGCGCCAGGGCGCGGCGTCCGTCACGCAGTTCGATATTCGCCCGCGTGCGCCGAAGTCCCGTGCGGCGTCGACTCCGTGGCCGATGTACCCGCTGGTCTGGCGCGTGGCGACTGCCCACGAAGAGGGCGAGTACACCATCACCGGTTCCGAACCGCCAGAGGTTACCGAGGCGCTCGGCCTTAACGCTCGCGTCACCGGCGAGACCCTGGGCAAGCGCGTCTTCAACGTCAACACCGTCTCCTTCCACGGCGAGGACGGTCACGTGACCGGCCTGTCCGCCAACGAGGTCGAGGTCATCGATGGCAAGCGTGTGCCTATGGAGGATACGGATTTCGAACTCGATGCCGACCTAGTTCTCATCGCGCTGGGCTTCTCCGGTCCGGAGCGCGGTGGTCTGTCGCATGAGCTGGGGATTCAGTTCAACGATCGCGGTGTGATGATGCGTGACGACGACTACCTCGCCGTGCGCAGCGACATCGAGCAGAACTTCGACGGTCCCGTGTTCGTGGCCGGTGACAATGGCCGTGGTGCCAGTTTGATTGTGTGGGCTATCGCCGAAGGCCGCGCCTGCGCCGAGGCCGTGGACCAGTACCTGATGGGCGAGTCCAATCTGCCGCGCGCTGTCGAGCCAGAAGACGCTCCAATTAAGTTGTAAACCCTGGTTTAGTTCACCACTATGTTGCCGCGTGCCCCCATTTCGGCATGCACCATCTGGTGGTCAACAAAGCGGTACGTGCCTGGCTCCGGGAATTCGGCCTCAACATAACCGCCCTGCGCGGCACCGAGGTCAAGGGCTTGGGCACCGCCCACGCCGTCGTCAAGCAAAAGCGCGCCCTCCTTGTACACGCGATGGAACTGCGTGCCGACGATATGGAAGCTCGTGCCCTTGTTGGGGCCGGCGGCAAGTACCCAGAAACGTACCGTCTCACCTGCGCGAATGCGAATTGGGTGGGTGAGATACTGGTCGGGGTAGCCGTTGAACTTGTAGATATCGGGGTCCTCGGCCATGGTCTTGTCGGCGTCGGGGCCGTCCTCGCCCCAGTAGCTTTCCGACTGCACCAGAAGAACCTCGTGGTCAACATCAGTGAGATTCGGTGGGTCGATGATGACGGCACCGTGCATACCGGCAGCGATGTGCATGGACATGGGCATGGTTGCGCAGTGGTACATCCAGATGCCCGCGCGGTCAGCACGGAAGCGGTACTCAAGCTTCTCACCAGGGGCGATGTCGCGCATTGGCTCGTCCGGCGAAACAATGCCGGCGTGAAAGTCGATGGAGTGACTCATGGTGCCGTCATTAATGAGCGTGACGACGAACTCGTCGCCCACCTTGCCGCGCAAAGTTGGCCCCAGCGGTTTGCCGTTGAATACCCAATGCTGCTGCTCGACGCCAGGGGCAGCGTAGCCGGTGAATTCGCTGGCCCGCAGCGTGACGTGGTGAACCGTGGCGTCCTCGGCGGGCTCTAACATCGGGTTGATGGTGGGGGAGTCCGGACCGGGCTGTTCGCCGACATTCCCGAGTGCGCCTGGCGTTGCGTGGTCGGAGTGGCCGCTGTTCCCGGTGCGGTGTGAATGATTCGAGCCACCTGCATTGACCGTGAGCGTCATGCCCATCTGGCGGTGACCAGCAATGGTGCACCAGCCGTCAATGTCACCGGGAACAACCGGCACTTCAATGGTGGCGGAGTTGCCAGGGGCGACACGTCCGGTGTCCTCGCCGGTGGCCAAGCGCAGATCGTGGACCTGGGAATCAGCGTTGACCATGGTGATGACCAGTCGGTCGCCGGGGTTCGCCTCTATAACGTTCGGGGTATAGGTCATATCGTTGGCAGTAACCGTCACCTCGACGGTATCTCCGGTGGACGCAACATCACCGGTGGTTTCAATGCTTCCTGTACCGCCACCGCCACCGCTCAGCGCAACGCCGACGGTTACTACCAGGCCCAATACAGCCAGAGCAGCGGTCGTTTGAGCACCGAGTCGACGTGCAGTTGCATGCAGTTCGACCGGTTTCGGCGGTGCTTCCTTGTTCGCCCGTGCCTTCTGACTCTCTTTTAACGCACCAATCTGAGCCTTCGCGGCACGGCCGACAAGTGGCAGATAAGACACCAAGGCAAGGGAGACCATTGCGGAGACCGCCACTTTGGTCCAGGAAGGCAGCGGCATTAGCCACAGTGCCAGACCAATATTGATGGTTGACCAGCGGAATGCGCCCGCGCGGTCAAGTTCCTTCATACCGGCAGAGACTGGGCCAGCACCTCCGCCGATGGTGGCGGGCAAGAGTTGGCTCATCATGCCGATAAGCAACTGGGCGCCGAAACCGATTACCAGCGGCAGCGTGAGGGATGAGATTACGAAGCCGTCGTCAAGCGCCTTGACTGTGGCGACTGCGAGTGTGCCGATTAGCCAGACGACTGCAGCTGCAGCAGACAACGCCGGGTAGCTGAGGCGGTCGCGCGGGTCTTTAGCGACAGTCATGACGTTGTGTGCCCACGGGATGGCGGCTATGACCCAGCCGATAGTGATAATGCCAAGGCCGACGGAGTCCAACCAGTTGAAGCTGGTCAGTGCACCGATCGCAGTAATTGCGATACCTATGAGCTGTACTGCTAGTGCCAGCTTCGGGCGGGAATGCGGCGACATCCGGGTTCGCCACAGCGCTGGGAACATGGTGATGAGCGTGCCGCAGGCCGCGAGCCCGAGGAAGCCAATGAGGTTGACGGTTTCGTGTGCCAGTAGGAGGTCGTCGTGAAGCGCTTTGCCCTTAGGAGATGCGAGGATGGCGCCGAGTGCAGCGCCGATGGGCAGTAGGCATGCCGACGCGACGTAGTGTGCAACGGAGATGGCGAATGGCCGATCGCGCTTCGCTACCAGGTCGCGTCCGAGGGAAAACGCATGCCATGCGACGGCGACGCCGACGACCGTCGCGCCGGTGGTGGTCACTGGCCACCAGTCACCGAGCTTGCCGACGACCGTCGCGACAATACCTACGTTGAGCAGGTAAATATTTGCCAACTGAATCTTCCGATTGCCAACGGGCACGTCGATTTTCAGTAGCTTTTCGGTGAAGTGGCGGCCCCAGATGAGGATGGAGTTGGTGACGGCGCCGAGGGTAAAGAGATGCACCAACAGCCAACGGCCATCGGTGACGAAAGGGTGAATGAGTGCTGCCACAATGATGGAGGCGAACCACCAGCGCACTGGCATACCGGCCTTGCGATGCCAGGACATGCGGCGCTTCTTGCCAGGCTTAGTAGGCGGTTTGGTTGTGGGGGATTGGGGTTCTGGTGTGGCGTGCGACGACATATATCAATAATACGCATACTGGGTGCGCATTTAATATGGGCGCATGTAAGAGTGCTTTTATTTGGTCGGGTCTTCGCCGTTTTTGTGGGCCTGCCAGAACTGTGTGGTCTTCTGTGTCTGACCCATCCGGTTTTGAATCAGCATCAGGGCAGCAAGGAAGGGCTTCCGGGTGATGAAAGCGCGTGCCCGACGCATTGATGATGTGCTCACGGGGAAGTGTAACCCTTTTGTCAAAAACGATTGTTTGAGTATTCACGCAAATACTTCCTTGAATAAATATCTCAATAAAGAGGTGATTTTGCATTAATTGCAATCGTCAGGAAGTGGTTGCGTTAGAAGCTAGTTTGTACAGCTAGTTAGATGAATGTAAACAGATTGAAGCTTCAGTAAACAGTTGGTGAAACGTTGTTTTACCAGGGAGAATGATGAGTGGTAAAGGTGGCTTTTTGGCTACCCGAACGATGGGGTAGCCCTTTGTAGTAGGGGGCTGTAAATGTAGTTCATATCGCATAGTATGCCAAGCCTGTGGAACGCATTGTGCGTAAGAAAATTTAACCAGCAGTAAAAGGCATAAGAATGTTTATCCGAGACTGGAAGCAGCTCGCCTGGTGCGTATTTGACGTACTCGCCTGGCTGATTGCGCTGTCCGCCGCTAACGGAATCGTCCGCGGTGAATTGGTATCTTTCTCTGAAATATCAGGCACTAATTTTTTGGTTGTCGCTGTCGCCGTGGCCGTCATCGTCCTGCTCGGCCTGCTGCTCGGGGAGTACACCAACCCACAACGCGTATGGCCCGGCAGTCGAACTGAAGATATTGTTCTGCTGAGCATCAGCATGGGCGGCGCTACCGCAGCCACTGGGTTAGCTCAAATCCTGAAGACCTTCCCGGAAATTGCGTGGTACGTTCCGTTCGCAGGCGGCTGTGTCGCAACTTTGGCAAGTATCTATACCCGAACTCTCGCTCGCTGGATTACCAACAACTTTGGCTCCCGTCAGACGGATGATCGCTTGATTGTTCTCGGTGCAGGCCGTCGAGCCAAATTCTTTATTAACAGCCTTACGGATTCCGGTATCTCCCGTGAGAACCGCTTCCACTTGGTTGGAATCGTCGATCCCAAAGAAAGCGGCGAGAACCATATTTCTCGTATCCATGGTCTCCGCGTGGTTCGTGGAATTGATCAGCTGGGTGAGCTCGCATCGCGCACTTCGGCGCAGTCGGTCATCATTGCGACTGATGAGCCACTGTCCACTGAGTGCATCAACGTCCTCAACCACATTTGTGAGGAATCGTCGCTGCGCCTGCTCATTCTGCCGCCGGTGGAAGAGTACTCGCGCCACCGTGGTGCTGTCGCTACCTCGCAGGTGCGCGAAATTAACATCGCCGACCTCATTGGCCGTCAGCCTCTGCACCTGGATGAATCCAAGGTCGCTTCCATAATCCGCGGTAAGAAGGTGCTGGTCACCGGCGCTGGAGGTTCTATCGGTTCGGAAATCTGCCGACAGGTTCACCGCTTTGAGCCGGCAGAACTGATCATGCTGGATCGCGATGAGGGCGGCTTGCATGCCACGCAGCTGTCGCTGACGGGTTCGGCGCTTCTCGACGGCTCCGATACCGTCCTGGCTGATATCCGTGACGCGGAGATGCTGACGCAAATCTTCACCGAGCGCAAGCCCGATGTTGTCTACCATGCTGCAGCTCTCAAGCACCTGCCACTGCTGGAGAGCTACCCTGCAGAAGCAGTGCAAACCAATGTCATCGGAACCCAGAACGTCCTGGATGCAGCGGCTGCGGCTAACGTTTCAACCGTTATTAATATTTCCACGGACAAGGCTGCGAACCCGGCCTCGATTCTGGGTGAATCCAAGCGCGCTGCGGAACGTCTGACTGCGCACATGGGGAAAACTCACGAAGGTGTCTGGGCATCTGTCCGCTTCGGTAACGTGTTTGGCTCGCGCGGTTCGGTCATTACGACTTTCCAGCGTCAGATTGAAGAGGGCGGCCCGGTGACGGTGACGCATCCTGACGTTC
The DNA here is from genome assembly GCF_001809065.1 of Corynebacterium sp. HMSC055G02. Taxonomy (NCBI): domain Bacteria; kingdom Bacillati; phylum Actinomycetota; class Actinomycetes; order Mycobacteriales; family Corynebacteriaceae; genus Corynebacterium; species Corynebacterium sp. HMSC055G02. The sequence continues at coordinate 10,693 of NZ_KV795634.1, read as the reverse complement.
AGCGCTACTTCATGACCATTCCGGAGGCATCGCAGCTGGTGCTGCAGGCTACCGTTATTGCAGAGTCCGGTGAGACTCTGGTGCTGGAGATGGGTAAGCCGGTCAAGATTGCTGAGCTGGCGGAGAACCTCATTAGGCTCCATGACGCAGACGTAGAGATTGTCTACACGGGTCTTCGTGACGGTGAGAAAATCTCCGAGGACTTGGTTGATGACCGCGAGGTTCCCAAGATCGGTGATCGTCATCCGCTAATCACTGAGGTACGTGTTGAGCCGGAACGGCTGAATTCGCGGATTCTCCCGTGCACACATAATCACGATGCTGCACGTCGTTGGCTTGCAGAGCACGGTGGGGCGCAAAGCAGTATTGAGGCGCATCCCACCGGTGCACAATCACTTGCAACCGCTAGCTCGAAAGCAAAATAGTTAGGATGACTCCCCACCGTGACAACCACCAGCTCCTCTAACTCCGGGCAGCTGGCGCAAAGAGTTCGAACAGTTGCGACGATTTCGGCAGCTTCAGCGCTCGCCGCAGTCGTCGCCTTTGTGGTCAGTATTCTTTCCGCGCGAGTGCTGGGGCCCGCCGGTCGAGGCGAGGTCGCTACCGTTTTGCAGTTCGCCTATATTGTGGCGCCATTCGTCGGATTTGGGGCCGATCGGCTTTTGCTGCGCCGCGATGATTACGACCACGGTCTCATTCCGAGTGGTTTCGCCATGACTGTGGTCGCTCTGATTGCCTGTGCCATCGCAGGAGTCGTCTACGGACCGTGGACGGCAATGGCCGGCGTCGTCGCCTTGGTTACCGTGTCATTTTCCATGGTCCGTGCCATGGCTATCAGCCGCCATCGAGTGTCCTTCTTCGTCGCAGTATTCGTCGGTTTTCAGGGCTCAGTACTGCTAATAAGCGCTGCGCTCTATTTCGCCGGAGTCGAGGACTGGCGCTGGTGGGCTGCGGCCTATATCTTCCCGGCACTGCCACTGGCAATCTGGTCGCTAGCGAAGTCACGCAAACACACCGATTCCCGTGTTGGCGGAGTGGTAGAGACGGCACGAACAAATGCCCCATTCATCGCATCGGGTCTGGGGCCGTTGACGACCACACGCTTGGGTCGCGTTTTGCTGCCGGCGCTGGCCTCACCGGCGTCGTTAGGTCTTTTTGTAGTCGTGGCGACGGCGACGGAACCGCTGTACTGGATCGCGCAGTCAGTCGCCGATCAGCGCACCAGCGACCAGAGGGGTCGCGAACTCACCCCATCTCGTGTGCTCCGACACCTTGGCATAGTCACTGCAGCGTACGGAGCACTTGGTGCGCTCGGTGGGGTGGCACTCTACTTCCTCATCGTGCCGGTATTCGGCCATGAGTTTGAGCCTTCCCGGGAGTTGGTGCTGCCACTGACTATCGCGGCCGTGGTGCTCGGCTGCTACCGACACCTGTGCGGTGAAATTCTCGGCAGCGACAATCCCCGTCGAATTGGCCGAGTGGAGCTCATTTCCGCCGTTATCGCTGTCATTTGTTACCCGATGGGCATTCTTCTCGGAGACGCCCTCGGTCTCGCGTGGACCAGCGCAATTGTCTACTTTGCAGCAGCCGCTGTTGCAGCAGTGGCGCTGATGCAGCCAAGCGGAGGCCAGAAGAATCCATCAACTACCACCGAAGAACTCCCCGTCGACGTAATCGAGGAAGCCTAAACAATGCGAATCACTTATATCCACCAGCACTTTGTTCTCCCCGGTGAGCCGGGTGGTTCCCGACCCTACGAGTTTGCCCGACGAATGGCCGCCGCAGGCCACGAGGTGACAATGATCTGTGGTCGCGATGAGGCCATGGATAAAACGGTTGATGGTATCCACGTGCGTCGTCTAGCGATTCCGTACCGCAATGAAATGTCGAAGCGCGAGCGTATCGTCAGTTTCTTGAACTTCCTGGTGCGCGCCTCCGCGGTCGCTGCCCGTGTGCCTGCCGACGTGATCTACGCGTCCTCGACCCCGCTGACTGTGGCGGTTCCGGGAATCGTGGCGAAGTTTACCCAGCGTGCGCCGTTGGTGGCGGAGATCCGTGACCTGTGGCCAGAGGTGCCGATCAAGTTGGGCTACCTCAATAATCCGGTGGCAATTTTCTTGGCCAAGCAGCTGGAGAAGGCATTTTATGCGGCATCGAGCGAGGTCGTGGCGCTGTCGCCGTCGATGGCCGATGGCGTCAAAGAGGTCGCTCCGAAGAAGCGCGTGACCGTCATTCCGAATGCGTCGGACTTTGAGCGCTTTGATGTCCCGGCCGAGCAGCGTACAGCTTTCCGAAAGGAGCAGGGCTGGGGCGATGACGTGGTAGCTGTCTATGCCGGTGGTTTTGGCATGTCCTACCAGCTGGAGTGGCTTGTGGATTTGGCGGCGCAGCTGCGTCGTGATGGCGTGGAGAATGTGCGTTTTGTCCTGCTGGGACAGGGAAGCGACTCGGATGCGTTGTACCAGCGCGCCAAGGACGCTGGCCTCGATGCCGATGCGATGTTCCTCGGCCGTCAGCCGAAGGAAGATGTCGCCAAGTACGTGTCTGCCGCCGATATCGCGCTATCGCCGCTGCGTGATGACCCCTGCCTGGAGGGCAACTCCCTGAACAAGGTCTTCGATGCCATGGCCGCATCGCGTCCGGTGGTGTTCAACCATGGTGGCTGGCTGGAGGAAGCCGCAACCGAGCACGATGCCGGTTGGCGTCTCTCGCGCGATATTCCGACCGCGGCCAAGCGATTCGCTGAGATCATCTCCGACCGCGATGAGATGCGCGCAGCGGGACAGCGAAACCGCGAACTGGGTGAGAAGCGTTTTGCCCGTGACAGCCTGTACAACCAGCTCATCGAGGTACTCAACCGCGTCCGAAAGGTGCAGAAGTAATGACTAACGCCGACGCTAACAAGCCCAATGAGCGGATCTTCCTTTCGCTCGCGACAGTCACCGAAGCAGAAGAACAGGCCGTCGTTCGCGCGCTCCACTCTGGTTGGGTGGCTCCGTTGGGCCCCGAAGTAGACGCGTTTGAAGCGGAGATTGCCAAGCGCTGCGGTGTTGAGCTCGCGCTCGCGCTGTCGTCTGGCACCGCTGGTCTGCACTTGGCGCTGCTTGCGCTGGGGATCGGTGAAGGTGACTACATTCCGGTTTCCACCATGACCTTCGCGGCCACGACCAACGCCATTGCTTACGTTGGTGCTACGCCGGTGTTCGTCGATGCCGCAGAGGACGGAAACATCGACCCTGAGCTGCTGCTCCGCACCGTCGATGAGCTGCTTGCCGAGGGCAAGAGCGTTCCCGCCGTGATGATTGTGGACCTCTTTGGCCGCTGCGCCGATTACCCGGCCTTCGCGCCACGCCTGGAAGAACTCGGCATCGCGCTCATCGAGGACGCCGCCGAGGCGCTCGGTGCCAGCGTCCATGGTCAGCCGGCCGGCAGTTTCGGCCGTGCCGCCGCGCTGTCTTTCAACGGCAACAAAATCATGACCACCTCCGGCGGTGGCATGCTGCTGTCCAACGATGCTGACCTCATCGCCCGCGCGCGCTACCTCTCCACGCAGGCGCGTCAGCCCGTCGCCTGGTACGAACACACCGAAATCGGCTACAACTACCGCCTGTCCAGTCTGCTCGCCGCACTGGGGCGGGCGCAGCACTCGCGTCTGGACGGCATGATTGCTCGCCGCCGCCAGATTCGTGATGCGTACATCGATTTGCTCGCCTCGCTTGACGACGATGCCCCTGGTAAAGGTACCCGCTTGCTCTCTGACTCCGACGAGCGTTTCACCGAGAACTGCTGGCTGACCTCAATTGTGTTGCCGCAGGAGGCCGTCGATAAGGGCGTCCTGAGCCCGGACAGCGTGATTGCAGCACTGGGTGAGGCCAACATTGAGGCTCGTCACCTGTGGAAGCCCATGCACCTACAGCCGGTGTATGAAGGCGCGCGAGCGACCATCAACGGCACCGCTGAGAATCTTTTCTCCCGTGGCATTACTCTTCCTAGTGGTCCGGCGCTGGGCGATGACGACGTCGCGCGGGTGATTAGTGTTTTGAAGGAAGTGCTGGGATGACTTCTACAGAGGTAGCTGGAGAAACTGTAAAACAGCGAAAACCAATACTGCAGTCGCTGTTTATTGTGGTGGCCGCGGGAATGTTTGCTGGTGTCCTCTACGTTGGCGACACGACGATGAAGGACGTCTCTTCGGCGCTTCCTGATCTCTCTCTTGCATTGCCGATTTTGGTAATCGTTGCAATCCTTACAGCCATCGGCACCCCAGAAGCGCAGCGCCAGAGTTGGCTGAATGCGATGAAAGGCGCTGGCAATGTAAAGCAGTGGCCGATGGCCGTGTGGGCATTAGTGGCTTTCTATGCCTGGTTGTTCTGGATGATGCTGTCCGGACTGTGGGCCCCCGAAGCTGCCGAAGTTGCTCCTGTCGTTACTGCGTTGATAACGCTTGGGCTCATCGCCACGATGTCAGCAATACTGTTCTATTTGCATCCTCAGGCACTGGTATGGCTGTGGTTAGCAGTAGCCATTTGCTCGCTTATTTTTCTCTACGGTGGCATTACTGGTCCGAAATATGTCGGACGCATGACGGCGTTCGGCGGTGGCCCGAATGTCTTTGCCCGTTTCATGCTGTACGGCATCGCGGCAGCTGTGTTTTTCATGCTGTGGCGTAAGTTCATGTGGGCAGTTCTCTTGTTTGCTGCACCATTTGCTTACGGTCTCGTTGCGTCGGGAAGCCGCGGTGTACTGGTTGCTACCACCGTGGTAGTCCTCTTTACCGCAATAGCTGTGTTTTTTCACTGGGGTTGGAAGTGGGCGACTGTTTTTTACGTCGCAGTCGCCGCAGCGGTCGCGTATGGATACTCGCGGTTCATCGCAGGTACCGAGATTGAAGAGTACTTTAAGACGCGCTTTATCCAGTTGACCTTCGAAAAAGAACATGATTCCGGACGCGGTTATCTCCATGATGAAGCTTTCCGAATCATGAGTGAACACCGCATCTTTGGTGGAGGCCTGCATAGCTTCGTTGTGCTGTCGACACCGAGGTCTTCACGTCCACTGGAGCATCCGCACAATATCTTCTACACAGTCGGATCTGAAGCGGGTGTCATAGGTATCGGTCTGTTTGTGATTGTGCTGGTTGTGTTGGCAATCGCCTGTCGCCACCTATTCAAGTTTCTTCAAGCTGGTCTGACCGCAGCCGTGGCATTCTCGGTTCTTGTGGCACAGGTTTTTTCCGGCTACTACTACGATTCCCGTTCGCTATGGCTATTTGGCTTTGCAGCAGCATTTGCGATGCTGAGCCTACGGCGCAAGGACGCAGCATCGGCAGAACCAGAGCTGGAGCCGCAACCAGAACCCGCAGCCGAGCCCGAACCAGTCATGGTCACCGATACCGCGGAGCCGGTTGTGCCGGAGCCGGAGCCAGCGGTGGCCGTCGTCAAGCAAAGTGCGCCTGACAACCAGAATGACCACAAGAAACTGCGCGTTGCGGCAGCGTCGTTTGCCGCGGCCGGTGCAGTGGGTGCAATCGGATGGCTGGTCAGGAACCGTTCCAATGCGGAAGTCGATGCGCGTGCCGAAAAGCTTCTGCGCGAAATGTTCAACGAAAAGTAGGAGATGACCAATGGATTCACTGAGCATCCGCGCGCAACGGGTAATTAAGCGTGGCGTCGACATCGCGGCATCTGCAGCGGGCTTGATTGTGCTGTCGCCAGTTATGGGCGCTACGGCTCTGGCAGTGCGACTTTCCATGGGAAAGCCAGTCCTATTCCGCCAGGAACGCCCGGGCCAGGATGGTGAGCCGTTTAATATCCTCAAGTTTCGGACGATGCACCACGTCAATCCGGCAAAGGGGCTTGTCGACGATGCGTCCCGCCTCACCGAGGTGGGAAAATTCCTTCGGTCCACAAGCTTGGATGAGCTCCCGGAGCTCTTTAACGTTCTGCGTGGTGACATGAGCCTCGTTGGCCCGCGCCCGCTGCGCATGAAGTACCTAGAGCGCTATTCGCCGCGCCAAGCACGCCGCCATGAGGTGCCACCGGGAATTACGGGGCTTGCCCAGGTCTCGGGCCGCAATGGCATCACCTGGGAAGAACGTTTCGAGTACGACGTGCAGTACGTGGATAATTGGTCGCTACTGCTCGATGCAAAGATCCTGCTCGACACAATATTGGTGGTGCTCAAGCGCGAAGGGATCTCGGAAGAGGGGCAAGTGACTATGACCGAGTTCACCGGTTCGTCGGATGAGAATTCGGCGGAGAAGGACGTTTCGGCTAACGCAGGTTCTTAATTACGCCCGCGGGAACACCGGCGACAACGGTGTAGTCATCGACGTTTCTGGTAACTGCGGCTCCGGATCCGATGTAAGCTCCCTCGCCGACGGTGAGGCCGGGGTTGATTACGGAGTTGGCGCCTAGTGTGCAGGCCTCGCCAAGCGTGACAAAGCCCGACACGGCATTGAGCGGGAAGATTGTGCAGTAGTCCCGCAGCACTGCATCGTGGCCGATTGTGACATTCATATTGATTTGGGCGTGCTTGCCTACCTCAATATTGCAGGTCAAGCGTGCCCCGGGGCAGATGACCGTGCCCTCTCCGAGCGAGACCAGCGCGCCAATGCTGGTGTCTGGGTGGACCAGAGTCGCAGGCACGAGCCCTTCGGCATCTGCGCGTTGCGCAATCGAACGTCGAGCTGCGCCGCTACCGATTGCGACTGTGTAATAAACCCCCTCGGGCAAGTCCGCGAGGATTTCGGTTTTGCCCAAGAGTTGCACGCCCATTTTGTGGAAAAAGGTCATATCTGGGGTGCCATCATCAATAATGCCTAGGATTTCCCACTGCGGTGGTAGGCCGTTGGCTGCTGCGTAGTCGTTGATGTCCTTGATGAAGCTGACCACGTTTCGCCCAAAACCACCAGCGCCGACGATGACAATTTTTTCGGTCGTCGTGTTGTTAATCCACTGCTTTGGCATGAGGACAATTGTCCCATGCCGTATAGCGGCACCGCCAGGGCAAAAGCGTCGAAGTGAATTTGCACGCTAAGAGATTAGGGGGCGATTGTGTATGGGTGCCAACGTTCGAAGCACCATCGTTTAACGAGGCTGTTCATTCCGGCCTGCTAGTTAAGATGCTGATAAGAAGCAGATGGAGAAGGTCGCGTGAGGGTATGCGGTTAAGGACGAGAGGAGATAGAGAAGAAGATGGTTAAGAAAAATCCTGATTTAGTCAGCGTAAATATCCGTGGTGCAGCGATGGGTTTAACAGATTTCCTGACCCCGTATGAGACATATATGTGCTGGGCTCGATTCGAGTTCTTCCATCCCGATACTCCGAACCCTGAAGCTTTGAAGGATAACCCAAACCTTTATTCATCGCTTGAAATTGGGCAGAATTTTTCTAAACGAGTGGACTGGGGCAACCAAGAAGAAGCATCACGGGGACTTCGGGCTTTGAGTCAGATGCTTCGGAATAGTGACTATTCCGACTGGGAGGGTGAATTAAGGTATGAAGCCTTGATTCAAGATCTCAGCCGCGCTTGCCGTGAAGATGGTTTTAGGTTGTCTTTGGAGAGTCAGAGGATTGAGGAGCCGGAAGGGGTTCCTCTTGATCTTTTCGATTTGAGTAATCTGCCTTCAATCGATGGGGTTACGCGAAAAGTTAAGAAGCTAAACCGAGCTTTAACAATCGAGCATGACTACTTGGAAGTCGTAGGTTACGCGAAGGATGTAATTGAAGCAGTCGCTGCTGCAATTCTTTCCGCTATGGGAATGAAGGATTCGGAAATCATTGATCTCAGGGTGATGGAGAGGGCATCCAAAGTGCATAAAATGCTAGGAATTGGCGAATCAGGGGGAGCTTTGATGACAAGCGAAGCTTTCGAGTCGGTACGTAGAGGACTGAATAAGATGGTTCAGGGTGTAGCGGACCTAAGGTCTCGCCAAACTGACTCAGGACATGGAATGAATGAAGTTCCAGAACTCGATAAAGTAACTGCGGATTTAGCAGTGGACTCTGCTATTGCGTGGTGTCGTTATGTCCTCGGAGTCTATAACCAACGGCAGATATCTCCCTTTTAAGTATTGAAATTTTTTGGTCTTTTCTCTCATTACTAAAAAGTTATCTGTATCTAGTGATTCTTCAGCTGGATTTACTTGGTCTCTGTAGTAGGCTCTTGGCGGCCTATTTTTCCGTTAGAGAAATGGGGAAAGGTTCGAGCTATCTAAACGTTGGTGGATGTGTCTCGAAAAGCTCCATTAGAGTTTTTCTCGTTGCAGTTCGGGAAGGTAAAAGTTCATAACCTAGGAAAGCCTAGGTTGTGTTCGCCGTAAAGCGAGAAATCACTATAGAAAGTGCGACGGAACTATATTTGGGGCTGCAAAGATGCCTAGTAGTGAATCCATAGATTTCCCTGGCGCTGGTTCGAGGCTGAGCTCCGAATCCACCTACCACCAGTATGTGGGATAGCGGAGGCCGCGCAGTCGATTTGCGAGGATGCCAAGCATCACGATCATGATCGACGAAGCGAAAATGAAGCCTATGAAGCGGAAATCGTTGGCAAGCCCATGACCGTGTGGCATCAGCACAGTGACCATAGCGGTAGCGGTGGCAGGGGAGTGCGCCGCGCGAGCAAGAAGCATGAGCGCGAAGGCGACGCCGGCGGCAACCGCTGCAGCAATGATGGTCGAACCCAACATGTGCAGAATTGCGATGCCAGTCGTGCAGCCGATGAGGTGTCCGACCACGACATTTCGTGGCTGAGCCAGAGGCAAGTTGGGCGCACCGACAATAAGCGCCATGGCAGCGCCAATAGGAGGCAGAAATAGCAGGTCAGAGACAGAAGTTGAGATGAGTGCCAGGGTCATCAGCGGCAGGCTCACGGCTACCGAGGCGGCGATAACATGGCGTAGCGGAGGGCGAGGTGGCGCTTCGCTGGCGATCCGGGGCCACTTCGGAGACCGTGAATTAGACATGAGAACGATGTTAGGGTGTGCTGCCTCATCTGCGTCGCGGTTCGAGGTTTTTATTGAAATAGAAGTTTAAATGGGGTGGCTCCCAGGTCTCCCAAGCCTCCAAAGCCGAACCAGACCCGAACCAACCCCGACCATTTTCACCGGGTATGACACACTTAAGGACATGGAGCCTATCGATGTCGCAATCCGGGATGAGTCCATCCGTCTCGGGCAATTCCTGAAGTTGGCAAACCTGGTGGAAACGGGCGGTCTGGCCAAGGAACTCATTGCCGAGGGCCAGGTCAGCGTGAACGGTGAGGTCGACACCCGCCGTGGCAAGGTGCTGCGTCCAGGGGACGTCGTCTCTGTTGCCGGTATGTCGGCACGCGTGGCCACCGCCGATGAAGTCGATGATGACTACTTTGATGAGGCCACCGCCGACGATGACTTTGATCCTGAAAAGTGGAGGAACTTGTAACTCATGCCCGCATTTCCCGCCGAATTTGGCATGCCCCTGCGCGTAGATCTGCTCTCCGCCGCACCGCGTAAGACCGAGCGCTTCTACCGCGGCGTTCTCGGGTGGGCTTATCGCAATACCGCGCCAATCCATGAGGATGCCCGCGAGGCATCCGCTGGTCGCCGCGTTGCCATGCTGTCCGGAATGCCGGTGTCGGTGCTGCTTGAGGCCGATAAGGACGCTGAGGATGCCTTCGTCAACCAGTGGCGCGTGAATTTCCATGTCGACTCCGCCGCTGGTGCCGTCGAGAAGGCGCGTGAGCTCGGCGCCGAGGTCTTCCAGGAACCGACCCCGCTTGTCGACGGATCCACGATGGCTGTCGTTTCCGACCCCGCCGGTGGCCTCATCGGGCTACTGGAACAGCCGGGTGAGCAGGCCTTCATCGCAGCGGGCGAGCCCGGCACACCAGTGTGGTTCGAGCTGGTCGCAGGCCTGGAGGAGACCTTCGAGCAGGTCGCGGACTTCTACCGCAACTTCTTTGGCTGGGAAATCGCAGTGCGCAACAAGAACGAGCACGGCACTTTCGCAGTTGCGATGGAAGACGGGGCGCCGTTCGCTGGCTTGGTAGCCAGCTCGGTTGCTGCACAGACCGATGCGGCAGATAAGAGCTTCGTTGGCTGGCTGGCCTACCTTGGCGTGGAGAACATCGACACCGCTGTCGCCAAGGCTGAGGAACTGGGCGGTTCCGTGCTCGTTGCCCCGCAGGCCACCGAGTTCGGCCCGCTGGCAACCGTGCAGGATCCGTGTGGTGCGGCAGTTGTGCTCTGCGAGGTGCCGCTGCCACCGGAGGAGGACATCCGCGAGTCCGACCCGCTGGAAGGCATTGACCTCAGCCAGTTCCAGTAGGGGCTAGAGCTCTTCTTCGTCGTCCTCAGGGTCCTGTTTTCCGGTGTAGTTAACGTGTAAAGGATCGTCTTCGTTTTTTAGCCAATGCAGTGAAGAAGTCATTGGTCCAGGTAAAAAGTTCACTTTTACCAAGGTTGACTTGCTGCTGGAGCAATGGGTGATAAACAACCCGCTGTGACGGTGGGCAGTCGTAGTAAAAGATTCGGTACAGTCCAGCGCGCGATTCACGTATATGGCGATGGCAGTACTTGACCAGTTCATCAGCGCGATCCTCTGCGGTCTTATGACCAAACAGTGTTGCCGCACGTTTGCGGTAAAAGCCACCATCAACAAGCACTGCTGTAGTGATCTCGGGTTAAGTAAAGAAAAGTGTGTCCGCATGCCA